>NZ_JAVAYL010000009.1:0-319722 GCF_054185225.1 Bradyrhizobium sp. 18BD | reverse complement strand
CAGGCTTGCACTCAACATCCTTCGATCTTGTCCCAGCCCAACCTCCATACGTCGAAAAATCAAGCGCGCCGGCTGGGACGACAGCTTCCTCCTCACCTTGTTTGGCCATATGCGATAGCCCTGCCGCACGCGGGGAGAGGCCGACACGCGAAGCGTGGCGGGTGAGGGGACTCTCCACGAGTCGATTTGGTCGATTTACGCGGAGCTCTCCCCACGTCGTCATTGCGAGGAGCGAAGCGACGAAGCAATCCAGAGTCCCTCCGCGGACAGATTCTGGATTGCTTCGCTGCGCTCGCAATGACGAGGTGGAGAGTGTGCGCGTCAAACCGTCCCCCATCCCCGTGGGGAACGCGCCGACCCCTCCACAGAAATTCCTTCAGCCCCGCGTTGTATCTCCGGAACTAAATCGCGCTTGGCGTGTCATCTACGCCACCAGCCCGCCGCCCGCATCATTCGCCTCAATAGTCAGATAATATGACTATACGGAACCAAACTTCCGTGAAATAGTCCCTCCCGCCGCCGCAAAGGCCGGCCTGCGGGTGCCATCATACCAATTGGCCCCCGAGATAACAGTTGGGAGAGACACGCCTGATGACCCCTAAAGTCCTCTTTGCGGCCTGCGCCACCGCCGCGTTGCTGCTCGCGCTGCCGGCCAGTGCCGCCGAGCTCACCATCGGCTTCTCGCAGATCGGATCGGAATCCGGCTGGCGCGCGGCCGAGACCTCGGTCTCCAAGCAGGAGGCCGCCAAGCGCAAGGTCAATCTCAAGATTGCCGACGCCCAGCAGAAGCAGGAGAACCAGATCAAGGCGATCCGCTCCTTCATCGCGCAGAATGTCGATGCGATCTTCCTCGCGCCCGTCGTCTCGACGGGGTGGGACTCGGTGCTGAAGGAAGCCAAGGAAGCGAAGATTCCGGTCGTGCTGCTCGACCGCGACATCGATCCCTCAGGCAAGGACCTCTATCTCACCGCCGTCACCTCGGACAGCGTGCACGAAGGCGAGGTCGCCGGTGACTGGCTGGCCAAGACGGTCGGGACGAAGGCCTGCAACATCGTCGAATTGCAGGGCACGGTCGGCGCCAGCGTCGCGGCCAACCGCAAGAAGGGTTTTGACACCGCGATCGCCAAGCACGCCAACCTGAAGGTGTTGCGCAGCCAGACCGGTGACTTCACCCGCGCCAAGGGCAAGGAAGTCATGGAGAGCTTCATCAAGGCCGAAGGCGGCGGCAAGAACATCTGCGCGGTCTACGCGCACAATGACGACATGATGGTCGGCGCCATCCAGGCGATGAAGGAAGCCGGCCTCAAGCCGGGCAAGGAGATCCTCACCGTCTCGATCGACGCGGTCCCTGATATCTTCAAGGCGATGGCCGCAGGCGAAGCCAATGCCACGGTCGAGCTGACGCCGAACATGGCCGGTCCCGCGCTCGATGCCGTCGCCGCCTTCAAGGACAAGGGCACGGTGCCCCCGAAATGGATCCAGACGGACTCCAAGCTCTATACCGCTGCCGACGAACCGCAGAAGATCTACGACCGCAAGAAGGGCCTGGGCTACTGAGGCAAAAGGCGCCGCCGCGATGAATCATCCGGCGGCGCCCTTCGAATCCGCTGCGCGAATGACTAGGCTGGGTGTCCGCGTCAGCAGCGGGCACCGGTGGGAGTGAATTTGCCATGAAGAACGGCCTTGATCCTGCTTCGCCCCTGCTGGAGGTGCGCGGGATCAGCAAGAGCTTTGGTGCAGTGCGTGCGTTGCAGGAGGTCGACTTCACGCTTCGCGCCGGCGAGATCCATGCGCTGCTCGGCGAGAACGGCGCCGGCAAATCCACGCTGATCAAGGTCGTCACCGGCGTGTTTCCGCGCGATGCCGGCATCGTCAGGCTCGATGGCGAGGAGGTTGCGCCGCGCTCGGCCAAGGCCGCGCTTGGGGCCGGCATTGCTACGGTTTACCAGGAGGTCAATCTGCTGCCGAACCTCTCGGTGGCGCAGAACCTGTTCCTCGACCGCCAGCCGATGCGCTTCGGCATCGTGCGCGAGGGCGAGATGCGCCGTCGCGCCAAGGCGCTGCTCGCCGAATTCGGCCTCGACATCGACGTCGCTGCACCGCTCGGCAGTTACTCCGTCGCCATCCAGCACGTCACCGCGATTGCCCGTGCGGTCGATCTGTCCGCGCGCGTGCTGATCCTGGACGAGCCGACCGCGAGCCTCGATCGCCACGAGGTCGAGATTCTCTTCGGCATCATGCGCCAGCTCGCGGGGCGCGGCATCGGCATCGTCTTCGTCAGCCATTTCCTCGATCAGGTCTACGAGATCTCCGACCGCATCACCGTCCTGCGCAACGGCCGCCTGGTCGGCGAACGGGAGACCGCCTCGCTGCCGCGGCTCGAGCTGATCCGGATGATGCTCGGCCGCGAGCTGGCCGAGACCACCAGCGCGCGGGCCGCGACGGGCGAGCATCAGGCCCGCGAGGTCTGTGTCAGTTTCGAGAATTACGGCAAGGCCGGCTATGTCGCCCCGTTCAATCTCGAACTGCGCCATGGCGAGGTCGTGGGTCTCGCCGGCCTGCTCGGCTCGGGCCGCACCGAGACGGCGCGGCTGGTGTTCGGCGCGGAGCGCGCCGATCGCGGGCAGGCGAAGGTGGAGGGTGCGGCCGTTCGGCTGCAGTCGCCGCGCGACGGCGTGCGCCACGGCTTCGGCTATTGCCCCGAGGAGCGCAAGACCGACGGCATCGTCGCCGAGCTCAGCGTGCGCGAGAACATCGCGCTGGCGCTGCAGGCCAAGCGCGGGCTGCACCGGCCGTTGTCGCGCCGCGAGCAGGATGAGATCGCGCGCCGCTACGTTCGGATGCTCGACATCCGCCCGCCCGATCCCGAGCGTCCCGTGGGGCTGCTGTCCGGCGGCAACCAGCAAAAAGTGCTGCTGGCGCGCTGGCTCGCAACGTCGCCGCGGCTGCTCGTGCTGGATGAACCCACCCGCGGCATCGACGTCGGTGCGCATGCCGAGATCATCCGCCTGATCCGCGAGCTCTGCGACGACGGCCTGGCGCTGCTCGTGATTTCGTCCGAGCTCGACGAGATCGTGACCTATTCCGACCGCGTCGTCGTTCTGCGCGACCGCGCCCATGTCGAGGAGCTCGCGGGCGAGGCGATCGACGTCACCAACATTCTCGCGGCCATTGCCGCCGATGGCTCAGCCACCGCGCATGAGGGCCGGGCATGACAGCGCTGTTGCCGCGCCGCGGCCTTGCCCAGATCCTCGCATTGATCGTTATCCTCGCGGTCGACCGCGTGGTATCGCCGCAATTCTTCGACCTGCGGCTCCAGGACGGCCGGCTGTTCGGCAGCATAATCGACGTGCTCAATCGCGGCACGCCGGTGGCGCTGCTCTCGCTCGGCATGGTGCTGGTGATCGCGACGCGCGGCATCGATCTCTCGGTCGGCGCGGTGATGGCGATCTCCGGCGCGATTGCGGCAAGTCTCGCCGACAGCCATGGTTTGCCACTGGTGCTGGCCGCGGCGCTCGGCGCGGGCCTCGTCTGCGGCCTGTGGAACGGTTTTCTCGTCGCCGTGCTCGGCATGCAGCCGATCGTGGCGACCTTGATCCTGATGGTGGCGGGACGCGGCATTGCGCAGCTCATCACCGAAGGGCGCATCGTCACTTTCAGTTCGCCGGATCTGGTCTGGCTCGGCAACGGCTCGGTGCTCGGTCTGCCGGTACCGGTCGTGATCGCACTCGGGATGCTCATTCTCACCGGCGCAGTGGTGCGCGGTTCCGCGCTCGGCCTCCTGATCGAGGCGACCGGCGGCAACGCGCGGGCGAGCGAGCTTGCCGGCGTCGGCACCCGCGCGATGATCCTGGCGGTCTATGTCTGGTGCGGCGTCTGCGCCGCGCTCGCCGGCGTGATCGCGGCCGCCGACATCATGGGGGCCGATGCCAACAATGCCGGCCTCTGGCTCGAGCTTGACGCCATCCTTGCGGTGGTGATCGGCGGCACATCGCTGTTCGGCGGCCGTTTCAGCCTCGTGCTGGCCGTGCTCGGCGCGCTGATCATCCAGACCATGAACACCGGCATCCTGCTGTCCGGCTATCCGCCGGAGTTCAATCTGCTGGTCAAGGCCGTGGTTGTGCTCGCGGTGCTGCTGTTGCAATCGCCGAAACTGTCAGGCATTGCCGGTGTCATGTCGCGACTGCGGAGGACCAAAGCATGAAAGGCCTGCCGTCCGTCCTGATCACGGCCATCGTGCTCGTTGCGGGCTTTGCACTTTGCGCGCTGCAATTCCCCAACATCGCCTCGACCCGCGTGGTCGGCAATCTCCTCACCGACAACGCCTTCCTCGGCATCGTCGCGATCGGCATGACTTTCGTCATCATCTCCGGCGGCATCGACCTCTCGGTCGGCTCGGTGATCGGCTTCACCACCGTGTTCGTCGCGCTCGCGATTGAACGCTGGGGCGTGCCGCCGCCGGTCGCCTTCGTCGTCATCCTCGTGCTCTCGGCGGCCTTTGGCGCGGCGATGGGGGCGGTGATCCACGTCTTCGACCTGCCGCCTTTCATCGTGACGCTCGCCGGCATGTTCCTGGCGCGCGGCGCGAGCTTCCTGCTCTCGACGGAATCGGTGCCGATCACCGCGCCGGTCTATTCCACCGTGTCGGACTTCGCGTTGCGCATGCCAGGCGGCGGGCGGTTGACGGCAATCGCGATCATCATGCTTTTGATCGTGATCGGCGGCGCCCTGCTGCTGCATCTCACGCGCTTTGGCGCCAATGTCTATGCGCTCGGCGGCAGCCGCACGACCGCCAGCCTGATGGGCGTTGCCGTCGGCAAGATGACGGTGAAAATCTACATGCTGTCGAGCCTGCTGGCGGGCATCGCCGGCATCGTCTTCTCCTTCTACACCAGCGCCGGCTATTCGCTTTCCGCCGTCGGCGTCGAGCTCGACAGCATCGCCGCCGTCGTGATCGGCGGCACGCTGCTCACGGGCGGGCAGGGCTCGGTGATCGGCACCTTCCTCGGTGTGCTGATCCAGGGCATGATCCAGACCTACATCAATTTCGACGGCACGCTGTCGAGCTGGTGGACCAAGATCGCGACCGGCGTGCTGCTGTTCGCCTTCATCGCCTTGCAACAAGGACTGGTCGCGCTGGCGCGCCGGCCGGTGACGAAGCGCGCGGGAGCAGCCTCATGACCTCGCGCATCGTCGTCATCCCGACGCGGCGGGCCCATTCCAACCATGCGGAGGTGGCGCGTTCGATCGGCGTCGACATCATCGCCGACCGTTATGCGGAAGGCACGCGGTTGCCTGGCGATGCCGAGATGATCGCGATGTTCGGCGTGTCGCGCCCGGTGCTGCGCGAGAGCGTGAAGACGCTGGTAGCCAAGGGCCTGCTCACCACCAAGGCGCGGGTCGGCACCGTCGTGCGCGAGCGCGCGGCGTGGAACATGTTCGACGCCGATGTGCTGGCCTGGCACCTGGATGCCGGCATCGACAAGCGCTTCCTCAACGATCTCGCCGAGATTCGTCTCGCGGTCGAGCCGCGCGCCGCCATGCTCGCAGCCGCTCAGCGATCCGAGGAGGACATCGCCGAGCTCCGTCGCAGCATGGAGCGGATGCGGCATGAGGCGTCCGACTCCGTCGGCTTTGCCGACGCCGACCTCGCGCTCCATGTCGGGGTGGCGCGGGCCTCCGGCAATCTCTTCATGCGCTCGATCGGGCATGTCATCGAGGCCGCGCTTCGCGCCTCGTTCCTGCTCAGCGCCCCGGTCGAGCCGGAGGACCGCGACACCGTGCTGCTCTGGCACCAGAAGATCGTCGATGCCATCGCGGCCGGCGATGCCGACGCCGCATCGGAAGCGATGGTCTATGTCATTCATAACGGCATGCGCCGCCACGAGGGCACGGTGATCGAGACCGCTCCGGCGGGCCCGCTGCCATCTGCTGATACTGGAGAGTAAACGTGACAGACCTTCGCATCGCCATCGTCGGCTTCGGCAAGATCGCGCGCGACCAGCATGTCGGCGCGATTGCCGCCGTCCCGGGCGCGACGCTTGCTGCTGTCGCCAGCCGTAACGCCTCGCTGCCGGGGCTGCCGCATTTTTCGACCATCGAGGAATTGCTGGAGAAGGGACCGCCGATCGATGCGGTCTCGCTCTGCACGCCGCCGCAGGTGCGTCGCACGCAGGCCGCCGCGGCGCTCGCCGCCGGCAAGCATGTCATGCTGGAGAAGCCGCCGGGCATCGGCGTTGCCGAGCTCGATCCGCTTGTCGCGATGGCGGCGGACGCAAAGCGGACGCTGTTTGCGACCTGGCATTCGCGCTATGCACCCGCGGTCGAGCCGGCCCGCGAATGGCTGGCGAGCCGCCGGATCAAATCGGTGCACATCAACTGGAAGGAAGACGTCCGCGTCTGGCATCCCGGGCAGGCCTGGATCTGGGAGCCGGGCGGGCTCGGCGTGTTCGATCCCGGCATCAACGCGCTGTCGATCCTGACCCGCATCTTGCCGAGGCCTGTCTTCGTCACGGCGGCCGAGCTGGCCTTCCCGTCCAATTGCCAGGCGCCGATCGCCGCAAACCTGACCCTGACCGACATCGGCGGCCTGCCGATCACGGCCGAGTTCGATTTCCGCCAGACCGGGCCCCAGAGCTGGGATATCCTCGCCGAAACCGATGAGGGGCAGATGACGTTGTCCCGCGGCGGCCGGATCATGGCTGTTAACGGCAAGGTTGTTGCCGACGCGCCCGACGAGGAATATCGCGAGCTGTACCGGCGCTTCGTGAGGCTCGCCGCAACGGGCGCGAGCGACGTTGATCTGGCGCCGCTGCGTCTCGTCGCCGATGCCTTCCTGCTCGGCAAGCGCACTCTGGTCGAACCATTTGTGGACTGAACATGGCTGGCCCAAAGAAGATAGAAAAAGACGTCTTCGGAACGCTGCCTGATGGCCGCAAGGTCGAGCGCATCGTGCTGCGCGGCGAGGGCGGCTTCGAAGCCCGCATCATCACCCATGGCGCGGTGATCCAGGCGCTGATCGCGCCGGATGCGCAGGGCGGCTGTGACGACGTCGTGCTCGGCCATGACGCCTTCGCCGGCTATCTCGCCGAACGCAAGTTTTTCGGCGCGACCGTCGGCCGCTACGCCAACCGCATCGCCAGGGGACAGTTCTCGCTCGACGGCGAGAGCTTCCAGCTTCCCGTCAACAACGGCCCGAATGCGTTGCATGGCGGCCTCGACGGTTTCGATCGCAAGCTCTGGGACATTGCCGCGATCGAGGAGGGCGCCGAACCCGCGGTGACGCTCACTTACACGAGCCCGCATGGGGAAGAGAATTATCCCGGCAAGCTCGACGTGCGCCTGACCTATCGCGTCACCGGCCCGGCCGAGCTGTCGCTCATGATGGAAGCGCGGACCGACCGTCCGACCATCGTCAACCTGACCAACCACAGCTTCTTCAATCTGGAAGGCGCGACCTCGGGCACGCCCATCCTTGACCACAAGCTGACGGTTGCGGCCGACCATTTCCTCGCGATCGATCCGACCGCGATCCCGCTGCCGGAGCCGCCGCGCAGCGTGGCCGGCACGCCGTTCGACTTCCGCACCGCGCATGCCGTGGGCGAGCGCATCCGCGAGAGCGATCAGCAATTGCGCAACGGCAAGGGCTACGACCACACCTATTGCCTCGGCCGCGACGGCAAGCTCGCGCTCGCCGCGCGGCTGGAGGCGCCGCGCTCGGGGCGGGTCATGGAGCTGTTCACCAATCAGCCCGGCGTTCAGGTCTATTCCGGCAACTATCTCGACGGCACCATCTCGGGCAAGGGCGGCAAGCTGATCCGGCAATCGGACGCCATGTGCCTGGAGCCGCACATCTGGCCCGACGCGCCGAACCGGCCGGATTTCCCGAGCCCGCGCCTTGATCCCGGCAAGGTCTATCGGCATCACACGGTCTATCGTTTCGGTGCGAGGGCGCCATGATCGAACAGGTGCCGACCGCTGTTCTCTCGGATCATCCTTGCCATCTCGGCGAGGGGCCGACCTATGACGTGACCACGGACACCGCCTGGTGGTTCGACATTCGCGAGGGGCGGCTGTTCGAGGCGCAGCTCGGCAGCAGCAGCATTCGCGTCCACGCGCTTGGCCGGATGGCAAGCGCGCTCGGGCGGATCGATGCGGAGCGGCAGTTGATCGTCGCGGAGGATGGCCTCTACGTCCGCAACGTGGCCGACGGCGCGATGACGCTGCTCTGTCCGCTCGAAGCCGATAATCCCACGACGCGCTCCAATGATTGCCGCGTGCACCAGTCCGGCACGTTCTGGATCGGCACCATGGGCAAGAAGGCCGAGCGCGGGGCGGGGGCGATCTACGCGTTTCATCGCGGCAAGATCTCGACGCTGTTTCCGGGCATCAGCATTCCCAACTCGATCTGCTTCTCGCCTGACGGCGCTACCGGCTATTTCACCGACACCGCGCGCGCGGTGCTCTACGCCGTGCCGCTCAATCCGGCGACAGGCCTGCCGCGCGGCGAGCCGGAGGTGCTGCTGCGGCACACCGGCATCGGCGGCCTCGATGGCTCGGTCTGCGATGCCGACGGGCAGATCTGGAACGCCTGCTGGGGTGCTGGCCGTATCGATGTCTATTCGCCGCAAGGCGAACGGCTGCGTTCACTCAGCGTGCCGGCGAAGCAGTCGAGCTGTCCCGCTTTCGTCGGCCCCGACCTGTCGCGGCTTCTCGTCACCTCGGCCTGGCAGGACATGGACGCGGCCGCGCGTGCCGCCGATCCGCAAGCCGGCTTCACCTTTCTATTGGAGGCATCCGCGCGCGGCCGCGCTGAGCCCGACGTCAAGCTCGCATAGGAGATCCGTAGCCGACCTCTACCTTCGTTCTCGACGACCCAAGAACTTGACGACCCAAGAAACAGTCTGACACCCAAAGGGAGTGAAACATGCTGAAATTGAAGATCACATTCCTCGCGCTGGCGCTCGCCGGCGCCGCGACGATGGCGGCAGGCGCAGCCTCCGCGCAGGAGAAGGCGACCGTCGGCATTGCCATGCCGACGAAATCCTCCGCGCGCTGGATCGACGACGGCAACAACATGGTCAAGGTGCTGAAGGAGCGCGGCTACAACACCGATCTGCAATATGCCGAGGACGACATTCCGAACCAGCTCTCGCAGGTCGAGAACATGGTGACCAAGGGTGCGAAGGCGCTGGTGATCGCCGCGATCGACGGCACCACGCTGTCCGACGTGCTCAAGCAGGCGAAAGCGAAAGGCATCACCGTGATCGCCTATGACCGCCTGATCCGCGGCACGCCGAACGTCGACTATTACGCGACCTTCGACAATTTCCAGGTCGGCGTGCTGCAGGCGGAGTCGATCGTGCAGGGGCTCGGCCTCAAGGACGGCAAGGGCCCGTTCAACATCGAGCTGTTCGGCGGCTCGCCCGACGACAACAATGCCTACTTCTTCTACAACGGCGCGATGAGCGTGCTGAAGCCCTATATCGACAGCGGCAAGCTCGTGGTCGCCTCCGGTCAGATGGGCATGGACAAGGTCGCGACCTTGCGCTGGGACGGCGCCACCGCCCAGGCCCGCATGGACAATCTGCTCAGCGCTTACTACGGCAACAAGAAGGTCAACGCCGTGCTATCGCCCTATGACGGCCTCTCGATCGGCATCATCTCCTCGCTGAAGGGTGTCGGCTACGGCAGCGCCGACCAGCCGATGCCGATCATTTCGGGTCAGGATGCCGAGGTGCCCTCGATCAAGGCCATGCTGCGGGGCGATCAGTACTCGACCATCTTCAAGGACACCCGCGATCTCGCCAAGGTGACTGCCGACATGGTCGACGCCGCGCTCGCCGGCAAGCAGGTCACCGTCAACGACACCAAGACCTACGAGAACGGCGCCAAGACCGTGCCGTCTTACCTGCTCAAGCCGGTCGTGGTGTACAAGGACAATTGGGAGAAGACCCTGGTCGATAGCGGCTACTACAAGAAGTCGCAGTTCCAGTAAGACTTCTTTCTATCCTCTCCCTCTCCCCGTTCTTACGGGGAGAGGGTCGGGGTGAGGGGCTCTCTCCACCCGGGCACTAAAGGACACGACGTAATGACCGCCATGCTGGAGATGCGCAACGTCAGCAAGAGCTTTGCCGGTGTGCAGGCGCTGCGCGACGTCAATTTTTCGGTCAAGGCTGGCCAGATCCACGCCCTCGTCGGCGAGAACGGCGCCGGCAAGTCGACGCTGATGAAGGTGCTGAGCGGCGTCTATCCCGCAGGCAGCTACGAGGGCACCATCGTCTTCGAGGGTGAGGAACGGCGGTTCCGCGACATCAACGATTCCGAAGCGCTCGGCATCATCATCATCCACCAGGAGCTGGCGCTGATCCCGCTGATGTCGATCGCCGAAAACATCTTCCTGTCGCATCCGCCGTCGAAGTTCGGCGTGATCGACCGCGACGAGGTTTACGGCCGCACGCGCGAGCTGCTCGCGCAGGTCGGCCTCAGGGAATCCCCGGATACGCTGATCACCGATCTCGGTGTCGGCAAGCAGCAGCTGGTCGAGATCGCGAAAGCGCTCTCAAAGCGCGTGCGGATGCTGATCCTGGACGAGCCGACCGCGAGCCTCAACGAGGCCGACAGCGCCGCATTGCTCGAACGCCTGATGGCATTCCGCGAGCAGGGCATCGGCTCGATCCTGATCTCGCACAAGCTCAACGAGGTCGCGCGCGTCGCCGACCACATCACCGTGCTGCGCGACGGCCGCACCGTCGACAGCATCGATTGCCACGCCGAGCCGATCCAGGAGGACCGCATCATCCGCAGCATGGTCAACCGCGATCTCGCGCATCGCTTCCCCGAGCGCAGCGCGAAAATTGGCGAGCCCGTGCTCGAGGTGTCGAACTGGTCGGTCTATCACCCGATCCATCCCGAACGGCAGGTGATCAAGACCATCAATTTCGGCGTCAGGCGTGGCGAAGTCGTCGGCATCGCCGGGCTGATGGGCGCCGGTCGCACCGAGTTCGCCATGAGTCTGTTCGGCCGCTCCTGGGGCACCAATATCGGCGGCCGCATCAAGCTCGAAGGCCGCGAGATCGCGCTGCCGAGCGTCGCGGCCGCGATCGACGCGGGCCTTGCCTATGTCACCGAGGACCGCAAGCAGCTCGGGCTGATCCTGGCCGACGACGTCCGCAAGAACATCACGCTCGCCAGCCTCGATCAGGTCGCGCCGGGCAGGGTGATCGACGACATCGCCGAGCTCAAGGTCGCCAGCGACTACCGCAACCGGATGCGGATCCGCTGCTCCGACGTCTACCAGGAGACCGGCCAGCTCTCCGGCGGCAACCAGCAGAAGGTGGTGCTGTCGAAATGGCTGATGACCGATCCCAAGGTGCTGATCCTGGACGAGCCGACCAGGGGCATCGACGTCGGTGCCAAATACGAGATTTACTGTATCATCAACGAGCTTGCGGAGGCCGGCCGCGGCGTCGTGGTGATCTCCTCGGAGATGCCCGAGCTGCTCGGCATTTGCGACCGCATCTGCGTCATGAACGACGGCGCCTTTGTCGGGGAGTTCAAGGGGACGGAGGCGACGCAGGAGAAGATCATGCGCGCCATCATGCGCAACGAACGAAACAATGGAAACGGCGTGCCTGAGGCCGCGGAGATGGGAGGATCGCAGCCATGACCGACAAGACGGTTTCGCTGCCCGAGGAGCGTCGGCACGGCAGCTTCATCAAGAACAATCTGCGCAACTACGGCATGCTGATGTCGCTGGTCGCGATCATGCTGTTCTTCCAGGTCATGACCGGCGGCACGCTGCTGCAGCCGCTCAACCTGACCAACCTGGTACTGCAGAACAGCTACATCGTCATCATGGCGCTAGGTATGCTGCTGGTGATCGTCACCGGGCATATCGACCTGTCGGTCGGCTCGGTCGCCGGCTTCGTCGGTGCTGTCGCGGCCGTGCTGATGGTAACCTACAAGGTCGATTACACGCTCGCCTTCATCGCCTGCCTTGTGGTCGGCGCCGCCATCGGCGCCGCGCAGGGCTATTGGGTCGCCTATTTCAAGATCCCGTCCTTCATCGTCACGCTGGCGGGCATGCTGGTGTTCAAGGGTCTTGCGCTCGCGGTGCTGCAGGGCCAGTCGCTCGGGCCGTTCCCGCCGACCTTCCAGAAATTGTCCTCCGGCTTCATTCCGGAGCTGCTGCCCGAGGCCGGCACGCTGCATCCGACCTCGATGCTGATCGGCGCGGTGCTTGCGCTCGGCCTCGTCTATGCCAGCGCCAAGGGCCGCTCGCGCGAGCAGCTGCACGGCATCGAGGTCGAGCCCTACGCGTTCTTCCTCGGCAAGAGCATTCTGCTCGCCTGCGCGGTGCTCTATTTCACCTATCTGATCGCCTCGCATCGAGGCCTGCCCAACGTGCTGGTGATCATGACTGCGCTGATCGCGCTCTACGGCTTCGTCACCCGCCGCACCGTGATCGGCCGCCAGATCTATGCGGTCGGCGGCAACGCCAAGGCGGCGAGCCTGTCGGGCATCAAGACGGAACGGCTGACCTTCCTCACCTTCGTCAACATGGGCGTGCTGGCCGCGCTCGCCGGCCTCGTCTTCGCCGCGCGACTGAACACCGCAACCCCCAAGGCGGGTCTCGGCTTCGAGCTCGACGTCATCGCCGCCTGCTTCATCGGCGGAGCCTCGGCCTATGGCGGAGTGGGGCGCGTCGGCGGCGCCGTGGTCGGAGCCATGATCATGGGCGTGATGAACAACGGCATGTCCATCCTCGGCATCGGCATCGACTACCAGCAGGTCATCAAGGGCCTTGTGCTGCTCGGGGCCGTGTGCATCGACGTGTATAATCAGCGGAGGTGATTGCGTAGCCAGGATGGAGCGAAGCGTAATCCGGGGCCGCTTGTTCCCGCATTCCGCTGCGCTCCATGCGGGCTACGGCCCGTGCGCCCATTGGTTCCCACCCTGTGATCTGTCTCGGTCTGGGCCAACGCCAGGCAGGCGTGTATTGTTGATCTAGATCAACCGATCGCTTATTCCGTGCTAATCTCATGTAGTCGACGCAAGGGACCACGGGGAACCTGAGTGACGAGTACAGTGAGGTCATCACCGGCTTCGGAGGTGATGCTGGTCTCGACTTTGCCGGCGTTGCAGCTGATCTACGATACAGCTCCGATCGGGCTGGCCTGTCTCTCGCCGGACTGCCGCTATCTGCTGATCAACCAGCGTCTGACCGAGATCTGCGGCATATCCGTCGAAGGCCATCTCGGGCATACGGTCAGGGACTGCGTGCCCGCGCTGGCGGATTCCGTCGAGCAGATCGTGCGCTCGATCGTCGCGACGGGCGAGCCCGTGATCGGCATCGAGGTGGCGGGGCAGCGGGCCGATCAGGTCGAGGAGCGTTCCTGGGTCACCTATTGGCACCCGCTGCGAATGCCGGACGGCGAGATTGTCGCGGTCAACGTGGCGGCGGAGGAGATCACCGAACGGAAGCGTGCCGAGCGGGAGATCCGCAGCGCCAGGGATGCCGCGGAAACCGCGCTTCGCCATCTGCGCGATATCCAGGACAGCCTGATCGAGGCGGAGAAGCTGGCGGCGCTCGGGCGTATGGTTGCTGGTGTCGCGCACGAGATCAACACGCCGCTCGGCAGCAGCCTGACGGTGGCATCGACGCTCCAGCGCAAGGCGGAGCAGTTCGCGGCGGAGGTCGCGCGGGGCAATCTCAAGCGTTCGACATTGACGGGGTTTCTGCAACTGGTCAGCGATGCGTCGGCTCAGCTGGTCACGAATCTCGGCCGCGCCGCCGAGCGGGTGCAATCCTTCAAGCAGGTGGCGGCTGACCAGACCGAGTCACTTCGACGCAGCTTCGACGCAGGCGAGCTGACCGGCCAGGTTCTGTCGCAGTTCGAGCGGCAGTTGCGGGCGCGCGACATCGCGTTCAGCCTCCACTGCGAAACCAATCTCGCCATGGACAGCTATCCCGGGCCTTTCGGCCAAGTGCTCACCAACCTCGCGGTCAATGCGATGACGCACGCGTTCTCCGACGGCGAGAGCGGGACGATCAACGTCTCGCTCCGTGCGATCAATGATGAGCACGTTGAGCTGCTTTTCGCCGATGACGGCTGCGGCATGGCTCCCGATGTGGAACGGCGGGCCTTCGACCCATTCTTCACCACACGCCGGTACGACGGCGCCAGCGGCCTCGGCCTGCATATCGTGCACAGCATCGTCGTCGACCGGCTGGGCGGGCAGCTCCGGCTCGAGAGCCTGCCCGGCGCGGGGACGCGGGTTCAGCTGATCCTGCCGAGAATGGCGCCCGATCGGCGATAGCTGATCGTTTCGGCATCGGCAGTCCCGGGCTACTGCGTCGTGAACAGCACCGTCGCGATCGCAGCGGAGAGGCTCACCGCCGATACCGGCTTCCATCTCCTGCATGTCGGTCTCGGCATCGTCATCCTCGCCGTGGTCTGCCGCCGCGCCGAAATCCCCGGCGTCGAGACCGGCGGTGCCTTCTGGCATATGGTCGATCTGGTCTGGATTGTCATGTTCCCGCGGCGCTGCCGGCGATCTGCCGACAGGTGGCCCATTGAAACCAGTGAGACAAAACCCCCGGACGGTGGCATGGTGGGTGAACTATTGCTCACCAGTTGGGTATATGATCGAATAGCCGGATGGACCCATTCCGGCCAAAGCCCGAGCTGATCATCTTCGATTGCGACGGCGTCCTCGTCGACAGCGAGCTGCTGAGCTGCCGCTGCCTGTCCGACGAGCTGTCGGAATTTGGCATATCGCTGACACTTCCGCAGGCACTCGAACTGTTTCTCGGGCGAAGCGTGAGCGCGGTCATTCAGCATTATCGCGAGCTCGGCCGGGCGGTGCCGGTCGATTTTCCCATCCGGCTGAAGGCGCGCGTGCTCGCCGCCTTCCGGGCGGCGCTCCGACCGATTCCGGATGTCGATACTGTCTTGTCCGATCTGCGCACACCCTGTTGCGTGGCGTCGTCGAGCGATCTCGACCGCGTCGCGCTGTCGCTTGATGTCACCGGCCTCGCGCCGCATTTCGGCGACCGGATCTACACCGCGCAAATGGTCGCGCGCGGCAAGCCGGCGCCTGATCTGTTTCTCTACGCGGCCGGCAAGATGGGCGCGCAGCCCGCGCGCACGCTGGTGATCGAGGACAGCGTCAGCGGTGTGCAGGCCGCCAAGGCCGCCGGCATGATCGTCTGGGGATTTGTCGGCGGCAGCCATTATCCGGGGCGCGACGGCCACGCTATATTGTCGGCCGCCGGAGCCGATCGGGTCTTTGCGCGCATGAGCGATTTCTGGAAGGGGGCCTGACGCCTTGGCCGGCGAGAACGACAAGTCGAGGTTGGACGATGCCGCGCGGGCCGGCTGGCTCTATTTCATTGCCGGTCACACCCAGGACGAGATCGCAAAAATGCTCCAGGTCTCGCGCGCCTCGGCGCAGCGGCTGGTCTCGCTGTGCCTTGCGGAGCGTCTCATCACCTTCCGCCTCGAACATCCCATCGCCGCCTGCATGGAGCTGGCCGCGCGCCTGAAGGAGCGGTTTGATCTCGTCCATTGCGAGGTGGTTCCGGCCGATCCTGCAGCGCCGCAGGCCACCGCCGGCATCGCCGAGCGCTGCGCCAATCTGCTCGACTCGACGCTGCGTTCCGAGACACCCGTCATTGTCGCGCTCGGCACGGGGCGGGCGGTCCGCGCCGCGGTCGAGCGCGTCACCCCGATCGACCGCCCCAATCACCAGATCGTCTCGCTGGTCGGCAACATCTCCGCCGACGGCTCGGCGAGCTTCTACGACACGGTCGGCCGGCTCGCCGACCGCACCGGCGCGCGGCACTATCCGATGCCGCTGCCGTTCCTGATGTCGTCGGAGGACGAGCGCAACAAGATGGTCCGCATCGAGCCGATCGCCAAGGTGAAGGCGGTCGCCGCCAAGGCCGATCTGCGCCTCGTCGGCATCGGCCAGATGGACCAGAAGGCGCAGGTCCATGTCGACGGTTTCGTCACCCGCGATGAGCTGTTCGAAATGATGCGGCAGGGCGCGATCGGCGAGATCACCGGCTGGGCCTATGATGCCAAGGGACGCCTGCTCAAGGCCGGCACCAACAAGCGCCTCACCAGCATCCCGCCGGAAGTGCCGGCCAAGACCACGACCATCGGCGCCGCCGTCGGCGCCGCCAAGGTGCCGGCGATCGCCGCGGCGCTGAGCGGCGGACTGATCAACGGCCTGATCACCGACGAGGCGACGGCGAGGGCGATTCTGGAGCGCTAGGGGCGGAGCTCGCGCTTCCAGCGTGCCCGCGAGGCGGGGCGGTCGTTCCGATCGCCCCACTGTCATCGCCCGCGCAGGCCGGCGATCCAGTACGCCGCGGCCCCACTTGAGGCAAACAAACTTGCGACACGGAGTACTGGATGCCCCGCCGGAGCCTGTCATCGGGCTCGCCGAAGGCGAGACCCGGTGGCGGGGCATGACACCGATGTCTGGCCGCCACCCCTCCCGCACCGCAGCACTCATAAGTTGCGCGAACGCCCTTGCGACTGCTTGACAACTGTTGCCCCTCGTCCGAACATACGCCCAACGCGTGGGCATATGCTCAAAACGCGAGTTGAGGGAGGTCACCGTGAAGCATGTTCTCGGCGCCGTCTGCGGCGCGTCTGTCCTGTTGGCCGTCCCCGCGATGGCCGAAACGACCCTGACGATCGCTACCGTCAACAATGGCGACATGATCCGCATGCAGGGGCTGACAAGCGAATTCACCAAGAAGTACCCGGACATCTCCGTGAAATGGGTGACGCTGGAGGAGAACGTGCTGCGCCAGCGGGTGACCACCGACATCGCCACCAAGGGCGGCCAGTTCGACGTGCTCACCATCGGCACCTATGAGGTGCCGATCTGGGCCAAGAAGGGCTGGCTGGTGCCGCTCGCCAATCTGGGTGCCGATTACGACGTCGCCGACCTCCTGCCCAAGATCAAGGACGCGGTCTCCGCCGACGGCAAGCTCTATGCGGCGCCGTTCTACGGCGAGAGCTCGATGGTGATGTACCGCACCGATTTGTTCGAGAAGGCCGGGCTGAAGATGCCGGAAAAGCCGACCTGGGATTTCGTCATCGATGCCGCCAAGAAGCTCACCGACAAGAACGCCGGCGTCTACGGCATCTGCCTGCGCGGCAAGGCCGGCTGGGGCGAGAACATGGCGTTCCTCTCGGCCATGGCCAATTCCTACGGTGCGCGCTGGTTCGACGAGAAATGGGAGCCGCAGTTCAACACGCCGGAATGGAAGACGACGCTCACGACCTACGTCAATCTGATGAAGGAGGCCGGCCCTCCCGGCGCGAGCTCGAACGGTTTCAACGAGAACCTGGCGCTGTTCAACGCCGGCAAATGCGCGATGTGGATCGACGCGACGGTCGCGGCGTCCTTCGTCACCAACCCGAAGGA
This sequence comes from Bradyrhizobium sp. 18BD, assembly GCF_054185225.1. Taxonomy (NCBI): domain Bacteria; kingdom Pseudomonadati; phylum Pseudomonadota; class Alphaproteobacteria; order Hyphomicrobiales; family Nitrobacteraceae; genus Bradyrhizobium; species Bradyrhizobium sp. 18BD. The sequence continues at coordinate 302,271 of NZ_JAVAYL010000009.1, read as the reverse complement.
CTCCAATGTTGCCGACAAGGTCGGCTTCGCGCTCGCGCCCAACACAGGGCTGGGTAAGAACGCCAACTGGCTGTGGGCCTGGAACCTCGCGATCCCCGCCGGCTCCAAGAAAACGGAAGCCGCCGAGAAGTTCATCGCCTGGGCGACCAGCAAGGACTACACCAAGCTGGTGGCGTCGAAGGAGGGCTGGGCCAACGTGCCGCCGGGCACGCGCACCTCGCTCTACCAGAACGATGAGTACCTGAAGGTCGCGCCGTTCGCGAAACTGACGCTGGCCTCGATCGACGCGGCCGATCCGAACAAGCCGACGGTGAAGCCGGTGCCCTATGTCGGCGTGCAATACGCCGCCATTCCTGAATTCCAGGGCATCGGCACCCAGGTCGGCCAGCAGTTCTCCGCCGCGCTTGCGGGCTCGATGACGGTCGATGCGGCGCTCACCGCCGCGCAGTCCGCAACCGAGCGCGAGATGAAGCGCGCCGGCTACATCAAGTGAACCCGAGCTCTCCCTGAGCTCCAACTCGCGGCCATCCGCCAGCCCAGCCCCGGGTGGATGGCCGCCTCTTCCCCGCCCGAGGAGAAGGTGATGGCAACCCGGCAGACGCAATTCCTTGCGCGGTCGCTCCTGACCCCGGCCGTCGGGCTTCTGTTCATCTGGATGATCGTTCCGCTCGCGCTGACGATCTATTTCTCGACGCTGCGTTACAGCCTGCTCGATCCCGGCTCCGAACAATTCGTCGGGCTGGAGAATTTCCGCTACTTCCTCACCGATCCTGCCTTCCTCGCCTCGCTCCAGAACACGCTGGTGCTGGTCGGCTCGGTGCTGGCGCTGACCATCCTGCTCGGCATTCCCCTGGCGCTGTTGCTCGACCAGCCCGTGGTGGGTCGCAACTTCGTGCGGCTGATGGTGATCGCGCCGTTCTTCGTGATGCCGACAGTGAGCGCGCTGGTCTGGAAGAACCTGCTGATGCACCCGGTCTCCGGCCTGTTCGCCTGGCTCGCAAAGCTGGTCGGGCTGACGCCGGTCGACTGGTTCAATGACGTGCCGCTGTTTGCGGTGATCCTGATCGTGGCCTGGCAATGGCTGCCGTTCGCGACGCTGATCCTGCTCACCGCGCTGCAATCGCTCGATGAGGAGCAGAAGGAGGCCGCCGAGATGGACGGCGCCAGCGCCGTCTCGACCTTCATCTACATCACGCTGCCGCACCTCGCGCGGCCCATCACCGTGGTGATCCTGATCGAGACCATCTTCCTGCTGACGGTGTTCGCCGAGATCTTCGTCACCACCGGCGGCGGGCCGGGCCTGCAGACCACCAACATCGCCTTCCTGATCTATTCGCAGGCGCTGATCCAGTTCGACGTCGGCAGCGCCTCGGCGGGCGGCCTCGTGGCTGTGGTGATCGCCAACATCGTCGCCTTTTTCCTCGTCCGCATCGTCGGCCGCAATCTGGAGGCATGAAGCATGGCGCGAATGGCGACGACGCAGCGGGTGGTGGTCTCGACGATGGGGGCGTGGTTCTTCGGCTTCCTGATCTTCTTCCCGATCCTCTGGATGGTGCTGGCGAGCTTCAAGACCGAGCTGGAGGCTTTCGCCATTCCGCCGTCCTTCCTGTTCTTCCACTGGACCACCGAGAACTACGCGACGGTGCAGGAGCGCAGCGACTATTTCCATCACGCGATGAACTCGGTCATCATCGCCGGCGGCTCGACCTTGATCGCGCTGTTGATCGCGATCCCCGCGGCCTGGTCGATGGCGTTCTCGCCAACCAGGCGCACCAAGGACATCCTGCTCTGGATGCTCTCGACCAAGATGATGCCGCCGGTCGGCGTCCTGGTGCCGATCTACCTGATCTTCAAGGCCTTCGGCCTGCTCGATTCCCGCACCGGCCTCGTCTTCATCCTCTGCCTCGGCAATCTGCCGATCGTGATCTGGATGCTGTTCACCTATTTCAAGGAGATCCCGCGCGACATCCTCGAAGCCGCGCGCATGGACGGCGCCACCATCGGCCGAGAGCTGGTCTACGTGCTGACGCCGATGGCGATCCCGGGCCTGGCGTCGACCTTGCTGCTCAATCTGATCCTGGCCTGGAACGAGGCGTTCTGGACGCTCAATCTGTCCACCTCGTACGCCGCGCCGCTCACCACGTTCATCGCCTCCTATTCCAGTCCGGAAGGACTGTTCTGGGCAAAGCTGTCGGCGGCCTCGACGCTGGCGATCGCGCCCATTCTCGTCCTCGGTTGGTTCAGCCAGAAGCAGCTCGTGCGCGGGCTCACCTTCGGCGCGGTGAAGTAGAGGGGCTGCCGGATCATGGGTCAGATCACACTTCAGGGCGTGCAGAAATCCTTCGGCCCCGTGCACATCATCAAGGGCGCCGACCTCGACATTGCCGACGGTTCCTTCGTCGTCTTCGTCGGTCCTTCCGGCTGCGGCAAGACCACGCTGTTGCGGCTGATCGCAGGCCTCGAGGACGTCTCCGGCGGCAGCATCCTGATCGACGGCAAGAACGTGGTGGACACGCCGCCGGCGAAGCGCGGGCTGTCGATGGTGTTCCAGTCCTACGCGCTCTATCCGCATATGAGCGTGCGCGGCAATATCGGCTTCGGCCTGAAGATGGCCGGGCTGCCGAAGGACGAGATCAACCGCAAGGTCGAGGCCGCTGCCGCCACGCTGAATCTCTCGCCCTATCTCGACCGCAAGCCGCGCGAGCTCTCCGGCGGCCAGCGCCAGCGCGTCGCGATCGGCCGCGCCATCGTCCGCGAGCCGAAGGCGTTCCTGTTCGACGAGCCGCTCTCCAACCTCGACGCCGCGCTACGCGTGCAGATGCGCATCGAGGTGACCCGGCTGCAGAAGCAGCTCGGCACCACCGCGATCTACGTCACGCATGACCAGGTCGAGGCCATGACGATGGCCGACAAGATCGTCGTGCTCAATGGCGGCAAGATCGAGCAATATGGTTCGCCGCTGGAGCTTTACGAGCGGCCCGCCAATCTCTTCGTCGCCGGCTTCATCGGCTCGCCCAAGATGAATTTCGTGACCGGCGAGAATGCCCTGCAACGCGGTGCCGCCACGATCGGCGTGCGGCCGGAGCATCTGAAGATCGAGCGCGATGGCGCCGGCGGCTGGCAGGGCACCATCTCGGTCGCCGAGCATCTCGGCAGCGACACGTTCCTCTATGTCGATGCCGGCCCGCTGGGCATGCTGACCGCGCGCTACATCGGCGAGCTGAGCCTGCATGCCGGCGACCGCGTGTCGCTGCTGCCGGACCCCGCACGCATCCACCGCTTCGACCAGAGCGGCAACGCACTTCGCGGCTAACAAGAAACGGAAGACCACCATGTATCTGGAAAAATTCAAGCTGAACGGCAAGACCGCGTTCATCACCGGCGGCGGGCAGGGCATCGGCCTTGGCTGCGCCGAAGCGCTGGCTGAAGCCGGCGCCAAGGTGATCATCGGCGACCGCGACAGCAAGGTCGCCGGCGACGCCAAGGCCGAGCTGAAGGCAAAAGGCTACGACATCGAGACCGCGATCATGGACGTGACCGATACGAAGCGCGTCGCGGAGGTCGCGGGCGACCTCGTTGCCCGCCACGGCAAGGTCGACATCCTCGTCAACAATGCCGGCATCGCCCGCAGCGAGACGCCGGCGGAGACCGTGACCGACGAGCACTGGCTCAACGTCATCGACGTCAATCTCAACGGCACCTTCTGGTGCTGCCGCGAATTCGGCAAGCACATGCTGAAGGCGGGAAGCGGTGCCATCGTCAATGTCGGCTCGATGTCCGGCTTCATCGTCAACAAGCCGCAGGAGCAGTGTTTCTACAACGCCTCCAAGGCCGGCGTGCACCATCTGACCAAATCGCTGGCCGCTGAATGGGGCGCGCGCGGCATCCGCGTCAACGCGGTGGCGCCGACTTATATCGAGACGCCGCTCAATGCCTTCGTGAAGAGCAATCCGAAAATGTATGACGCCTGGATCGGTGGAACCCCGATGGCGCGGATGGGGCAGGTCGAGGAGATCGCCTCCGTGGTGCTGTTCCTGTCGTCGGAGGCTGCGAGCCTGATGACCGGCAGCATCGTGCTGGTGGATGGCGGCTACACTTGCTGGTAGGCTTATCGTCAAAACTGACGGAAAGCGACCGGGAGCGACAATGCCGCGAGCGTATATCGGCGTCGACGTGGGGACCACGAGCACGCGGGCAGGGGTGTTTGACGAGGCCGGCACGATGCTGGCGACCGCCAGGCATCCGATTCGGATCTGGCACGAGGCCGGCGACATCGTCGAGCAATCGTCCGAGGATATCTGGGACGCCTGCATCAAATCCGTGAGGGCGGCGATGGCGGAGGCTGCCATCGTGCCCGACAGCGTCGGCGGCATCGGGTTTGATGCCACCTGTTCCCTGGTCGTGCTCGACAGGCAGGGCGCGCCGGTCACCGTCAGCGCCTCCGGCGAGGCGCAGCGCAACGTCATCGTCTGGATGGACCATCGCGCCGTCGCCGAGGCCCGGCTGATCAACGAGACCGCCCACGACGTGCTGCGCTATGTCGGCGGTTCGATCTCGCCCGAAATGGAGATGCCGAAACTGTTGTGGCTCAAGCGCCATATGCGCGCGAGCTTCGATGCCGCCGGGCACTTCTTCGATCTGGCGGATTATCTGACCTGGCGTGCGACCGGCTCGCTGCAGCGCTCGACCTGCACCGTCACCTGCAAATGGAACTACCTCGCCCATGACGGTGGCGGCTGGAGCGCGCCGTTCTTCAAGCGTATCGGCCTGTCCGATTTTGTCACCGAGAACTACGCCCGCATCGGCACCGAGATCGTCGCGCCCGGCACGCGGCTCGGCGCCGGTCTGACGCGCGCCGCCGCTTCCGATCTTGGCCTCTCGCCAGGCACGCCGGTCGGCGCCTCCCTGATCGACGCGCATGCCGGCGGCATCGGCGCGATCGGCGGCCGCGATGGATCGGGCGGAACGACTGATGTCACCGATCGCCTGGCCTACATCATGGGAACGTCGGCCTGCATCATGGCGACGACGAAAGAGCCGTGCTTCGTGCCCGGCGTGTGGGGTCCTTATTACTCCGGCATGGTGCCGGACTTCTGGCTCAACGAGGGCGGCCAGTCCGCCGCGGGCGCCGCGATCGACCATCTCCTCAAGTCGCATCCGGGACACGCGGAAGCGAGCGCGGCGGCGCGCGGCGAGGGCGTTGACCTCATCGAATTCCTCGAGCGCCGCATCATCGCGCGCGCCGGCGATGCCAGCCGTGCCGCGCTGCTCGCCCGCGACGTGCATGTGCTGCCTGAATTCATCGGCAACCGCTCGCCCTACGCCGACCCCGACACGCGGGCCGTGATCGCGGGCCTCGATCTCGACACTGATATCGGCTCGATGGAGCGCCTGTTCGTCGCCGGCCTCTGCGGTCTCGCCTATGGGCTCGCCGAAGTGATCGAGGCCTTTGCCGCGCACGGCGTCCGCGCCGGCATCATGATCATGGGCGGCGGCGCCAGCCGCAGTCTGCTGGTGCGGCAAATCATGGCTGACACCACCGGCCTCACCGTGGCGCTGCCCCAGACGAAGGAGCCGGTGTTGCTAGGTGCTGCGATGTTGGGCGCGGTGGCCGGCGGCGCCTATGCCTCGATCGGCGAGACCATGGCCAAGATGTCGGCGCTCGGACGCAAGAGCGAGCCGACCGCACCCGACATGGCCGCCTTTCACGTCCGCAAGCGCGAGGTCTACAAGCTGCTGCGCGAGGTCGATCGCGGCAGCCGCGCTGCGATGCGCGACATTCCCAAGGGTTGAGAGACATGCTGATTGCCTGCGGCGATGCGCTGATCGATTTCGTGCCGACGAAGAATGCCGACGGCCGCGAGGCGGTGATGCCCGCCGTCGGCGGCTCCTGCCTCAACGTCGCGATCGGCATGGCGCGGTTGGGCGTACCGACCGGCTTTGTCGGCGGCATCTCGACCGATCTGTTCGGACGCATGATCGCCGATCATGCCGCTGCGTCGCATGTCGAGCTTGGCCTTGCCACCCGCAGCGATCTCCAGACCACGCTCGCCTTCGTGCGCATCGTTGCCGGCGAGTCGCATTACGCCTTCTATGACGCCGAGACCGCGACGCGGAACTGGATGTATCGGCGCGGCACCATTCCCTTCGCGACGGTCGAAGCCGTCCACGTCGGCTCGACCACGCTCGTCAACGACCAGGGCGCCGCCGAGACGAAGACCCTGATCGCGGACGCGCGGGCGACGTCGACGATCTCCTTCGATCCGAACTGCCGGCCCAACCTCGTCACGGACAAGCCGGCCTATCTCGCGCGCATGGCGGAGTTCGCCGCCAGCGCCGATCTCATCAAGATGTCGGACGTCGACTTCGCTTACCTCTTCGGCGACGAGCCCTACGAGCAACGCGCCAATGCGCTGCTGGGGCAGGGCACAAGCCTCGTCGTCATCACCCGCGGCAACAACGGCGCCATCGTCTGGCATGCGAGAGCAGGGCAGATCGAGGTCGCCGCGCCCAAGGTCGAGGTCGCCGACACCATCGGCGCCGGCGACAGCTTTCAGGCCGCCCTGCTATTCGCCCTGCACAAGCAGGGCAGGCTCGCCCGCTCGCAACTGAAGCACATCAGTGCCGACGAGCTCCGCCGCGCGCTCACCTTCGCCGCCAATTGCGCCGGCCTGACCTGCACGCGCCCGGGCGCCGATCCGCCCTGGAGCCATGAGGTAACATGGAGTCTGTAGCCCGCCTCACAGCGAGGCGACGACCTTCTCGGCGCATTTGAGGAAGGTCTTGATCAGCGGGCTCTGCGAATCTCGCCGCCAGCACACCGCGATGTCGATGGAATCGGTGGCGTCGCGCAAGGGCCGGAATACGATGCCGCGCGGCGCGCCGAGCTGCGCGCAGGCCGGCAGGATGGCGAGGCCTTCGCCCGCCAGAACCAGGCTCATCGCCGAATGCACCGTCTCGACCCGGCTCGCGATCGGCATCACCACATGGTGCCGGCGCAGCAAGGCGACGACGGCGGAAGAGGCGGGGCCGCGGTCCGGATGCGGCAGGGCGATCAGCGGATGGCCCTGCAATCTCGCCATCGGCACGGCGCGGAGGCGCGCGAGCGGCGAGCTGGTCGGCATCACCAGCATGAAGGGCTGCGCGCCGATCCGCGCCACCTGGATTTCAGGGTGGTTGATGGCCGGCATGCACAGCGCGACCGTGACGCTGCGGTCGAGCAGCCGTGCCTCGCGCGTCGAGGCGCTGAGCTCGGCGAAGTCGAGGTCGACGCCGGGAACCGCGCGGCGCAGCTCGGGGATCAGCCGCGGCAGCATCGCGTTCGCCAGCACGAACATGTAGCCGACCGACAGCCGCCCGCGCCGCCCCGAGGCGACGGCGCGCGCTGCTTCAGCGCCGTCGGCGGCCAGCGCCAGCGCCTCGCTGGCGCGCGCCAGCAGCGCGTGGCCGGCTTCGGTGAGGTCCATACCGCGCGTGCCGCGGCGGAACAGCGGCGCACCGATCTCGGCCTCGAGCTTGCGGATCTGCACCGAGAGCGGCGGCTGCGCCATTCGCAGCCGCTCGGCGGCCATGCCGATGCTGCGTGCCTCGGCGACGGCGACGAAATAGCGGAGCCTGCGAAGATCCATAGGCATACCGAAAACGTATGGGTTGGCGATCAAAATCGTATTGGACGCCGAGTTAACAAAACTGTCATTCTCGCTGTCAATGCTATCGGCCAAAGGCGGCCGGCTTCGGAGCGTATTGACGATGAACGGCGATCCCTGTCTGCTGTCCGCAACTGAATTGCGCGGCCTCATCGCGCAAAAGCGGATCTCGCCGGTCGAGCTCACCCGCGCCGTGCTCGCCCGCGCCGAGGCGCTCCAGCCCGAACTCAACTGCTTCATCACGCTGTGCGGCGACGAGGCGATGGCGCAGGCCCGCGCGGCCGAGCGCAAGGTGATGGCCGGCGAGCCGCTCGGCCTGCTGCACGGCATCCCCGTCACCGTCAAGGACATCGTCAACACCAAAGGCGTCAAGACCACCTTCGGCGCCGTGCCCTACAAGGACAATGTGCCGGCGGAAGATGCCGTCGCGGTTGCGCGGCTGCGCAGCGAGGGCGCGATCCTGATCGGCAAGACCACGACGCCGGAATTCGGCAGCAAGTGCCTGACGGATTCGCCGCTGTTCGGCCGCACCCGCAATGCGTGGGACGCCTGCCGCTCCTCCGGCGGCTCCAGCGGCGGTGCGGCGGTGGCGGTGGCGAGCGGCATCGCGCCGCTGGCGATCGCGACCGACGGCGGCGGCTCGACGCGCATTCCGGCCGCCTGCAACGGCGTGGTCGGGTTGAAGCAGAGCAACGGCGTCATCCCGCACAGCCAGGCGCTCGATGTGTTCGGCAACCAGACGTATGTCACGCCGATGACGCGCACCGTCGCCGACACCGCGCTGATGATGCAGGCGATGGCCGGCGAGGACGCCGTCGATCCCTGGTCGATCGGCCTGCCGGTGCCCGATTTCGTCGGCACCGCCGCCCAGCGCGGCGACCTGCGCGGGCAGAGGATTTTGTACTGCCTGACCCCGCCGGGCCGTCCGGTGTCGGCCGAAGTCCAGGCCAGCTTCCGGGCGAGCCTCGACCTGCTGGCGGGCCTCGGCGCCGAGCTCGAGGAATTCTCCGGCGAGGGTTTTGACATCGAGCCGATCTGGCGCGCCATCAACCACACCGTCTGGCGCACGCGCTTTGCAAAACTCGCGGCCGAGCACGGCGAGGAGCTGAGCGAAGCCTTCCTCAAGCAGCTCGCGCTCGCGACCGAGGTCAGCGGGGTCGACTACCAGGAGGCGATGTTCGCGCGCACCGCGCTGTTCCGCCGGGTGCAATCCCTGCTTGCGCGCGGGCAGTTTCTGGCGATGCCGACGCTCACCCGCACCGCGCTGCCGATCAAGCAGGACCTGTTCGGCACCATCGAGATCGACGGGGCGCATTTCGACAGCGTCCGGCCGCACTGGTTCCCCTGGACCATGCCGTTCAACATGACCGGCCATCCCGCCATCAGCCTGCCCTGCGGCTTCGGCCGCGACGGCCTGCCGATCGGCCTCCAGCTCGTCGGCCGTTTCCGGGCCGATGCCGAATTGCTGCGCGTGAGCGCGCTGTTCGAGGCCGCCACTGGCCTCCTGTCCCGCCGGCCGGAATGACGACATGCGCACGCAGCAAAGCCCTTGCGCGCAAAGGACTTGCGTCTACGGTCCGGACATGTTGATCGTGCCGCCGATGAGCCCTGAATCCGAGCGCGTATGAGCGTATTTGTCCTCCGACGTCTATTGACCTTGCTGGCGACGCTGGTCGGCGCATCCCTGATCATTTTCCTGGTGCTGGACGCGCTGCCGGGCAATGCCGCGCAGATGCTGATGGGCGCCGATGCCTCGCCGGACGCGGTCCGCGCGCTCACCGTCAAGCTCGGGCTCGACCAGCCGCTGGCGGTTCGCTATCTGCAATGGATCAAGGGCCTCGTCGTCGGCGATCTCGGCAACTCCTATGTCTACGGCACGCCGGTCGCCGGCCTGATCGCGGAGCGGCTGGTGCTGACCATTCCGCTTGCGATCATGTCGATGCTGATCACGGTGACGCTGGCGCTCTCGGCCGGCATCTACACCGCTGCCAACCACAACAAGCTCGGCGATGTCGGCGTGATGTCGCTGACGCAAGTGGGCATCGCGCTGCCGAATTTCTGGTTTGCGATCCTGCTGGTGCTGCTGTTCGCCGTGCGGCTGCAATGGCTCTCCGCCGGCGGCTTCGCCGGCTGGGAGGACGGTATCTGGCTCGGAATCAAGTCGCTCCTGCTCCCGGCGATCTCGCTCGCAGTGGTGCAGGCCGCGATCCTCGCCCGCGTCACGCGCTCGGCCGTGCTCGAAGTGCTGCGCGAGGACTTCGTCCGCACCGCCCGCGCGAAGGGGCTCGGCAAGCGCGAGGTGCTGTGGAGCCACGTGCTGCGCAACGCCATGATCCCCGTGATGACGGTGATGGGGCTGCAATTCGCCAATCTGCTGGCCGGCACCATCGTGATCGAGAACGTGTTCTATCTGCCGGGCCTCGGCCGCCTGATCTTCCAGTCGATCGCCAACCGCGACCTGATCGTGGTGCGCAATTGCGTGATGCTGCTAGCGACCATGGTCGTCATCGTCAATTTCGTGGTCGACGTGCTCTATGCCCTGATCGATCCCCGCATCAAGGTCCACGACCTGTGAGCGCGCCCCTGACCACACCGATCGATGCGCCGGCCGCGACGCGCCGTCTGCCGGCCAGGACCTTCTGGGGCCGCGCGCTGCGCCACCGCAGCTTCGTGCTGGGCGGAGCGCTGAGCCTGCTGGTGCTTACCTCCGCGCTGCTCTCGCTGGTGTGGACGCCGTGGTCGCCCTACGAGATCGACATCGCCTCAAAGCTCCGGCCGCCCTCGGCCGAGCACTGGCTCGGCACCGATGCCTTCGGCCGTGACATCGTCTCGCTGCTGCTCGCCGGCGCCCGCTCCACCATCATGGTCGGCATCATCGCGGTCAGCATCGGTCTCACCTTCGGCGTCTGCCTCGGCCTGATCGCCTCGGCCAAGCGCGGCTGGACCGAAGAGATCATCATGCGCTTCTCCGACTTCACCTTTGCCTTTCCGGCCGTGCTCTCGGCGATCATGCTCGCCGCGGTCGCGGGGCCGGGCATGCTGACCTCGATCATCGCGATCGGCATTTTCCAGATCCCGACGCTGACCCGCCTGACGCGCGGCTCGGCCAACGCGATCTGGGCGCGCGAATTCGTGCTGGCCGCGCGCGCCTCGGGCAAGGGCAAATTCCGCATCACCATCGAGCATGTGCTGCCCAACATCCTGTCGATCCTGATCGTGCAGGTGACCATCCAGTTCGCGCTCGCGATCCTTGCCGAAGCCGCGCTGTCCTACCTCGGCCTCGGCACGCAGCCGCCGCAGCCGTCCTGGGGCCGCATGCTGAACGATGCGCAGACGCTGCTGTTTCAGTCGCCGATGCTCGCGGTCTATCCCGGTGCAGCGATCGCAATCGCCGTGCTCGGCCTCAATCTTCTTGGCGACGGATTGCGCGACCTGCTCGATCCCCGCCTGGCGCGGGAGCGATGACGATGGCCGAGCGCTCCGACATGCCGCTGATCGAGGTTGCCAATCTCGGCGTCCGCCTCAACACCAGCCGCGGACCGGCACTGGCGGTGCGCGGCGTCAGCTTCGCGCTCAAGCGCGGTGAGACCCTCGGCCTCGTCGGTGAATCCGGCTGCGGCAAGTCGGTCACCGCGATGTCGCTGATGGGCCTGTTGCCGGACAGCGCGGTGGTCACCGGCAGCATCAGGCTCGACGGCAACGAGCTCGCCGGACTTGCCGACGCGGATTACTGCCGCCTCCGCGGCAACCGCATCAGCATGATCTTCCAGGAGCCGATGACCGCGCTCAATCCGATGCACACGATCGGCCATCAGGTTGCCGAGCCGCTGCGGCGTCACAAGAAATATTCGGCCGCGCAGGCGCGCAAAGAAGCGATCGCCTTGCTCGACCGTGTCGGATTGCCCGACCCGGCGCGGCGCGTCGATGCCTATCCGCACCAGTTCTCCGGCGGCCAGCGCCAGCGCATCACCATTGCGATGGCGCTCGCCTGCGAGCCTGATCTGTTGATCGCGGACGAGCCGACCACCGCGCTCGACGTCACCATCCAGGGCCAGATCCTCGACCTCATCGCCGATCTCGTCGAGGAGCGCGGCATGTCGATGATCCTGATCTCGCACGATCTCGGCGTCATCGCCGAGAACGTGCAGCGCATGATGGTGATGTATGGCGGCACCGTGGTCGAGAGCGGGCCGACCAACGAAGTCTTCCGCCGCATGGGGCATCCCTACACGCAGGGCCTGTTCCGCGCCCGCCCAAAACTCGGCGCGCGCAAGGGGACGCGGCTGACGACGATCTCGGGCACCGTGCCGGAGCTTGCCGATCTGCCGGCGGGCTGCACCTTTGCCGATCGCTGTCCGCTGGTGATCGATCCGTGCCACGCGGCGCTGCCGCCGATGGCGGATGTCGGGCCCGGCCATGTCGTGCGCTGCATCAGGACCGACGTCTCCATGGCCGCCAATGTCGGAGCGCTGTCCGCATGAGCACCGCGCCCCTTCTCGACGTGAAGGATCTCGAGCAGCGCTACACGCTGCCGCGCGAGAGCCTGTTCCGCCCGCCCGGCCAGGTGCGTGCGCTCAATGGTGTCAGCGTGCGGGTCGAGGCCGGCAAGAGCCTCGGCATCGTCGGCGAGTCCGGCTCCGGCAAGTCCACCTTCGCGCGCGTCGTGATGGCGCTGGAGCGGCCGACCTCGGGGCAGGTGGCGCTGCTCGGCCGTGATCTCAATCGCATCCCGCCCGACGAGCTGCGCCGCGCCCGCCGCGATTTCCAGATGGTGTTTCAGGACCCCTATGGTTCGCTCGATCCGCGCCAGACCATCGCGCGCATCGTCGCCGAGCCGCTGACCGTGCTGGAAGGTGCCGATCGGACCACCTTCCGCGCGCGCGTCTCAGCGGTGCTGAAGCAGGTCGGCCTGCGCGAAGCCGACATGGACAAATATCCGCACGAGTTTTCCGGCGGCCAGCGCCAGCGCATCGCCATCGCGCGGGCACTGATCACCCAGCCGAAGCTGATCGTCGCCGACGAGCCGGTCTCCGCGCTCGACGTGTCCGTGCAGGCGCAGGTCCTGAACCTGATGCAGGATCTTCAGGAGCAGTTCGGCCTCAGCTACATCCTGATCAGCCACGACCTCGCCGTCGTCGATTATCTCTGCGACGAGGTCGCGGTGATGTATCTCGGCCGCATCGTCGAGCAGGGGCGGCCCGAGGATTTGTTCGAGCGCTGCGCTCATCCGTATACGCGGGCGCTGCTGGATGCCGTGCCGCGGGCCCGCGCCGGGGGCGGCCGGCGCCGCCGCGGGGCGCAGGCGATCGCCTCGCAATCGGCGCTCGCAACGGGGTGTCCCTATGTCGCGCGCTGTGCACTCGCCGACCAGCATTGCCGCGAGGCCCTGCCTGAGCTACGCAGGGTGGGTGAGGGACATCTGGCCGCCTGTCACAAGGCGGAGGCCGTGATGGCGTTGCCGCTAGCCGCCATGGAAGGTTAGTGTCCCAAACGGGATTGGCGTAGTCTTGAGACGACAGAGGGCCGGAGAGTTGGGCATGTTCAAGAAATTATCGATCGTCGCATTTGCCGCCGCGCTCGTCGCAGCGCCGCTGCCGGTTCTGGCGCAGAGCAAGAAGGACAGCGTCGTCATGGCGATGGCGCTGGAGCCGCCGGGGCTCGATCCCACCAACGCGGCCGCCGCCGCGATCGCCGAGGTCACGCTCTACAACATCTACGAGACGCTGACCAAGATCAATGAGGACGGGACCACTTCGCCGCTGCTGGCGGAGAGCTGGACCGCTTCGCCCGACCTCAAGACCTATACGTTCAAGCTGCGCAAGGGCGTCAAGTTCCACAATGGCGAGCCGTTCGATTCCGCCGCGGTGAAATTCTCGTTCGAGCGCAACGCGGTCGCCACCAGCACCAACAAGGACAAGAGCCTGTTCCAGAGCTTCGAGTCCGTTGCTGCGCCCGACGCCGACACGGTCGTGATCACACTCAAGCATTCCGAGCCGAACCTGCCGTTCCTGCTGGGGCAGGCGAGCGGCTCGATCGTCGAACCGAAGAGCGCGCCGACCAATGTGACGCAGCCGGTCGGCACCGGACCTTATCAGCTTGGCGCCTGGGCCAAGGGCTCCTCGATCACCCTGACCAAATGGGCCGACTACCGCAACGCTGCCGCGATCAAGCTGTCGAAGGTGACGATCCGCTTCATCTCCGATCCGGCGGCGCAGACCGCCGCGCTGCTCTCGGGCGACGTCGACGCGTTCCCGCGCGTCGCGGCCCAGCGCACCATCGCCCAGTTCAAGGCCGATCCGCGCTTCACCGTGCTGGTCGGCGGCTCCAAGGCCAAGACCATCGTCGCGATCAACGAGCGCAAGAAGCCGCTGGACGACGTCCGCGTTCGCCGCGCCATCCTCGCCGCGATCGATCGCAAGGCCATCATCGACGGCGCCGTCGACGGCTTCGGCACGCCGATCGGCAGCTTCTACGTGCCGGGCTCGCTCGGCTATGTCGACACGACAGGCATCAACCCTTACGACCCCGAGAAGGCGAAGAAGCTGCTTGCGGAGGCCGGCATCACCACGCCGCTCGAGCTCTCCCTCAAGCTGCCGCCGCCGTCCTATGCGCGGCAGGGCGGCGAGATCGTCGCAGCCCAGTTTGCCAAGGTCGGCATCATCGCCAAGATCGAGAACGTCGAATGGGCGCAATGGCTGTCGCAGGTGTTCGCCGGCAACGGTCCGCACAATTTCGACCTCACCATCGTCAGCCATGTCGAGCCGTTCGACCTCGTCAAGATCACCGAGCCGGACTATTACCTCGGCTACAACAACGAGGCGTTCAACGCGCTCTACAAGCAGATCGTCTCGACGCCCGACGAAGCCTCCCGCGCCAAGCTGCTCGGCGACGCCCAGCGTATGCTCGCCACCGACGCCGTCTCCGCCTACCTCTTCCAGCCGCAGCTCATCACCATCACCAGCAGGAAGCTGAAAGGCGTCTGGAAAGAGATCCCGCAATACGAGAACGATTTCTCGACCTGGCATTGGGAGTAAGGGGGCATCCATCACCGTCACCCTGAGGTGCGCGCTCAGCGGCGCTTCCGCGCCGCTGAGCAAGCCTCGAAGGGCGACGGCCCGGCTGCATCTCGGCCGTACATCCTTCGAGGCTCCCCGCGGGACGCGCTGCGTCCCACGGCTCGCGCCTCAGGATGACGGGGTAAGAAGGGGCGGTCCCCGAAGCGCCCAAACGAAATAAATGCAGCGGCACACTCACAAGTTGTTCCATGTTGCATTGACAACACGCACGCCGCCGTCATCCTGAGGTGCTCCCCACGTGGCGCAACGCGCCACGTGGGGAGCCTCGAAGGATGATTTTGTGCGTGAAGGATGATGTTGTGGGCATCTACGTCTACATGCTGCGCTGCGCGGACGGCTCCTTCTACATCGGGAGCGCTACGGGCGACGATGTGTCGAGGCGTGTCGGCGAGCACAATGCAGGCGCCCATCAAGGATACACCTACGCGCGCCGGCCGGTCGTTCTCGTGTGGTCGGAGTATTTCGATCGGATCACCGACGGCATTGCGGCTGAGCGGCAGCTCAAGGGATGGAGCCGCGCCAAGAAGGAAGCGCTCATTCGCTCGGATTGGACATCGGTGCGCCAGCTTGCGCAGCGTCGCGCTGGAGCACCCAGGCCGAAGACGTAAGCGCTTGTCCGGCTGCATCTCGGCCGTACATCCTTCGAGGCTCCCCGCGGGACGCGCTGCGTCCCACGGCTCGCGCCTCAGGATGACGGGTAGGAAGCTGCTCCGATTTCGAAGTGCTCAGAACGGACTAAAAGCAGCGGCACGGCTCACAAGCGGCTCCACTCGCCTTGCGACAAGCCCGCTACCGTCACCCTGAGGTGCGCGCTCTGCGGCGCACCGTGCCGCTAAGCAAGCCTCGAAGGGCGACGGCCCGGCTGCATCTCGGGCGTACATCCTTCGAGGCGCGCAAAGAGCGCGCACCTCAGGATGACGGGGGTAGGACGGCATTGCGGATTTTCCGATGATGGCAATATACCCCTGTTTTGCCCGACGAGTCAAACCGCGGGCCTGCACGCATAACCCCTTGATCTTGCTATCCCCGCCTACTGTGCATGGGGTTGTTTTCCAACTTTTGTGTTCGCCTACGCCGCCGCCGGCAGATCCGGATCGGCGATCGCCCCTGCCACGCGGACGCGGACGCGCAGCGCGTTGCCGGGCAGATAGGCGATCGGCATGTCCTCGACGTCGACGGTCTTGAGGCTGGCGCGCGCGGCGCCCGCCTGCACCGCGCGGTCGGCTGCGATGTCGCGTGCGGCGGCGATCGCATCCTCGCGGCTGAGGTCGCGGAACACCTGGTCGGCTTCGCCGGAGACCTGCGCGATCGCGGCGCCCACCGCGTTGGCGCAGTCGCCATGCGGTACGCGGACGATCTCGGAGATGCCGGGCAGGCGATCCGGCACCAGGAAGGCGCCGCCGCCGACCGCGAGCAGCGGGACGTCGCCGGCTTCGGTCTTCATGCGGTCGATGTCCTCTTCCAGCTTGCGCCAGGCATCGCGCAGCGCGGCATCGATCAGGCGCTTCGGCAGATTGGCGACACGGGAGCGATCGCCGATGTCGATGAGACCTGCTCCCACCGCAATGTCAGTGGCGGTGAGGCGCGATCCGCCGAACACCAGCGCATCCGACGTCAGGCGATAGCCGACGCTGAGCGGGCCGACGCGGACCGGGTCCTCGTCGACATGGCTGCCGCCGCCGAGACCGATCGAGAGCAGGTCGGGCATCCGGAACAGCGTGCGTACGCCACCGACCTCGACCACGGCATTCGCCTCGCGTGGAAAGCCGTGACGAAGCTGGCCGATGTCGCTGGTGGTGCCGCCGACATCCACCACCATGGCGTCGTCGAGGCCGGAGAGATGCGCAGCGCCCCGCATCGAGTTGGTGGCGCCGGAGGCAAAGCTCATCACCGGGAAGGCGGTGGCGATCTCGGCCTGCATCACGGTGCCGTCGTTCTGGGTCAGGAACAGCGGCGCATCGATGCCGCTGTCGGCGATGGCTTTGCGGAAGGCGGCAACCGTGGTGACGGCGAGGTCGTGCAGCGAGGCATTGAGCAGCGCGGCATTCTCGCGCTCGAGCAGGCCGATGCGGCCGAGATCGTGCGATAGCGTCACCGCCACGTCAGGGCAGATATCGGCGAGGATCTCCCGCGCCGTGGTCTCGCAGGAGGGATCGAGCGGAGAGAAGCTCGAGCACACCGCGACCGAGCGCAGCCCGGCATCCTTGATCTTTCGCGCGGCGGTCTTGAGGCCGGCGACATCCAGCGGCATGAACGGGCGGCCGTCGTAATCGTGGCCGCCTTCGAGCATGAAGATCTCACCGTTGACGAGCGAGGCGAGATCGGCCGGCCAGTCGCAGAACGGCGGCAGCGAGGCGCTGGCAGGCATGCCGATGCGGATCGCGCCGATCTTCTGCACGTGGCGGCGCTGCACCACGGCGTTGATGAAATGCGTGGTGCCGATCACGACCGCGTCGACCTTCACCGCGGCGGCGGGCTCGGCACGGAGCGCCTTGAGGGCATCGAGGATGCCCGAGGTCACGTCGGCCGTGGTCGGCCGCTTGACGGAATGAACGACCTTCTCGTCGACGATCAGCACGGCGTCCGTGTTGGTGCCGCCGACATCGATGCCAATACGCTTCATGGGATATTAAGCTCCGGCCGCAGCGGGCGAGAAGAGGGAACGGAAGTCGAGGTCGTAGCCGAAGGCGCGCGGGCCGACGAATTCGAGGCCGCGGGCGCTCGTCAGCACCGGCGGTGCGGGCAGCGCGACGACGGTGACGCGCTGGCCGTAGCGGATGGTCTCGGTGCCGATGCCGTGGCCGTTGACGCTGTCGAGCACGCAGATCAGATCGGGCGACGTCGCGATCGCTTCTTCACCGCGCCAGGCCACGATCCATTCGTTCTGGAACGAGAGCTTGAGCTTTGTGCCGCGATCGGCGTCGCTGCCGTCGACCATCGCGGTGCCGCGCAAAAATCCTTCGGTGGTGCGCCGGGCGACGTCGACGATCTTGCCGGTGAACAGCTTCTGGCCGCCTTCGGTCGCCAGCAGCGCGGCGATCGGATCCTCGTGACGGCGGTTCGCCTCCTGCACGGCGCGGCCGATGCGGATCGCCTTGGTGGTGGTGAAGTGGATGCCCCAATCCTTGACCTCGCGTCCGGTGCGCGGGGCCTTGCTGGTGGAGGCGATCGAACCCATCTCGACGCAGATCTTGCGGCTCGCCCGTTCCATCCACTTCCAGGTCGGCACCTTGGTGACGACGGCCTCGATGCCGCGCGGATCGTACAGCGTGCAGGGATAGGGACGCAAATCGCCGATCGCGACCGAGGTCATCTGCGCCTCGGGGAAGGCGCGGCCCATGCAGTCGGCATCGACGACGGGGATGCCGAGATGCGCGGCTGCCATTAGCGCCTGCACGCCGTTGCCGCCGCCGATCTCGACCGACATCACGGCGCGAAACTTGATGTTGTTGATCTCCTCCTGCATGCGCACGGCGCGCGCGATGTTGCGGCTGTCGGCAAGCCGCTCCTGTCCGACCAGCGGCGCGCCCATGTTGGAGACCACGGCGACCCAGTCCTCGTCGTCGAGGTCGAGCGGCGACATCAATTGCACGCGATGGCCCTCGGCATAGAGCCGGCGCAGGTTGAGCAGGCCGAGATAGGGGCTGCCGCCGCCGCCGGTGCCGAGAATCCACGCGCCGACCGCGAGCGCCTCGATCTCCTCGAGGCTGATCGTCTTCAATTCCGCCTTGCTCACGAGACAAGCTCCTCGACGATACGGGCCGCGGCAGCGATGCCGAGGATCACGGGACCCGGATAGGCCTTGCGCACGCGCGCCTTGTTGGCGCTGGTGTAGCTGATGCAGTCCATCACCACGAGATCGGGCGCGAGGTCCGCCATCGTGCGTGCGGCTTCGTCGACGACGTCATCGCTGGAGCCGGGGCGCAGCGTGATGCCGACGACCTCGACGCCGTCGCGCTGCCATTTCTTGTCGATCAGCGCGGTCTGCTCGGCCAGCGGCGAGAACACGCCGAGCCGGCCCTTGGGCAGCACGGCCTCGACGAGATTGTGCAGGATGGCCGAGGGCAGGATGACGAGGCCGTCGGCCGCGAGATTGGGAAACTTTCCGGTGCAGGCCATCAGCGTCACGCCGACGCCTTCGTGCTTGAAGCGGGTGATCTGCTGGCTCGCGCGCCGCTCGACCTCCTTCTTGCTGATGGTGACGCCGTCGCCGTTCGGCAGCAGCGTGAACAGCGTGTCGTAGCCATCCATCGGCGGGATGGCGTCGATCTCGGCGCGGGTCATGCCGTCGAGCGCGCCGCGCAGCTCGATCTGGATCCCGGGCGAGAGCACGGCGGCGATTTCCGAGGCGACGGTGGGGCGCGGGCTCTGGCCGATCACGACCACGCCGATGCGCTGATGCTTCAATGGCATATTCATCTGGTCTAGTCCTTCAAGACGACGAGATCGGCCGGTGTCCATGCGAGTGTGACACCGTCGCCGGGAACGAACAGGCGGCTCGTGCCTGCATTGGGCTGTTGCACGAGGACGCGATGGCCGCCCTCGAGCGTGATGCGGTAGAGCACGGCGCCGCCGAGAAAGTTGGTGTTCTCGACGATGCCATGGGCGGAGCTGCCGGCCGTTGTCGGGGCATCGGCGCGAGGCGAGAGCCTGATCTTTTCGGGGCGCAGCGCCACCGAGAGCACGCCGGTGCCTTGCGCTTCGGAGGGCGGCAGCGCCAGGATCAGGCCCTTGCCGACGTCGAGTGCCGAAGCGACGGTGCTCGTCGTCGTGCGCTCGCCGCGCAGGATGTTGGTGTCGCCGATAAAGTCGGCGACGAAGCGCGTCGTGGGCTGGTTGTAGATCTCGGTCGGTGTGCCGACCTGCTCGACGCGGCCGCCGTTCATCACGGCGATGCGGTCGGACATTGCGAGCGCCTCTTCCTGGTCGTGGGTGACGAAGACGAGCGTCAGGCCGAGCTTCTTCTGGAGCTGCTTGAGCTCGAACTGCATCTGCTGGCGCAGCTTCTTGTCCAGCGCGCCTAACGGCTCGTCGCAGAGTAGGACCCGCGGGGCGATCACGATGGCGCGGGCCAGCGCGACGCGCTGCTGCTGGCCGCCGGAGAGCTGGGCGGGACGGCGATCTTCCAGCCCGGACAGCTCGACCATGGCGAGGGCCGCCTTCACCTTGGTCGCGATGCTCGCCTTGTCGAGCCCGCGCATGCGCAGGCCGAAAGCGACGTTCTCGGCGACGGTCCGGTGCGGGAACAGCGCGTAGTTCTGGAACACCATGCCCATGTCGCGCTTGTGCGCGGGCACATGGGTGATGTCGGCGCCGTCGACGCGGATCGCGCCCGAGCTCGGCATCTCGAACCCGGCGATCATGCGCAGTGTCGTGGTCTTGCCGCAGCCGGACGGGCCGAGCAGGGAGAAGAACTCGCCCTGCCTGATGTCCATCGCGACCGCGTCCACCGCGCGCACGCCGCCGTCATAGACCTTGCTGACGCCGGCGATCTCGATCGATGCGCTCATGCGCGGAAGATTCGGTTGACGCGCTGGTCGATCTCGTCCTTGCGCTCGTTGTACCACTTCCAATCGACCTGGATCAGCTTCGAGACCTTCTCGGGCGTGGTGAGCAGCTTGGCGTCGTATTTGGCGTCGAGCCTCACCTTCTTGTTCGCCGGCGAGTACCACACGGTCTCGGCAAGGCGCTTCTGCACCTCGGGACGGAGCATGTAGTTCACATAGGCGTTGGCGAGCTCCTTCATCTTGCTGCCGGGTGTGATGGTCAGGACCTGCTCCAGCGACAGCACGCCTTCGCTCGGCGAGACGAAGTCGGTCGGCTGGTTCTGGCCGTCATAGCGATAGATGCCGGAATCGTGGATGATGCAAAGGCCGACTTCGCCCGACAACAGCATCTTCTCCATCGCGCCGGTGAAATCGACGATCTTGATCGGCTTCAGCTTCTCCAGCGCCGTGTAGGCTGCGTCGAGATCGGTCTGGCCCTTGCCGAACAGCGTGCCGCACATCATCAGGAAGGCCTGGCCGAGGCTGTTGACCGGGATGACATAGCCGCCGCGCATGCCGTTGTACTTCGCGTCCCACAGCTCCTTCCAGGAGGTGACGCCGCTATAGCCCTTGTCGGTGCGCATGCCGAGGCCGATGGCGCTGGTGAAGATCGAGACGCCGACGATCTTGTCGCTGATGGCGTAAGGATAGACGTCGGCGAGGTTCGGCACGAGCTTGGGATCGATCTTCGGCTCGACCAGTCCCATTTCGGCCGCCGCCCACTGCTCGTTGGAATTGGTGTGCATCACGTCGTAGATCGGCGCCGAGCGCGAGCTCGCCTGGAGCTTCGGGAGATAAGGGAAGGCGGAGTCGATCTGGAGCTTGCACTTGAACTCGCTCTCGAAGGCGGGACCGATCTCGGCCTTCATGACCTCGCCCCACTTGCCGCCCCAGCCGGTGATGCGCAGCGTCGGATCGTCGGCGCGCGCGACGTAGGGCGCGGCGATCGTGCCGATGCCGAGCGAGGCGCTCGCGGTCAGAAAGCGGCGGCGGCTGAGCCGTGACGATCCCAGAGCTTTCATCATGTCTCGATTCCTTCGGTGCAATGAGCGGTTACAATTTGACGTAGGAGCGCAGGCCGACCGTGCGGTCGAGCCCGATGACGACGACAAAGGCGAGCACGATCGAGACCACCGAGGCAGCGCCGATGGTGCCGTCCAGATCGAACTTGAGATAGTTGAACAGCGTGACCGGCAGCGTCTCGTTGCCCGGCGAGACCAGGAACAGCGAGACCGGAAACTGGTCGAACGAGACGATGAAGGCGAAGATCGCGCCGGCGAGAACGCCCGGCTTGATCAGCGGCAGCGTCACCTCGAAGAAGGTGCGCAAGGGACTTGCGCCGAGATTGCGCGCGGCTTCCTCCAGGCGCGTGTCGAAATTGTGCAGCACCGCGAGCGTCGTGCGCACCACGTAGGGCAGCGTCACCAGCGTGTGGCCTGCGACGAGGCCCCAGGTCGGACGGCCGACATCGAGCAGCACATAGGTCTGGAAGAGGGCAAGGCCGGTCAGGATCGCCGGCAGCATCAGGGGCGAGAGCATGGTCGCCACCATCAGCCGCGTGCCCGGCAGATTACCGCGCGCCAGCGCCAGCGCCGCGGAGGCGCCGAGGATCGTTGCGGAGAGCGTGGTGAGCACGGCGACTTCGAGGCTGAACCACAGCGCATGCATGAAGTCGCGCGAGGCGAAGAACTTCTCGAACCAGCGCGTCGATATTCCGACCGGCGGGAACTGGATGAACGGCGTCGGGTTCAGCGCGAACACGACGACGATCGCGATCGGCGCCAGCAGGAAGACCAGGATGGCGATGTTGATCGCGAGATAGAGATAACGGCCGTACGGCCGCGCGGCCACAGTTGCGCGCGTTGCCTGCCGAGGTGCCGCCAGCGATGGGCTGTGCGAGGTGGACGTGCTCATCACCGGCCTCACTGCAATTCGCGCTGGCCGGAGACGAGGCCGAGCGCGCGGTTATAGGCGATGACGAGCAGGAGCGAGATCACGAGCAGCACGATGCCGAGCGCGGCGGCGAAGCCGACGTTGAAGTTCGCGGAGATCTGCTGGTAGATCAGGATCGGCAGTGTCATGATCTGGAAGCCGCCGAGCAGGATCGGCGTGACGTAAGCACTGATCGCCAGCGCGAACACCAGCAGCGAGCCGGCGAGGATGCCGGGCAGGCTGAGCGGCAGCGTCACTTCGAGGAAGGCGCGCAACGGGCTCGCGCCGAGATTCTCCGCGGCCTGCTCCAGCCGCTCGTCGATGCGGCCGATTACGCCGGTGAGCGTCAGCACCATGAAGGGGACGTAGATGTGAACGAGGCCGACCACGATGCCGGTCTCGGTGTACATCAGCTTGAGCGGTTGCGAGATGAGGCCGAGCGACATCAGGGTGTGATTGACCACGCCCTTGTCGGACAGCAGCGTCATCCAGGCAAAAGTGCGCACCACGATGCCGGTCAGCATCGGTGCCAGCACCGCCATCAACAGCAGCGCATGTCCGGTCCGGCTCTTGATGCGCGCCATCCAGTGCGCCAAGGGATAGCCGATCGCGAGTGCGACCAGCGTGGTCACGAGGCCGATCCGGATCGTGGTCCAGATCACCTCGAGATAATAGGGATCGTCGATCATGCGGGCGTAGTGGCGCGTGGTGAAGGCGACCTTCGGCATCACCACGGGATTGCCGGTCAGCACGCTCATCACCGCCATCAGCCCGATCGGCAGGAAGAAGAACAAGGCGAACAGCAGCGCGCTCGGCAGGATGAAGAGCGCAAGGCCGTTGGGGCGGGTGGTCGCGGCGTTGCTCATCGCGTCCCCGTCTGGATCCGTGCTGCTTCCTGATCGAGCGGGTCGCCGGTCAGCCGTCGCAATTTCGCGGCCATCGCCGCCAGCTCGCGGCGGACATTGGCGCGCTCGGCGGCGGTGGTCGCCTGCACCGAATAGGACACCGCGATGCCGATCATCTCGCCGGTCTCGCCGCTCTTCAGCGCAAAACCCTGCGAGCCGACGCCCTCGATCGATTCGTCGGATGCTTCCGACACGCCGGTGTCGCGAATCTCGCTCAGGCGCAGCATCAACTGCTTGAAGCTCTGCGGCGAGTTGCGCGGCAGCTTCGGATAGGTCGCAGGCACCCGCGCGCGGATGTCCTCGTCCGAGAGGCGCGCGAGCATGGCCCGGCCGTTCGAGGTCGCGAGCGCCGGGGTGCGCTGGCCCGGGGGATTCACAACGCGCAGCGGATTGGAGCCCGGCACGATTCTCAGCACGACCTGCTCGAAACCGTCGAGCACGGCGATGTAGCCGGTGTGGCCGGTGCGCGCGCAGACTTCGCGCAGCTCGCGCTCGGCCATGCTGATGAGATCGTCATGGGCGCGGTGCAGCCGGCCGAGCTCGAAGGTGAGCAGGCCCGGCCGGTAGCGGCGGGTGTGCGGATCCTGCTCGAGCAGGCCGCAATCGCGCAACGATCGCAGCAGCCGCGAGGTCGAGCTCTTCGGCTTGCCGGTCAATGCCATCACGTCCGCAAACGACAGATCCGGCCGCGCGCCGGAGAAGCAGCGGAGAATCTCGATCGCGTTGGTGAGGGCGCTCATGCAGGCTGATCCAAGGGGGTTCCAAATTCCGGAACCTTGTCCCAAATTCTAAGCCTGACGCAGAAACGGGCAAGCGGAAATTTCGCGCAGGGTGGCGCCCGATTGCGCAGATGCGGCGGAAGGTCGCTTGCCGGAATGTTGAAGCGGCGCACCGGCCAGGTGCGCCGCTTCCTCGGTCAGGCCACTTCGGCGGCGACGTTGCCGATCCAGTTGCGGGCGAGCGTCACATCGGCCTGTGACAATTGATGGCCCGCCGGCAGCACCTTGTGGGTCACGCTGGCGCCTGCTTGCGAGAGCAGGGCTGCGAGCTGCGCAGAGTTGCTCGCCGGCACGATTGGATCAGCCTGCCCGGACAGGAGCAGGACAGGCTTGCCGCCGAGCTCCGCTTTGGGCGGATCCGACAGCGGCACCATGGCGCGCAGCAGGATCGCACCCGCGAGCACGTCCGGCTTCAACAGCAGCAACGCGGCGGCGATATTGGCGCCGTTGGAGAACCCAACCGCAACCGGCGCGCTGATGCCGTACTGCTTCCGCGCCTCCGCGACGAATTCGCCGAGCTCGAACGCACGACGGCGTACGTCCTCCTCGTCGAACACGCCTTCAGCCAGACGGCGGAAGAAGCGCGGCATGCCGTGCTCGAGCACACGGCCGCGTGGCGAGAGCAGCGCCGAGCCGGGCGAGATCATTTTTCCAAGCCCGAGCAGGTCGTTCTCGTCGCCGCCGGTGCCATGCAACAGCAGCAAAGGGGGGGAGCCCGCACTGGTCGCGGGCTCAAAGCGATGGATGAAGGCAGTCTCGGTCATGACACGCTTTCTTCGAGGCTCGGCAGCACGTCCTCGATCTGCTTGCGGTGCTGCTCGAGGAAGCTGGGCAGCTTCAGGTCACGTCCCAGCGTCGCGACGGGTTCGTCGACGGCGAAGCCGGGGATGTCGGTCGCGATCTCGAACAGCACGCCGCCGGGTTCGCGGAAGTAGATCGAGCGGAAGTAGTTGCGATCCCTCTGCTCGGTCGGATGCAGGCCGTGATTGCTCACGAGCTTCTGCGCCATCTGGCTCTGCTCGGCATCGTCGGCGGCACGGAACGCGATGTGATGCACGGAGCCGCCGCCCTGATGGCCGCGTAGAAAGCCCTTGGCCTCGTAGATGTCGACGACGCTGCCCTTGGCATCTCCAGGCGCCTTGAAGCGGATCACCGAGCCTTCGCGGCCCGTCTCCTTGAAGCCGAACACGTCGGTGAGGACGGCGGCGGTCTTGGCCGCGCTGTCGAGCAGCAAGGTCACGCCGTGGAAGCCGCGGATCGCATGCTCGGCCGGCACGTCGTCATTGCTCCAGCCGGGCTCGTTCTCGGCGCCGGGAATGCCGACCAGCGCGAGCGCCATGCCGTCAGGATCGGTGAACGGCAGCACGGATTCACCGAAGCGCTTCTCAAGTGCCTCGTAGGCGATGCCCTTCTCGATGAAGCGCTGGGTCCAGTAGCCGAGCGAACGCTGCGGCACGCGGAAGGCGGTCTGATGGGTCTCGCCCACGCCGCGGCGGCCGGGCGACACGCCGGCCCAGGGGAAGAAGGTGAGGATGGTGCCGGGGCGGCCGGTCTCGTCGCCATAGTAGAAGTGATAGGTGCCCGGATCGTCGAAATTGACCGTCTTTTTGACGAAGCGCAGGCCGAGATCCCGGGTGTAAAAGCCGAAATTGCGGATCGGATCGCCGGCAATCGCGGTGACATGGTGCAGTCCAGACATTGTGGTCCTCCAAAGCTCGGGGAGCGGTCTTGCTCTGGGTGGAAATATCGTTCCGCTTTGGATTGGAGACAATCCATGCAAATATGACGGCTATGTCTACGATCTGGAAACAATCGCTGGGGGCGGCCGTTGGATAAGGTTGCCAGCCTCCGGGCCTTCGTGAAGGTGGTCGAAAGCGGCAGTTTTGCCGAGGCGGGCCGGCAGCTGCGGCTGTCGCGCTCGGCGATCAGCAAATACATCGCCGACCTCGAGGAGAGCCTCGGCGTCCAGCTTCTGAACCGGACCACGCGGCATGCCAGCCCGACCGAGAACGGCCAGCGCTATTTCGAGCGCGCGGTGGTGATCCTCTCGGAGATCGAGGCCGCCGACCAGGCAGTGACGCAGGCCCAGTCGGCGCCGCGCGGCTTGCTGCGCGTCAACGCGCCGATGTCGTTCGGCACGATGCGGCTCGGACCAGTGCTCGCCGATTTCATGGCGCGCTATCCCGAGCTTCAGCTTCAGATCGTGCTCAGCGACGATCTGCTCGATCCCGTCGAGGACGGTTTTGACGTGACGTTGCGGATCGCGGAGTTGGAATCTTCGAGCCTGATCGCGCGAAAAATCATGCCGGTGGCGCGCATGATCTGCGCTTCGCCCGATTATCTCGCGCGTCACGGCACGCCAAAGCATCCGCAGGATCTGCGCGAGCATGCCTCGCTCACCTACGGCTTCCTGCTCACCGGCAATCAGTGGAAGCTCACGGGTGCGGACGGCGATCACTGGATCCAGCCGGCCTGGTCGCTCTGCGTCAACAATGCCGAAGTGCTTCGCGACGTCGCGATCAAGGGCAGGGGGCTCGCGCTGCTGCCCGAGTTCATTGCCGCCGACGCTTTGCGGAAGGGCGAACTGCGGACGGTACTGGACGATTATTCTGCGCCGTCGCTCGCGCTTTATGCAGTCTATCCGCCGACGCGGCATTTGTCGGTGAAGGTGCGGCTGTTCATCGATTTTCTGGTCGAACGCTTCAGCGGTGAAGCGGACGAAGCCGCCGGGCGTAGACGTGCGGAGGCTAGGCCGTAGACCCATAACGCGCCGGCTGGCTCGTCCTGCACAGTACCCGGAGATTGTTAGGGCTTGAGCGACGCTGCAAAGGCGACCAGCGCGATCATGTCGTCAATGCTGAGATTCTCGACAACCGGTTTCATGAGTTCGCTATTGGCGCCCTTCCGCGCACCCGATTTGAAGTCATAGAGCTGCCGGAACATGTAGGTGGGCGAACGGGACGCAAGCCTCGGCGCGATGGCAGTCCCGTTGAGGTCAGCACCGTGACAGGTCCCGCACTGGACGCGCGGATCGCTATTCGCTGCCAGCGTCCGTCCTTTCTGAACGCTGCCTACCGGGACGAAGGCGATGAAACGAGCGCGCGAGTCCCGGCTGACAAAGTGTTCAACGTTTTCCGGTATCTCGATGATGCGCTGACCGATCGGTTCTTTCTCGGTGCCGTCCAGCGGAGCCAAGAACAAGTCTCTCACCTGTGTTTTTGGCACCGCCTCGGCTTCTATGACGGCAATATTCGATCTCGGCTTGATGGAGGCGAAGTACGCTGCGGCCTCTCCGAGTTCCTGGTCGGTCATCGCTTTGGACAACTTGATCATCAGGTCGGTGGCGACGCGAGGCGCCGAGTTCGTGCGCAGGCCCGTCTTGAACTCCGCCGTTTGCTGAATGATGTATTCCGCGGAGAGGCCAAATAGGCTGGCATTCTCAGGACCTCCCGGTCCGTCGGCCCGGTGACAAACGCCGCACGCGAACACCTCTGGCTTTCTCCCCTTCGCCACGATTTCTGGCATTGGTGGATGATCGTCCGGATGCCAGTCGGGCGCGGCGAACAGATCGCGCACCTGCGTGAGCGTAAAACCGGCGGAGCTGTCAGGAACCTGCCTGATCGTACCATCGTCAGGCGTGCGTTGAAAATTGGGCGGGTTTACCGGGTAGGCCCATGCTGGCGGGCTCTCCTGGATTTGCCCATGCGCCCCTGCCGCGGTGAGCAGTGCCAACGAGAACGCCCATAGAGCGGTCGGAAATCTCATGGCTCTCGACCTCCCCAGCGCGTCGGCGAAGCCAAACTGTACTTTCGAAGGCGAAGATCAGGAGCGGCTAACCGAAACCGACCGCTTGTCGGGCGACGGGACGTCGCTGCTCCTCCGCCCCAGCCAAAACGCCATTCAACGCCGGGGACTCGCAGACGTCAATGTGCGATTCAGCTGTCTTGGTCTGCTCAGGGTCAAAACGCGAAGAAGTCAATCTGAGCAAATCTAGCTGACCGAACGCTGCTCGGCGGGCCGGAGCAGATCGTCGAGCGCGCTCATCGACGCTGCTCGCAGCGCAGCCAGCTCACGCGCGGCACCCTGGTACTCGGGTGGAGACATCGTGGCTGCCGCCAGCTCGATCTCGCGGCAGCGCTCGAACAGGCGGACGAGGCCGAGCGCGCTTGCGGCGCTGCCGAGCTGGTGCGCGGAGCGCGCGAGCTGAATGTGATCGCCAGCCGCGGCCGCAGCGGTGATATCGGCGATCAGCTTTTCGCTGGTCGCTCTCAGCAGATGATGCAGCTTGGCGATCTGCGAGGCGCCGAGCAGCTCCTTCTGGTCGTCGAGAAAGTGCCGGTCGA
This sequence comes from Bradyrhizobium sp. 18BD, assembly GCF_054185225.1. Lineage (NCBI taxonomy): Bacteria > Pseudomonadati > Pseudomonadota > Alphaproteobacteria > Hyphomicrobiales > Nitrobacteraceae > Bradyrhizobium > Bradyrhizobium sp. 18BD. Next base: position 274,044 of record NZ_JAVAYL010000009.1, on the reverse strand, counting down.
TCAATGTGCCGGCCGCAAGCGGTGCGTCGGTCGTGCCTTCTTCGGGCTCGTCCTCGATCGCCTCGCGAAGCGCGTTGATCAGGATCGGCTTGCTGACGACCTGAGTGATCCCGGCACTTGTGAGTCGCTCGCGGGTGCTACGCGACACGTCGGCAGTCACGACGATGATCCGCGGCATGGGTTGCAGGGGAAGCTGTTGAATGCGCGTAGCCGCCTCCACGCCGTCCATGTCGGGCATGTGCAGATCCATCAGGATGACGTCGAACGGCTGGCTGCCGGCGAGCGCGACGGCGGCCGCGCCGTTCCTTGCGATCGCGGCGCAGTGGCCGAGCCGGTTCAGGATCGCTTCACCGACCTCGCGATTGACGGGGTCGTCGTCGACCAGCAGCATGCGGAGCTGCCGCGTCGGCGGCGGCAGCGCGCCTTGCGCGATGCCGCTGGCGGCGCGGCCGAGCGCCACTTCGACCGTGAACGTGCTGCCCGCGCCCGGCGTGCTCTCCACCGTCAACTCGCCGCGCATCAGGCGCGTCAGGCGTCGCGCGATCGCAAGGCCAAGGCCGGTGCCGCCGAACCGCCGTGCGATGCTGTCGTCGGCCTGGACGAAATCCTCGAAGATCCGCTCATGCATGTCGGGCGCGATGCCGATGCCGGTATCGCGAACCGTGATGTGCAGCAGAACGTGATTGTCGAATTGCTCCGCAGACGCCGTCAGCGCGATCCCGCCGCGCGGGGTGAACTTGATCGCATTGCCGATCAGGTTGAGCAGGATGCGATTGAGCCGGACGGGATCGCCGTGCACGGAGGTGCTGACCGTGGCATCGCAGGAGAGGTCGAAGGAGAGGCCCTTGCGGAACGCCTGCGGACGCATCAGGTCCGCGGCGGTCTCGATCAGCTGGTCGAGGCGGAAGTCGCGCGTTTCCAGCGTTTCGGTGCTGGCTTCCAGGCGCGCATATTCCAGGATGGCATCGACCAGCGCGATCAGCGTCTCGCCCGACGCGGCGGCGGTCGCGAGGTGGCGTCGTTGCGCGTCGCTGAGGCTGCCGTCGTCAAGCAGTTGCAGCACGCCCATGACGCCGTTGAGCGGCGTGCGCAGCTCGTGGCTGACGACGGCAAGGAAGCGCGACTTGGTCTCGTTGGCCTGCACGGCCACGCTGCGCGCGCGCTCGGCCGCGTCGTGCTCGGCAAGCGCGTGATCGCGAGCCTTTTCGAGCTCGGAGGTCCGCTCGGTGACCTTGCGCTCGAGCGTCGCGTAGGACTCGTGCAAATGAGCGGCCATCCGGTTGAACTGGTCGCCGAGCGCTTCCAGCTCGTCGCCGGTCTTGATGTCCAGCCGGAGCCCCAGATCGCCGCTGCCGATCCGCCGCGCGCCCTGCGTCAGGATCTGGATCGGCACCGTCATGCGCCGGCTGAGCCAGAGCGACACCAGCACCGCGCAGGCCAGCAGGATGACCAGCAGAAACGTCGAGCGGCCGATCGAGGCATAGATCGGCGCGTAGGCCTCGGTGAGCGGAAGCTCGACGAACACCAGCCAGCCGAGCGACGGCACCGTTGCATAGGTCGAGAGCACGCGCTGGCCCGAGAGATCTTCCTTGACGAGGCCCCCCGAGGGCGGGCCGACGCCATCGAGCGCGGCGCGCACGTCGGCATGGCCGGAAAGATCGCTGCGGCGCAGAGCCGGCCACAGATCGGGATGCGCGATCAACAACCCCATGCGGTCGACCACATAGGCCTTGCCGGTATTGCCGACCCTGATGCCGGCGACGAGATCCCAGATGAAGCGCAGATTGACTTCGGCAACGACCACATTGGGCGCGGGGCCGTTGCCGCGCGTGGCGAGCGTCATGAACGGCTCGGTGTCGCCGAAGAAGTAGACCGGTCCGTAATAGGCGCGGCTATCATTGGCGCCGCGAAAGGCGGCCGAATCCGAGAGGTCGGTCTTGCTGCCGATCCTGTCGGCGACGCGGCGCGACACCCGCACCTGCTCGCGGCCCTGTGCGTCGAGCTCAGTGATCTCCGCGATCGCAGGCGAGAGGCGCAACAGGCGGATGGCGTTCAGGCGCTCGTCTTCGTTGCTCGACAGCTCCGGGGGCAGGCGGGAGAGCCATCGGATCTGGTTCTCGATCTGGCCGATGAACTGGCCGATCTGGATCGCTGCGCTTGCGGCCTGCTCGCGCTGGGTCGCCGCGAGGAGCTGCTTCTGCTCGCGATAGGAGAACCAGACGTCGAAGCCGGTGTTAATGGCGAGCGCGGCAAAGGCGAGGGCGACGATCGAGTAGAGATATTTCCGGAACAGCCTGCCGGGAGGCGTCCGCAAATCTCCCTGGTCGATCGGCTCGCTCACTCGCGGATCTCGTCGGCGCGCGCGAGCAGCGTGAAGGGAATCGTCAGTTCGAGCGCGCGCGCGACCGTGCGGTTGATCAGGAGCTCGTATTTCCGCGGCGATTGCACCGGCAGATCGCCGGCCTTGGTGCCGCGCAGGATCAGATCGACATAGTCGGCCGAGCGTACTTCGAGGGTCGGCCCGTAGCTCATCAGCCCGCCCGCATCCATAAAATAATGGAACGGATAAATCATGGGGACGCGGTACTTGTCGGCTGCCGCGATGATCGCCTTGCGGTTGATGACCAGAAAACTGTCCACGAGCGAGATCATCGCCGCCCGCGGCGGTTCGGCAAAGCGGCCGATCGCACCGTCGATGTCAGCTGGTGTGCTGACCGGGGCATGGACGACGGCAAGTCCGGATGCTGCTGCCTCCTGCTCGATGGAATCGAGGAAGAAGCGACCGGCGCGCGGTGTCGTCGCCGGATTGAACAGGACGCCGACGCGCGCGATGTCAGGCACGGCCTCGCGGATGAGCTGAAGCCATTTGCCGCCCATCTCGGCGGTGCTGCTGGTGAAGCCGGTGACGTTGCCGCCGGGATGGGCGAGGCTTTCGACGAAGCCGTTGCCGACCGGATCGTTGGCCGTCGCGAAGACGATCGGGATCGTCTTGGTGGCCGCCATGACGGCCGCGGTTTCGACCGTCGAGCCGGTCAGGATGACGTCCGGTTTGAGATCGATGAGCTCGCGAACCGCCGTCTTCATTTTGTCGGGTCCGCCGAACGTCGAGCGAATCTCGAAGCGGTAATTGACGCCCTCGACCCAGCCTCGCTGCTTCAGTCCCGCGATGAGTCCGCCGAGGCGCGAGGCCACGTTGCCGTCGGACATGTTGCGCTTGGTCAACTCGTCATCGAGCGACAGGCTCGTCAGCGACGCGACGATGCGTATGTGATCGGACGTTGCGCCAAGCGCAAGAAATCCCGCCGCCGTTGTGCCGGCGAGGCGAAGGAAATCGCGGCGGTCGACCGCCGGCAAATCGCGGGCAGGAGTGGACCGCTGAGTCATGAAATGTTTCGCAAAAATTGTCCCTGACGTTGTGCATAACGCGAAAGCCTAACGACCACAATTGATGAAAAAATGCGCTTGTGAACCTTCATTCGCAGCCATGCGCAGTCCGATACCGTATTCCTACACCCGCTGAGGAGTCGCTGTTTCGATCCTTGTCTATTCCGTGACGTTTCGTAACGTCTTGTGGCGTTGCAATATTTTCCGTCCCGGTCGCGACGGCGGTTTGGAAAAGTCGATTCGTAGCTGCCGATTTTTGAAGCGTTGTTTCAAGCTTGTTTCGAAGGTTTTCGATGCGCAAAATCTATCTCATTCCGGCTCTCGCCGGTGTCCTCACTTCCGTTGCTGCGGGTCCATTGGCTGCTCAGGGAGCAGTCCCGAAGCAGAAGGCTGCGCCTGCACCCAGAGCGGCTGCTGCGGGTGCAGCGCCCACTGCCGCCGCCGGTGCGCCGGTCGCGGCTGCGACCGAGACGCCGTCCGCCGGTGCGGACGACAAGGCGGGCAAGGCGATCGACGGTTTCCGCTCCGCCAAGTTCGGCATGAACGACGCCGACGTGCGCGCCGCCATGACGAAGGATTTCAACGCCAAGCCCGACGCGATCCGGGCACAGGACAACGCGTCCGAGCTGACGCACAGCCTGCTACTCTCCGTTCCGGAACTGCTCCCGAACGGCGGCACCGCCGAGCTCTCCTATGTGTTCGGCTACAAGTCCAAGTCGCTGATCCAGATCGGCGCGGTCTGGTCGAAGACGACCGACACCGCGATGACGCCGGAGAAGCTGTTCTCCAACGCCAACATCCTGCGCGCTCATTTCCTCAACGAAGGCTTCAAGCCCGATTCGATCGCGGTCAATATGCCCGTCAGCGGCGGCATCGTGATGTTCCGCGGCAGCGACGCCAAGGATCGTTCGGTGATCCTGCTGCTGCAGGGCACGTTCGAGAACAAGGAGAACAACCAGCGTGTGCTGACGCCCGCCAGCCTGCTGCTGTTCTACGTGGCCGACGCCAAGAGCCCCGACATCTTCAAGCTGCCACCCGGCCAGTTCTGAGACCGGACGCTTCTCTCGACATTCTCCCACCGGGTTGTGGATCGGCGCCAATGCCGATGACGAGGATCTGAAATGCGCGGACCATCTGCGACGCGAGACAAGAACGGGGTGACGACGCTGCGGAGGCTGGCGAGCTTCCGTTCGATGTCGCTGCTCTGCGCGATGCAGATGGTCTTCCTTCCGGTGTTCAGCGTCCGCCTCCAGGCGCAGACGGCGAACGTCATCGTTCCGGATGGACGCACGGGGACGAACCTGCAGACCTCCGGCGGCGTGACCAACGTCACGACGTCGACGGTCTCGGGCAACAACGCCTTCAACTCGTTCTCGCAGTTCAGCGTCGGGCAGGGCAACACCGTCAACCTGCAATTGCCGACCGGCACGCAGAACCTCGTCAACATCGTTCGCGACGCGCCGGTCTACGTCAACGGCACGCTTAACTCCTACATGAACGGTGCGATCGGCGGTAACGTCTATTTCGCCGATCCCAAGGGGTTTGTCGTCGGCCGTTCCGGTACGGTGAATGTCGGTAGCCTCAATGTCTCGACGCCGACGCGTGAGTTCACCGACAGCCTGATCGGCCCGGGAGGTGCGATCAACGGCACGGCCGTCGGCAACCTGATGGCGGGTTCGTTCCCGGTGTCTCCGGACGGAAATGTCAGGATCTACGGCCGGATCAACGCCATCGACGGCGTCCGCCTGACCGGACAGAACGTTTTCGTTGGCGGCGCCAGCCAGCGCGACATCGCCAATCTCGATCACGCCGCGAAGTTCGCGGCCTCCGTCAATTCGAAGGGCCTGCGCAGCGCCAGCGCCATCACCGTCAGCAACGGCTCGATCCATATCGGTGCCGTCAACAAGGCGAATGTCAACGGACGGCTGACCGCGCGCAGCACGACCATGACGCCCAGCAATATCACCGTCACGGCCGGCAACGCCATCGAGGTTGGCCAGAATGCGCGGATCAGCACCGCCAGCAAGACCGCCGATGCCGGCAACATCACGCTGAAGACCCACGGCGACCTGACCGTCAAGAGCGGTGCCAAGATCAATGCCAGCTCCGCCAAGGGCAATGGCGGTCTGGTCGACTTCAGCGCCGACGGCAAGTTCGATATCGGCAACATCAAGGTCAATCTGGCGGCGCCGAACGGCAAGCAGGGCACGCTGGTCCTCGACCCCGAGGACATCATCATCGGCGACGCCGCCCAGGGCGATGCCAATGTCAACATGTCGAATGCGACGGTCGCGGCCGCCATCGCGGCGCTGAACGGCACTGGCACCTTCACGCTGCTGGCGAGCAATTCGATCACGATCAGCCAGCATGGCCGGGTCGACGCCGGCGCCAGCGGCGTCAACGTCACGTTGACCGCACCAACCTTGAGCCTTCTCGCCGGCAGCTATGTGCGCGGCGACACGGTGCTGCTGGATGCCGGTGCTGCCGGCACCATCAACGTCAACGCCGCCGCCAATGGCGGCGCGCAGGTGGTGACCAACACCGCACTGCAGTTCATCGCCGCGCATCTGAATCTGACCAGCGCGGCCACCGCGTTCGTGGGCGACGGCACCAGCTCGGCCAACAGGAACGCGGCAGGCTTCATCTCGAATGCCGGCATCGCCCGCTACTCCGCTTCGATGGGCGGGCGGGGCGACCTCACCGTGAGCGCGGCCACCGCGCTGACCGTCGACGGCACCGGCATCATCGATGCGCGCCAGCTCGGTAGCGACGGCGTTTCGAACGGAAAGTCGCTCGACGTCACGCTCAAGGCGCCGACCATCACCATCGCGTCCGGTGGCCAGGTGCTCGCGCAATCGATCAATACGTCGGACGTGATGTACACCGCCGGCAATATCATGCTCGACGCGACGTCGGGGGCGCCGGGTGCGGTGACGGTCGCGGGCCTGCTCTCCGGCGGCAGCGTCACGCTCAAGGGCGCCTCGGTGGCGCTGCATTCCGCCGCCGTCGTCGACACCCGCAATCGCGATTCCAGCGGCAACGCGCTCGGTAATTCCGGCGACGTCACGATCACCGCGGGCAGCGTCACCGCCGTGGCCGGCAGCCAGATCCTCGCCGGCGCGATCAATTCCGGCAGCAATACCTATGTCGGCGGCACCGTCACCTTCGACGCAACCGCCGTCGCCGGCGGCACGGTCACCGCCGACGGGGCGATCACCGGCGCCAATGTCGCGCTGATGGCGGGCGCCTCCGTCAGTGTCGGAGTCGCGGCCCGGATTGCGGCCTCCATTCCGGCAGGTACGGCCGCGATCACGCTGCAGGCGCCGACCGTCGGCGTCACCAGCGGCGCGCAGTTTACCGCGAACTCCGTCGTTTACGACATCCAGCGCAGCGCGGTGATCGTCGGCGATCCCACGCTGGATGCGGCCGACGCGTCCAGCGCCGGCTTCATTTCCAACGCCACGGTCGCCAATTATATCGCTGCGCTCGGCGGCTATGGGGTCGCCAAGCTGTCGGCGATCGATACGCTCGCGATCGATGCGCACGGCGTGATCGCCGGCGGCGCGGCCGGCGTCGCGCTCTCGGCGGGAACGTCGATCTCGCTGGCCGGTAACAGCACCGTGACGGGCGGCAGCGTCGACATCAACAGCCCGACCGTCACCATCAACGCCGGCGTGACCGGCGGCGCCGTGATCTCGCCGCAGCTCACGCTGGTGGCCTCGGTCCTCAATCTCACCAGCTCGGCCGACATGGTGGTCGGCGATGGCGGCAACGCGGCCGTCAACCTGACCAACGCCACCATTGCCGGCTATCTCTCCGGCAGCAGCTCGGTCGGCACGCTCAGGCTGAGCGCGGCGTCTTCGATCACCGTGAAGAACGGCGGCGTGGTCGATCTCCGTCATTACGACGCTGCCAGCGGACATTCGTCCGGCATCTCCGGAAGCCTCGCGCTGGCGGCGCCGACGATCACGATCGAGAGCGGTGCCAGCCTGCGGACCGACGTCAGCAACGTCGCGGGGCAGACCTACTATACGCCCGGCAGCATCACGCTGGCGGCGACGAGCATCACGGCCGGCGCCGGCACCATCAACGGCGGTGTCGTGACATTCAATGCGGGGGCAGGGACGATCTATGTCGGGCCGGCCAACGATCCGAACGGCGTCGCTCCGCCCGCCGGCACGATCTTCCTGAGCAACGCGACGATCGCGAGCTATCTCGCCGCGCTGGCCGGTTCGAGCACGTTTGCGCTGACCGCGGCCAATTCGCTCTACGTCGACAACGGCGCCAGCATCGCCGCCGGCGCGGCCCGCAACGTCAACCTGACCGCGGGCTCGCTGATCTCGTTCGCGGCCAATTCGACGCTGACCGGCAACACGGTCCTGCTCAACGCCGGCCGCAACGGTACGCTCGCCGTCAATGGCGCACGGACCGGTGGCACGACGATCACCGCACAGGCGCCGCTGCTGCTGAATGCCGCCCAGGTCCTGCTGACCAGCACCAGCGACATGGTGATCGGCAACGCCGCAACCGACGTCAATGCCGGCGCGGCCGGCTTCATCGACAATGCCACCATTGCCCGTTACGTGACGGCGCTGGAGGGCGTCGGCCGGATTTCGCTGTCCGCGTCCAACTCGATCACCGTCGATGCCAGCGGCAAGATCGACGGCACGATCAAGGATTCGAGCTCCCACTCGACCGCCAACGGCGTGAGCATTGCGCTCTCGTCGGCTTCGGTGACCGTTGCCGCGGGCGCCGTGATCGATTCCCAGGCCGCCAATACGGCGAGCAGCCATTACACGTCCGGCGCCGTGTCGGTCGCCGCCTCCGGCGTGCTCACGGTCGCCGGGACGATCAAGGGCAGTTCGGTCTCGCTGTCCGGGCACGGGATCAACGTCACGAATCCGTCCGCCTCGCTGGCCGCCGATAGCGGAGGCAGTGTCAAGTTCGGCTTCACGACTGACGAGAGCGTCGATAACTCCAGCGGCAACAACGGTTCGACCGGCGTGCTGTCGAATGACGTGATCGCAACCTACATCGCCGCCATGCAGGCGGGCGGAACCTTCGTCCTGTCGACCCCGAACCACGCCCTGACGCTGACCGCGAGTGCCAGGATCAATGGCGGCACCACGATCAATGTCGGGCTGTCGTCCGGCACGCTCAATGTCGTATCCGGCGCGCAGATTCAGGCGCGGGGCGTCGGCATCGGCTTCGATCAGGACAACGTCATCATCGGAGCGGCCGGCGACCCCAACGCCGGGGCCGCCGGGTTCGTCAGCAACGCCACGATCGCCAATTTGATCCTGGCCGCGGTCAGTGCGGACACGTTCACGATCGCGGCCAACAATTCGATCACCATCGATAGCGGCGGCATCATCGACACGCGTTTCCTGAACGCCTTGAACGTGTCCCGGCACAATGCGCTCGGCGTCACACTGAACGCGCCGACGATCACGATTGCGCAGGGGGCCGAGATCAGGGCGCAGGCAATCAACGGCGGCGGATCGACCTACACCGACGGCGACGTCAGGCTGACGGCGACCGCGAGCCAGACGCTGCTGTCGGGGCTTGCGAGCGCGACCACCGCCATCAACGTCGACGGCAAGATCACCGGCGGCGCCATCATCATCCAGGCGATATCGACTGCGACCTCAAACCTGACGAGCACGACCCTCGGCAAGCTCGCGACGATCGCCGAGGTGATCGGCACGACGATATTGGGCGTCAACGGCGGGTACGTCGCCGCCGATACGGTCGCCAAGGTGGCGATCTTGAGCCATGCCGATCTCAACGCCCGTGGTAACGTTCTGATTTCCGCTCGCGGCACCCAGGACGCCGAAGATCCGGTGATGGCCGCCGGTTTCCTTTCGCCGCTTGGCGCGGCCGTCGTCGTCGGCAAGGTGACGGCCGACGTCTCGACGATCGTGTCGTCCGGCGCCGCGATCAGGGCGGGGCAGGGCATTCTGATCGGTGCCGCCACTGACACCACGCTGAACGTATCGGCGCTTTCGGTCACGACCCGTGGTCAGTTTCAGGCAACGGTTGCGATCGGCCTCGCCGACATCAAGACCCAGGCCATCGTCAATTCGGGCGCGATCCTCGACAGTGGCAGCCAGGGTCTTCAGGTCAGCGCCAACAATTACAGCAACTTCTCGGTCAGCGCGACGGCGTTCGCATTCAACCCGCTGGTGACGAGTTCCAGCGATCCGGGCGGCGTCGGCGGCGCGGTGGCCCTGAGCAACCTCAATGTTGCGACCACGGCAATCCTGGGCGCCAATTTCGGCAGCAGCGGCGCCAACGAGGCCGGCAACGTCCTGGTGGCCGCCGCGACCAACATCGCGAAGAATTCGACCAGTTCGTCCGTCACGCTCGGAACGCCCGGGTTGCTCGGCGCCATCATTACCGGCGCGGCCGGCAAGGCCGATACCACCCCCTACAGATTCTTCGATGGCTTCTTGAAGCCGCTTGCCAGCGTCAGCCTGCCCTTCAAGGTGGCTGGTGCGCTGTCGCTCGCGACGACCTCGGAATCCGCTAATGCCGCCATCACGAGCACCGGCAACGGCGTGGCGCCGCAGATCTACACGTCCGGCGATGTCGGCGTGGTCAGCCAGCTGATCGACGACCAGATCCGCAACAACTCCTCGTCGACGGTGAACGTCAGCACCGCGGACAACGGCCCCAAGGTCGCGATTGCGGCCGCCATGGCCTACGGCGATTACAGCCATAATTCGAACGCCTATATCGGCTCGAACGTGGTGATCCGCGCCTCCGACATCGGCGTCGCCGCCTCGACGACGATCCCCAACACCAATTCCTGGACGGAGTGGAACGGCATCGGCGAGGTGCTCGGCCATCTCAATGCCAATTTCGGCGTCGTCAACAATATCGTCACGACCTACGCCAACGCGAACGCCAGCGGCGGCCAGACCGTTTCCGTTGCCGGCTCGTTCTCCTATTTCGGCTTGAAAGACAACACCACGGCATGGGTCGGCAGCGGCGCCAATTTGACGTCGACCCATGCGCTGGCCAGCGCGGGCAGCTGGACGGCGACGGCGTTCGCCAACATCGACGGCGTGATCATTTCGCAGGGCTTCGCCTCGGCGCTGACGGTGTCGGCCAACACCTACAACATGTCGATCGACATCGGCGGCGTGTTCGGGCCGCTGGTGCTGCTGCCGGGCTCCGACAGCCCCGGGACCGCGGCGGGCGGAACGTTCAACCTCATTCAATCCACCAGCAACACCATCGCCGGCGTCTCTTCCGGCGCGACGCTCACCTCGGCAAGCGACGTCTCGGTCACCGCCAACACGACCGACATGCTGTTTGCGATCGCGCCGACATCCGGCTCGTCGAGCGGCAGCCTCGCGCTGAACGGCATCCTGTCGATGGCGTTCATCAACAACACGACCCACGCCTCGATCAGCTCGCTGGCGACCATTCTCTCGCCGCGCTCGATCAACGTCTCGGCCAACCAGAACGTGTCGCTGTTCTCGCTGTCGGGCGCAATTCAGCTCGGTACCACCTCCGGCGTCGGTGTTTCCGCTGCCTACATGACGGCTGTCACCGATACCGCCGCCTATATCGGCGATAACCGCAAGGACATCACCGACGGCCCGTTCAGCAGCGACGATTCGAATCCCATGAGTGGTTCGGGCGGTCACGTGACCACCAAGAGCCTGCAGGTCAACGCCGCGACCGCGGGCCGGGTGACGGTCGCCGCGGTGGCGGCGGTGGAATCCGACCCGTTCGCCCAGGTCGGCTATGTCAAGAAAGCCGGGGCGCTCTACAGCGCGCCGGACTTCGGCGGATTGGGGGCCCTCGAGGTGCTCAAACAGGCCGCCGCAAAGAAGAACGGAACCTCGAAGTTCAGCATTGATATCGCCGGCAGCTCGGCGGTCTCGGCCACCTCTCTCGGCACCACGGCCTACATCAAGGGCGTCAGCGTCAACAGCGGCAGTCCCTATACCGCCACGGACGCGCCCGTGGTTGAGGTCCAGGCGCTCAACAACACCATCACCACCAACGGCTCCGGCTCTGCCGCGCTCAACCTTGCGGGCGGAAGCGCGACGAGCGCTGCGATCGCCGGTGCGATCGCGATCGCGCTGTCCAGCAATTCGACCACGGCCTACATCGCCAATTCGACCATCGTCGATGTCACGGCCGTCAATGTCGGGGCGCTCAGCGGCGGCTCGCAGACGGCGGTGGCGCTGGCGCTCGCCGCGACACGCACCGGCACGGCCGCCTCGGTCTCGGTTTCGGTCGGCTCCATCTCGGATACGGCGACCGCCTATATCGACGGCTCGACCATCACCGGCGTGGGCGGCGGCGCGTCGAACGCGGCCAACATCAACGCCTACCAGACCTCCAGTATCGCGATCGGCGGCGGCTCGCTCTATCTCAACGGCGACAAGAACGCGGCCGGTATCGCGCTCACCTATGCCGAGATCCGCAATCCCGGCGGCGGCAATGCCGTCGACGCGCATATCTCCAATTCCACCGTGACGGGGCTCAGCTCGCTGACGGTGATCGGCGACAATGCTGCCGTGATCGCAGCCGGCGGCGCGTCCGGCGGCTATGCTGAGAACGGATTGGCCGGTTCCATCGTGATCAGCGAGATCAGCCCGAGCGTGCTCGCCTATATCACCTCGAGCAACATGACGGTTTCGGGCGGCAACGTCATCGTCAACGCCGAAAGCATCGACGTCGCCTCGCTGGACGACGCGCTCGGGACGCTGGTGCGCAGCACCAACGGCGGCCAGCTCGCGCAGGACAATTGCACCACCTCGCACGGGTCGCAGGCTTGCGTGGACTTCACCGGCGCCGCGCTGAACGGCGGCGTCGGCGCCGGACCCGGAGCAGCGATCACGTCAGTTGCCGGCATCGTCCAGGCCGGCAAGAACAACATCGGCGTTGCCATCGTGGTCGATGGCATCAGCACGACGCATTCGGCTTACATCACCAAGTCCCTGATGACCGTGACGGGCGGCGACGTGCTGGTCTCGGCGGAAGACTCCTCGAAGATCAAGTCCGTCGCGGTCGGTTTTGGTCTTGCGACCGGGCAATTTGCCGGGCAGGGCGGTGCCGTCATCAGCACCATCAGGAACAACGTGTCTGCGGCCATCGGCGATGGTTATTCGACCACTGCCAATACGGTGGTGAACGCGGACAACGTGACCGTCCAGGCGTTGGACACCGCTGCGATCAACGCCACGGCGGCGGTCGCGGGCGCATCCAGCCAGGGTAGCGCCGGCGGTCTCTCCCTCGTCTATAACGAGATCGACAACCAGGTCAGCGCCAACATCACGTCCGCGCAGGTCGTCGCCGGCAGCGACGCCGTGGTCAGGGCCACTTCGGTCAGCACGATCAAGACGGTCGCCATCGGCGTGGCGCTGTCCTCGCAGGTCGGGTTCGCGGGCTCGGTCGTCACCAGCCTGATGGGCACTAGTGTCAGCGCCAGTATCACCGGCGGCGCCGACGTCATGGCGACCAACAATGTCGGGGTGCTCGCCAGCAATTCGGACAAGCTGTCGGCGATCGCCGGGGCGCTTTCCATCTCGACGGGCTCGGTCGGCGGCGCCGGATCGCTGGTCGTGAGCCAGATCACCGGAACCACCGCGGCCTATATCAGCGGTGCCAACACCAAGGTCGATGCGCTCGGAACCAGCGCGACCGATACGCTGTCGGTCAACAACGGCACGCTGGTGCACGCCTTCGATCTCGGCACCGCCCATGCGCCGACCGACACCACGCCCGATCTCTCCGAGAACCAGGACAATGTGCGCGGCCTTGCGGTTGTCGCGAGCTCGCATCAGGCGGTCGTGACCAACGTCGCCTCGATCGCCGCGAGCAGCGGCATCGCCATCATGATCAACCCGATCACCAACGTGATGAGCGGGTCGACCAAGGCCTATATCGATGGCGCCGCCATCGACACGCGCCTGACCTCTTCGATGCTGGTGCCGCAGATCGAGGTGGCCGCGTCGAGCTTCTCCTATTCCGGTGCGTTCGGCTCCGGCATCGTTCCGCCCACCGGCACCGCCGGCGGCGGCGCCACCATCATCAGCACGACGATGATGCGCGATACCTTCGCCACTATCACCAATGCCACGGTCGGGGGCGTGCAGTCGTCGAGCCCGACGGTCGGCGCCGTCATCGTGAAGGCGAATGCCGAGCAGGATGCGTCCTCGATTGCGATCGGCTTCAACACCGGCTCGGTCGGCCTGAACGTGTTCCAGGCGACGACGGAAGCCTATGTCGACGGCGGCGCGCTGACGGCCCAGTCGCTGACGGTGAACGCCAAGAACAACACCGGCATCTTCTCCGCGAACGGGTCGGGCGCCTATGGCAGCCAGGCCGCGATCGGCGCGGCGTTCCTGGTCCAGGTCTCCTCGAACCGGACCGAGGCCTATGTCGGCGACGAGTATGCCTCTCACGGCGGCACCGCGACGCACCCGACCGCGATCAACCTGACCGGCGCGCTCGACGTCGAAGCCGCCACCAAGAACCGCTTCGAGGCCTACGCGGTCGGCGGCGCGCTCGCGACGGGTTCGGCTGCGGTCGCGGGCATGGCGAACATCGAGATCGCCAGCAACACCACGATCGCCGGCGTCTACGACGTGACGCTGCAATCGCCGACCGGCGGCACGGCCGGTGCTGTCACCATCAACGCGACCGAGGACGTCGCGATCAAGGAGATCGCCGGCGCGCTCGCGGTCGGCGCCAGCGGGGGAGGCGTGGGCGTCGGCGCCGCCGCCAACGTGATCGTCTTCAAGACCCAGACAACCGCGGAAAGCATCAACAGCAACCTGAATTCGGCCGGCGCGATCAACGTCAATGCGCTCAGCACCAAGGAAGTGCAGTCCTATGCGGTGACGGCCGGTATCGGCGGCAGCGTCGGCATCGGCGCGACCGTCGGCGTCATCATCATCGGCGAGAACCTCGGCGATGCGCATGAGCAGGGGCAACTCACCGGCACGCTCGACGCCGTCGACGCCCAAACCCGTTCCTCGCACGGCAGCGACGCGGTCGCGAGCGGCACCGCCGGCAGTCCGAGCAATGCCAACGTGACGTCGACCTACCGGGTCAACACCGTGCTGACCGACGCCGGCCGCGATGGCGTCACGGCGCAGGTCGTTGGCGGCAATGTCGTGGGCTCGCAGGTCAACGTCGCCGCCACCAGCGCCAATGCGGCCAAGATGTATCTGCTCGGCGCCGGCTTCGCCAAGGATCTCGGTATCGGCGCCGGCATCGGCTACACCAGCGTCAAGAGCTACGTGCTTGCCGATTTGACCGCGAACGTCACGGCGCCCTCGGTCACCGTCGCGGCAGTCGTTAAGGACGCCAGCACCGGCCCCTATGCCGGCAAGACCATCGACACCGAGGCGATCGCCGGCGGTGCCGCGCTTTACTTCGGCGCGGATGCAGCCGTCGCGGTCGGCAATGTCGCCAACCAGGTGACGGCGCAGCTCGGCGGCCACGTCAACGGCACCGGCGGCACCGGCGCTGCCGTTATGGCGATGGACTCCACCAGCCAGGTCGTCTTCACGGGCGGTGTCACCGCCGGCGCCGCAGCGGTCGGCGCCTCGGTCGCGACGGCAGGACGATCGAGCACCGTTGCCGCGGAGGTTCTCGACGGCGCCGTCGTCAATACGACGGCACTGGCGGTCGGCGCTTCGGGCGCCGGCACCGTGTCCACGACCGCAACGGCGCTTGGCGGCGGCATCATCTCGGGCATCGGTGCCGATGCCGAGGCCCACGAAAACTCGCGCGTGACGGCCGAGATCGGCTCCGGCGCCACGATCACGACGTCTGCGACCGGTGCCGGCACGCTGGTTTCGGCGTCGATCACGCCCAATCTTCGAAGCGAAGCGTATGGCGTCTCGGTTGGTGGCGGTGCCGTCGGCGTCGCCATCGCCCAATCCACGGTCGGCGCCACGGTGACCGCCGATGTCGGTGACAACGCCATCTTCTCGGGCGGCGCGCTCGCCGTGACGGCGATGGCACTGGTTCCGGCTGGCACGGGCACGTCGACCTACGCCAAGGCCCTCGCGGGCGGCGGCGGCTCGCTGATCGGCGCGCAGGGCAGCTACGCCAAGGCCTCGGAGAACGCGACGGTCAGCGCCTATGGCGGCACCGGGATCACGCTTCCCAACGGCGACGTGGTCATCGCGGCCGAGAACGACAGCGCCCAATACGCCGAGGCAACCGGCCTCTCGAGCGGGTTCCTGGCACTTGGCGCGAGCGTCGCGCAGACCTCGTCGAGCTCGCACACCTACGCTTATCTCGGCGCGGGCGCGATCACGTCGGCGTCGAACACGGGCGTTCTCCAGATCACCGCGACCGGCACGGATGCCAACGTCTCCAGCGCCATCGTCGGCGCGGGCGGCACCTATGCCGGAGCCGCGGCCGTCGGCACGACTACCTCGACCGCCGTGACCAACGCCACGCTCTACGGCAACGCGACCGACAACACGCTCTATTTCGGCGGCCTCAACATCCGCGCCAAGCACACCACGAATTATTCAGCCAGCGGCGATGCCTACCAGGCCTCCACGGCCGGCGTCTCCGGCGGCAGCGCCACCAACACCGTGACCTCGACCACCACCGCCGAGGTCGGCACCCACCTGATCATCAACTCGGCCGGCGGCGAGATGGACGTCATCGCCAACGACATCGTCAATCAGGCCGGCGGCGGCGCGCGTTCGGGCTCGGGCGGCATGTTCTCGGGCGCCGCGGCACTCAGCAACTCGACCGTCACCCAGACCGTCAACACCAACGTCGATACTGGGACGATCCTGAGCCTCAACGCCGATCCGCGCACGACGACGGCCGCGATCAATATCGAGGCCTACAACACGCTGAACACGAACGACACGGCGAGCATCGCCACGGCCAGCCTCTTCGCCGGCGGCGGCGCCGAATCCGACATGACCGCGAACGCCACGCTCACGGTCAATATTCAGGCGAGGGAGCTGTTCAGCGCCGGCAACATCTATATCGGCTCCGCCTCGCGGATGGCGGCGAGCAATAATGCCAACGCCAACATCTACGGCGCGGTCGGCGGCGTCGGCGCCAGCACCAACACCTGGGCCCATGCGACCCAGAACGTCAACGTCGGCGGCAGCTCGACGGTGGAGGCCTGGGGCAAGATCAACATCGCCGCGGGTCTCGCCGGCGACGGCAGCGTCTACAGCAGCATTTCCGCGACCGCGACGACGGTCGTCTACAACAACACGGTCATCCCGATCTCGGGCCTCTACCGCGGCACGGCCAACGCGGACAACGACGCCAGCCTGACGCTCGCCATCGGATCGAAGGTGCTCGGCGCCAACGACATCAATCTCACCGCGACCCCGGGCCTGGTCGCCGCATCCGGTCTCGGCAGCAACTACAATCCCTATCTGGAGATATTCAGCCAGAAGAACAGCGACAACCATAGCCATATCAACGACGGCGGAACCGGTACCGTCGCGCTCAATGGCCTGGTCGTGGCCGGCATCCACAACGACGAGATGATCACGATTGCGCTCGGGGCGAGCACGCCGACGCTGTCGACGACGAGCCCCTACGATCCGCTGTCGCTGCAATACGTCTCCGACGTCAATCACTTCAGTGCGGTGAAGAGCTGGAACCATCAGAAGATCCAGTACACCATCGTCGGCGGTTTCAATCCCTACCAGACGATCGTGTCCCAGATCGCCACGCTGAGCGGGTTGACGACGACGCAGGTCCAGACCGCGCTGACCGCGACGCATCCCGAGATCACGTTCACCGGCTCCGACCCGACCGGCGACATCCAGCGCCAGATCAACACGCTGATCCAGCAGGCGCCCTTCGCCGCCAACGCGGCCGGCAACGCCTTCGCGTTCGGCGACATCCTGGTGTCGGGCGGCAACGTCTCGATCGTCGCGAAGACCCTGACCGGGGCAGGTGGCGCCGGCAATGCGGCGCCGTCCGTCATCGCGCGCTCCTCGCCGCTGATCAAGATCGAGAACCAGGGCCTCGACTTCATCGCACTGTCGAACCTGACGATCACCAATGTGACCGGCGGACTGGTCACGCACCCGGACGTCGCCGCCGGCTCCGGGTCCAACGTGACCTTCACGTCCAACAACAGCGCCACGCCGCTGATCGACATCTCGGCGACCTACAACACAAGGGATCCGTCGACCGGTCTGCCCGTCTACAACGGCCAGACGCTGACCCGCACCCCCGACATCTATTTCGACGGAGTCGTCACCAACCAGAACGGCCTGCTCAAGATCACCAACAACCTCGGCAACGTGGTGGCGTCGCAGACCCTCGATGCCGCGACGATCCAGATGGTGGTGCCGAACGGCTCCTTCACCTTCAACGGCGGCGTCGGCAGCATCTTCAGCACCAACCACGACGTGGCCTCGCAATGGGCCAACACCGAGTACAAGCCGGATGACTGGGATACGCTGACGGCGGTGATGGCGGCCGCGACCTATCTCGGTGCGTACGGCGACTGGGATTCGGGTGTCCATGTGAACGGCGCCGCCAATTTGCATCCCTATTCCGCGTATTGCTGCACCGGCACCGGCACGCCCGCGTCGAATGCGGTCTTCACAGCCCGCCTGCTGGATTTGTTCTTCGACGGACAGTCGCTTTATTCGGCGATCTTCCTGCCGATGGGACAGGGGACTCCCGGCAATCCCGCCGTCGGCATGCCGAACGCAGCCACGCTGCCGTCGATTGAGGGCCCGACGCGCCAGACCATCACCACCTCGCCGTGGGAGGCCGCAACCTTTGACAACCGGGGCGTCTACACCAACAGCAGCCCGTTCAACTGCGCGCGCTGCGCGGAGTACTTCCAGGTCATCAACATCCAGAATGAGGTGATCACGCCGAAGACTGCGAACGTGGCGCAAAGTCCGCCCGACAACGCGCCCTTTATCGTCGGCAAGGCCATCATCCTGTCGGCATCGGTGCTGAACATCAACGGCACGATCCAGAGCGGATCGAGCAGCAACTACTCCGTCAACATCGGCGACAGCGCGCTGCAGGCCATCAATGACCTCAAGGGCAATGCGACGGCCTTCGCGCAGGCCCAGACCAACGCGCAGCACGGCAGCTACATCGACCTGACGCAATATCTGTCGAAGGTGAACACCTCCGACGTGCAGGTCGGCGCCAAGTACAACGCCGCCACCGACCAGATCGTCCTGAGCAGCGTGGTGCAGGGCTCGGGCGGCTACGTCTATCTGAACGGCAAGATCATCTCGACGTCGACCGACGGAACCGTGCAGGGCAACATCATCGTCAACGGCGGCGCCGGCACGATCACGGTGAACAATACGACCGGAGTCCAGCTCGTCACCAACACGATCAACACCGGCGTCAGCGCCAACAGCGTGATTCAGATCGTCGACCAGCTCAAGGGACAGACGACCTGGTACGTCTACAATCCGGCGGCGCCGGGCGGCCAGCAGGTCACGCAGTATCAGGCCAACGACGTCACGACGAGCCAGTACACGTCCGCGACAATCAGGGCGGTGACCGGCACGGCGGGGATTCAGTACGAGACGACCCCCAACATGTACTATCAGTGGGTCGACCAGGCGACGCTCGCGCGTCCGAGCACCAGCACCCAGTTCGACTATGGCTGGCAGTATACCTCGCGCGATCCGAACAGCGGCAGCGTCTTCGTCCGCACCACCAGCCTGGTGTCGGACGTCAAGAAGGTCGTCAACGGCGTCGCCACCAATGATTTGCAGGACACCAACTTTCAGGAGGTCGTCACCGCGACTGGAAGCTATCATGGGGCCGGCTATAACACGACGGCTGACAAGTGCTGCGGTGCGGACGGTCATTACAACTGGTACCAGCAGATCTACGATCACCTGACCCTGACGCTGACCAACACGGTGAAGGCATCGAACCCGATCAACATCAAGTTCAACGGCGGCGGCACCAGCACGGTTGCGGTCACCTCGAACTCCGGCATCGTCGTCAACGGGCCGATCAACAACCTCCAGGGCACCACGACGATCACCGCCACCGGCGCCAACTCGGCGATCACGGTCGGTGCGAACGCCAACAATCCGGTCATCTCGGGCACCAGCGTGACGCTGTCCGCGGACGGCGGCATCGGGGCGATCGGATCGGGCGGGGCGCCGGTCTCGGTGCAGGTCTATGGCGGCAGTCTCACCGCCAACACCATCGACCACGACATCGCGATCTCCGCCATCGGCTCGCTGTCGATCAACCAGGTGAAGGTCAATTCGGCGATCGCCGGCAACGCGCCGCGGGGCAGCGTCTTCCTCTCGGC
This sequence comes from Bradyrhizobium sp. 18BD, assembly GCF_054185225.1. NCBI lineage: Bacteria > Pseudomonadati > Pseudomonadota > Alphaproteobacteria > Hyphomicrobiales > Nitrobacteraceae > Bradyrhizobium > Bradyrhizobium sp. 18BD. The sequence continues at coordinate 254,372 of NZ_JAVAYL010000009.1, read as the reverse complement.
GACCGGCGACATCAACTCGGCGTCGCCCTATAACGTCGCCAATCCGGTCGTGGTCGGCAAGAACATCGAGATCAATTCGATCAATGGTGCGATCGGCGCGAAGTCCAGTGTCAGCGGTGGCAACGCCGTGCTCACCGACATCAACCCGCTGGTGATCCAGGCGACCGGCACGACGCGGGCCGACGGCAGCGTCGACGGCGGCCTGTTCAACAGCTCGTCGAAGACCGGCACCTATATCGTGCAGTCGAAGGGCGACCTGAGGCTCGGCACGGTCCAGTCGCAGGCCGGCCCGGTGTTCCTGGAAGCCGCCGCTTCCGACGGCAACCGCGCCAGCATCCTGAACGGGCTGTCGTCGGGCGGCCTGACCGCCGAGCAGAGCGCGCATCTCGCTGATGTCTGGACCAGCCTCGACCTGCTCAGCGGCAATGCACGCGCCGTCGCGGTCAACAGCTACCAGTCGATGGTGACGTCCGCCTATAACGACTACTCCCAGCTCCAGAACATCGCGTTCCCGAATGGCGGCGCCTACAATCCGACCGCGACGGGGTTGACGGTGCTGCGGGCGCAGGTGGCCGCGAAGCTCGGCATTGATCCTTCCGCCGTCTCGACGACGGACATCAAGAACGAGGCGACGACGCGCCTGCTGAAGGACCAGTTCCTGCTCGGCTTGATCAGCACCGATCAGCTCAAGACCTCGCTGACCACATTGTATGGTACGGCGCCGACCGACCCGCTGGCGACGTTGTTCGGCAGCTCGCTCTCTTCGACCCTGTTCACCAAGCTGTTCGACGGCGTGGCCGCTGATCGTCAGTTCATGCCGACCAACACCGCGCTGCAGGCCGCGCTCGCCGCCGGCCACTACAGCTCCACTTACACTTACACGCTCGCATCGACCGAGAAGGTCTACAGCCTGATCACCGCGGGCTCGCAGTGGTCGCAGAGCCAGCTCGCCTATACGGTGTCCTCGTCGGCCGTCGGCGCGCCGCCGCCGCCGATTGGCGACACCACCGTGCCCAACATCAAGGCCGACCAGGTCATGCTGTACACGCCGAACGGTTCGGTCGGCCAGCTGGCGGCGCCGCAGACCTTCACCTTCACCAGCGTCAACGCCTCGTCGCTGACGGCTGCGCAGAAGGGGCTGCTCGCATCGGCCGGTCCCGGACAGCTCGTCGTCGACTCCTCGACCGACCCGACGACCGGTATCGTGACCTACCACGTGACCCTGTCGCAGCAGAGCCTCGTGATCCTCGACAACCCGTCCGCGGTCACGGCCAAGGCGGCGTCCGAGGTCTATCTCGGCAGCAAGAACAGCCTCGTGCTCGGGGGGATCGCCGCCGCGAAATACGGCCCGATTGCCGCCGCACAGGCCAACGGCATCCAGATCACCGGCCGCGGTGACGTCAAGCTCGACGCCGTCACCAGCATCTCCGCAGGGGTGAGCGGCGTGCCGGTGATCTCCGGCGACATTCCGAACCTCACCCTGATCGCCGAGCACGGCAATATCGGCGGCGTCGACACCTCCGGAAATGGTCCGGCGAACAACCCGAACGCGCTCCAGATCGCCTTCGCGAGCCCGACGACCGACCATCTCGACCAGGTGTCGGCCGTGCAGGGCAACATCTATGTGAAGCAGACCACCGGTGACCTCGTCGTCGGCAACGTCTCGGCGAACGGCACGATCCAGCTTGCCGCGACCGGCAGCATCTATGCCGAAGCCGGGTTCACCGATCGCACCGCCGTGCATATCGTCGGCGCCGATCTCGATCTGCGCGCCGGCGGCAACATCGGCTTCAACGGCACGACGTTCCAGCCGTTGCAGGTGCACCTGTCGGGTGCGCTCACCGGCTCGTCGGTCGGCGACCTCAGCATCCTCGCCGTCGCGGGCGATCTCAATGTCGGCGCAACCGGCACTTACGGAACGCTGACCGCGGGTGGCGCGCTGACGCTGAACGTGCCGCATGGTGCGATCAGCATCAATGCCGACGTCCGCAGCGCCGGCCTGATGCAGCTGCTCGCCAATGGCGCGGTGACATTCGCTGACGGCACCAGCGCGGCACCGGTGGTTGCGACCAGCTCCGCCGCCAGCGTCACGCTGGCCTCCGCCTCGCTGACGATGGGGGCCTATTCGGCCATCAACGCGGCCGGGGTGATCTCGGTGACCACGACAGGCGATGCGACCATCGGCCAGCTCAATTCGTCGCTGTCCTATGCGGCCGCCTCGAATGCGCCGTCGATCGTCGTCACCGCCGGCGGCGTCGCTACGCTCGGGGCGATCCTCGACAATGGCGACGGCCAGACCAAGTTCGTCGCGTCCGGCTCGGGCGCCGAAGTCTCGCTGAGTGCATCCAACGGCATCGGCAGCGCAACGAACCGGCTCACGCTCAGCGCTGCGCGGTTGTCGGCGGGCGCGAGCGCCGGCGATATTGACCTGCAGGCTCTGACCAATACCGAGGCCAGCCTGCTGTCCGCGGTGAAGGGCAATGTCGACATCCTCGGCACCGGAAGCCTCACGCTCGACCAGGTCCTGGCGGGCACCGCGACCGGCGCAAGCGGCAGCTTCAAGGCCGTGGCGAGCAATGGCAGCATCGTCATCGGCACCGCTGACAGCAGCGGCTCGCAGACCGTCCACGCCACCCAGAACGTGACGTTCAAATCGCTGGCGACGACCGGCAACAGCGGCGACATCGGCAATATCGACGTCACCGCCGACAACGGCTTCATCCTGGCCCAGACGGTGACCTCTGGCGGCGCGACCACGCAGGGCTCGGTTTCGGCCAACGGCTCGGCGAACCTGATTGCCGCCACCACCATCACCGGCAACACGCTGGCTGCCACGACCGGCTCGGGCCTGCTCACGGCCGGCGGCCCGATCAACTGGAACACGCTCAACATCGCGACCACGCTGGGTGCGACGTCGAGCCAGGGCAGCATCACCTTCCAGACCGCGCAGAGCGGGGGCACGCAGATCCTCCACGCCCACGACAACGTCACCTTCAACGCCCTGACGGCGACGGGTATTGCCGGCGATATCGGCAACATCAGCGTCACCGCCGCCAACGGCTTCATCCTGGCGCAGACGGTGACCTCGGGCGGCGTGACGAGCCAGGGCTCGGTCTCGGCCAACGGCTCGGCGAGCCTGCTTGCCGCCACCACCATTACCGGCAACACGTTGGCTGCAACGAGCGGTTCGGGCCTGCTGACCGCCGGCGGCCCGATCAACTGGAACACGCTCAACATCGCGACCACGCTGGGCGCGACGTCGAGCCAGGGCAGCATCACCTTCCAGACCGCGCAGAGCGGGGGCACGCAGACCATCCACGCCCACGACAACGTCACCTTCAATGCGCTGACGACGACGGGCATGGCCGGCGACGTCGGCAACGTCAACGTCACCGCCGACAACGGCTTCGTCCTGGCGCAGACGGTGACCTCTGGCGGTGTGACCACGCAGGGCTCGGTTTCGGCCAACGGTTCGGCCAGCCTCGTTGCCGCCACCACCATCACCGGCAACACGCTGGCCGCCACGACCGGCTCGGGCCTGCTCACGGCCGGCGGCCAGATCAACTGGAATACACTCAACATCGCGACCACGCTGGGCGCGACGTCGAGCCAGGGCAGCATCACCTTCCAGACGGCGCAGAGCGGGGGGACGCAGACCATCCACGCCCGCGACAACGTCACCTTCAACGCCCTGACGGCGACGGGCATTGCCGGCGATATCGGCAACGTCAACGTCACCGCCGACAACGGCTTCATCCTGGCGCAGACGGTAACGTCGGGCGGTGTGACGAGCCAGGGCTCGGTTTCGGCCAACGGTTCGGCGCGCCTGATTGCCGCCTCCACCATCACCGGCAACACGCTGGCCGCCACCACCGGCTCGGGCCTGCTCACGGCCGGCGGTCCGATCAACTGGAATACACTCAACATCGCGACCACGCTGGGCGCGACGTCGAGCCAGGGCAGCATCACCTTCCAGACCGCGCAGAGCGGGGGCACGCAGATCATCCACGCCGACGACAACGTCACCTTCAATGCGCTGACGGCGACGGGTATTGCCGGCGATATCAGCAACATCAGCGTCACCGCCGCCAACGGCTTCATCCTGGCGCAGACGGTGACGTCGGTTGGCGTGACGAGCCAGGGTTCGGTCTCCGCCAACGGCTCGGCGAGCCTGCTTGCCGCGACGACCATCACCGGCAACACGTTCGGCACCATCACCGGCTCGGGCCTTCTCACCGCAGGCGGCCCGATCAACTGGAATACACTCAACATCGCGACCACGCTGGGCGCGACGTCGAGCCAGGGCAGCATCACCTTCCAGACCGCGCAGAGCGGGGGCACGCAGACCATCCATGTCCGCGACAACGTCACCTTCAATGCCCTGACGACGACGGGCATGGCCGGCGACATCGGCAACGTCAACATCAACGCCGACAATGGCTTCATCGTCGGGCAGACGGTGATGTCCGGCGGTGTGCCCACGCTCGGCTCGGTCGCGGCCAACGGCTCGGCCAGGCTGATCGCTGCGGGAACGAACACCGGTCACAATGTCACGGCCGCGACCGGCAACGCTGTGCTGCAAGGCACGATCGTCAAGTGGGACAATCTCAACGTCGCCGGCACGCTCGGCATCACCGCGACATCAGGGGCGATCACGCTCGGCACCGCCGTCAGCGGCGGCACGCAGACCCTGCACGCCGCGAACGACATCGTCTTCGCCCAGCTCACGACCACGGGCCTCCCGGGCGATGCCGGCGATATCGACCTGCGCTCCGACGCGGGCTCGATCCGTGGCGGATCGATCTCGACCAACGGCGACACCCACTTCGACTCCGCGGGGTCGATCTCGCTCGACCGTATCCGCGGCAACACGGTCAGGCTGTCCTCGCCGGGCGACCTGACGATCGGCTTCGTCAGCGTGGTGAAGGAGCTCGACCTCGCGGCCAACACGATCAACGTCAAGGGCGAGCAGATCCGCTCGAATCCGCCGATCCCGCTGATCATGGACGTCACCGGCTACAACGGCGGCGTCGCGACCTCGGCCGACATTTCGATGGATCCGAGCAGCCTCATCATCAATCAGTTCAGGGTGGTGGACGCGAACCTCTTCACCGATGCGCAGGCCGTCGCGATCCTGAACGGCTATGTCCCAGGCCAGCTCGTTCTCACCACGGCCACCGAGCAGGTGCTCATGAACAACCGCTCGCCGTCGCCGACTAGCAGGCCGACGCTCCAGCTCTACCAGCCGAGCGGCGTGTTCACGATGACCCAGATCGGCAACGCCAATGTCAGCAACGCCTATGTGGTGTTCTACACCGGCGACATCTCGGCGACCGTCACCAACTACCTGCCGAGCCACACCTGCTGCGCCGACTTCACCGGCGCCAGCGCGATGCGCAACATCTCCGTCGACGGCGAGGGCAGCGAGAGTTTCGAAAGCTGGCTTGCGCAGAAGGATGGCGGGGCGTTCTACCTGCTCGGTCTCTCGGGCAAGGCGCGGCTCGATGCGCTGCTGATGCCGCGGCCGGTCGAGACCATCGGCTCCGGTCCGGCCGTCAACATCGAGGGACTGAGCGACCTGCGCAAGCGCTTCCGTCACGGTCAGCGCGGCGGTCGCACCAGCTGGAGGGACGCTTCTGTTGAGATGGCGAAGCCGGCCGTTGGCCGTCTCGCACAGGCATGGTAGCGGGATTCGGGATGCGGATTTGGGGGGCAGTGTTGGGTGTGGGGCTTGCAGCTTGCTGCATCGTGCCCGCGCGCGCCCAGATTCCTTCGATCAATCCCGGTGCGATCCAGAACGACATCGATCGGCAGCGACGGCAGTTCGAACAGCAGAGTGCGCCGCCGAAGCTGACCGGGCCGGCCGTGGTCGGCGGCGAGCGGGAGAAGTCCATGCTCCTGAAGCCGGGCGGGCCGAAATTCCGCCTGCGCAAGCTGGAGTTCGACCCGTCCAAGTTCATCACGCCGGCGGAGCTCGACGAGATCGCGAAGAAATATGTCGGCAAGAATGTCGACATCGCCGCGCTGCTGCAGCTCGTCGCCGACATCAACGCCATCTACGCCGCGCGCGGCATCGTCACGGGGATCGCGACGCTGCCGGAGCAGGATCCCAAGGACGGCGTGGTCAAGATCAAGCTGACCGAAGGCCGGCTGCAGAAGACGACCATCGAGGGCAACAAGCAGACCCGCACTGACTACATCCTGCAGCGCGTGAAGGAGCCCGAAGGCGAGGTCCTCGACGTTCCCAAGCTCAATCGCGACGTGATCTGGTTCAACCGGACAAATGACGTCCAGATCAAGGCGCTGCTCCAGCCCGGCACGAACTTCGGCCTCACCGACCTCCAGTTCGCGGTGATCGAGCCGCCGGTGGACACCTTGCAGCTCTTCACCGACAACCAGGGCGTGGAGAACACCGGACGCTGGGAAGGCGGGGCCTTCTACAAGCGCCACGGCCTGTTCGGCGTCGACGACCGCCTGACCTTCTACGGGGTGCGCTCCGACGGCAATCTGAACGGCAACGTCGCCTACAGCGTTCCGGTCAATCCCTGGGGCGGCCGCGCCGGCGTCAGCTATACCGAAGGCAAGATCAAGATCATCCAGGGACCGTTCGTCGCGCTCGACGTCACGGGACGGTCGAGCCAGGCGGCGGTCAATTTCAGCCAGCCGGTCTGGGTGACGCAGAACTGGCTGGTGCTGCTCAACGCCGCCGAGACCGAAGGCAAGACGGTCAGCCGCTTCTCCAGCGTCTCGGTGACCGATGACCACTACGACAAGGCCACGGCCGGCGTCTCGGTGACGAATTCCGGCAACACCTATTCGATCACGGTCTCGCCGGCCATCAACTACATCGAATGGCAGGACCACGTTCTCTCCAACAACAACCGCACGTTCAACACTTATACCGGGTCGTTGATCGCGAGCAGCGCCGCCGGTCCGGCGAACTTCAGCGCCAATGTGCTGGCGAGCTGGCAGTACACGCAGGAAAAGCTGCTGCCGGGCGACCAGATCTTCTCGATCGGCGGCCCCACCACCGTGCGCGGCTATCCAACCAATGCGGCCTCCGGCGACAGCGGCTATTATGTGAACGCCGAGCTGCACTACAACTGGTCGCAATGGCTGAGGGGATTTGACACCTACGTCTTCACCGACTGGGGCGCGGTGTATTCGACATTCCCCGGCGTGACCGAAATGGCCTCGGTCGGAGTCGGCTTCTCCTGGACCTACGCACAGTTCATGACGTTCGAGGCGAATTACGCGACGCCGCTGAAGATGGCTGTCTCGACCCAGAACCATTACGAGGCCTATGGCCGCGTCATCCTCCGGCCGCTGCTGATGTTCCAGAAGCCGGAAAGCTCTGCGCCGGTGGCGGCTGCGGCCGGCAGGAGCAAGTCGTAGCTAGAAACTGCGTCCTCTCTCTTCGTCTGCGCGCCTCTCTCCGTCGTCATTGCGAGGAGCTCTTGCGACGAAGCAATCCAGATGAGTCCCGCGGCAAGATTTCTGGATTGCTTCGCTGCGCTCGCAATGACGGAGGATGGTGCGACCGCTCCTGTCTGGCTGGCGAGCTTGGGGTCAGCGCCGCAGCGTGAACTCGTCCGTGCCGCGCCGGTGTTCCCATTTTGCCTGCTCAAGCTCCGGCTGGTCGCATTCGACCTGGGGATAGCCGATGCAGAGATAGGCGATGAACTTCCAGGAGGCGGGCACGTCGAGAAGAGCGCGGATGCGGTCCGGATTGAGGATCGACACCCAGCCGAGGCCGATGCCCTCGGCGCGCGCGGCGAGCCACATCGCGGTGATCGCGGCGACCACGGAATATTCCGTGGTCTCCGGCATGGTCGCGCGGCCGAGGCCGTGGCCGATGTCGCTGGCCTTGTCGGCGAACACGGCGAGATGGCCGGGGGCCTGTTCGAGGCCCGACAGCTTGAGCGCGGCATAGCGCGCGGCGCGCTCGCCGGAATAGCAGTTCAGGGCATCGGCGTTGCACGCCCTGAAGTCGTCGATCACGGCGCGGCGGCGAGCGGCATCATCGACGATGACGAAGCGCCAGGGCTGGCTGAGGCCGACCGAGGGGGAGAGGCAAGCCGTCTCGATCAGGCGATCGATGGCGCCGTCCGGCAACGGATCGCTGCGAAAGCGGCGCACGTCGCGGCGCCACACGAACAGCTCGTGCAGTTGCCGGCGGAAAGTGTCGTCGAACTCGACCATGAGGTCAGCGTCCCATCTGGAAGGCTGCGGCGACGAGCAGGATCAGGATCTCGCCTGTTTGCTCGAATGCGCCGAGGATGTCGCCGGTCTGCCCGCCGATCTGGCGGATGGCGAGCCGCGCCAGCAGCAGGCCGGCGAGCGACAGCAGGATCAGACCGGCAAGGGCCTTGCCCGGACCGAGCGCGAGGGTGAGGGCAAGCGTTCCAAGCGCGAAGGCAATGGCGACGCTGCGGCCCGGCGGCACGCCCGCGCTCGCTGAAAGTCCGTCCGGCCGCGCCGCCGGCACCAGCGACATGAAGGCAGGCACGCCCGCGCGCGCCGCGGCATGCGCCGCGCACAGCGCGAGCGTGACGGCCCAGGGACTTGCGATCGTCGCGAGCGCGCTCCAGCGCAGGCCGAACGACAGGATCAGCGCGCAGACGCCATAGGTGCCGATCCGGCTGTCGCGCATGATCTCGAGCTTGCGCTCGCGCGTGCGACCGCCGCCGAGCCCGTCGGCGGTATCGGCGAGGCCGTCCTCGTGCAACGCACCGGTGATGAGGGCGGTGGCCGCGAGAGCGAGCAGGGCGGCAATGTTCGGCGCCAACCCGAGCCGGCTCGCGACCTTGTAGACGAAAGCGCCGGCAAGGCCGACCAGCAGCCCCGCGAGCGGGAGCGCCCAGGTCGCGCGCGCAACAGTGCCGTCGGCCGCGGGCTTCGCCGATGCCACCGGGAGGATCGTGACGAACGATGCCGCCATCCGGAGATCGGCGACGATGTCTTTGAGAAAGTCGGCGCGCGGCATCATTTCAGCTTCATCGGCAGGCCGGCGACGACGAACTCGACCTCGTCGGCGACGCCAGCAATGATCTGGTTCATGATCCCGGCGGCGTCGCGATAGCTGCGCGCCAAGGCATTGTCGGGCACGATGCCGAGGCCGACCTCATTGGTGACGAAGACGACGGGGCTCTTCAGGCGGGGCAGGGCGCCCGCGAGCTCGCTCACCTCGCGTTCCCAGTTGCGCTCGGCGTGCATCAAATTGGAGAGCCACAGCGTCAGGCAGTCCACCAGTCTCGCGCCACCGCCATCGCTTGCGACCAGCGCGGGCACGAGGTCGAGCGGCACTTCGCGCTCGATCCAGTCGGTTCCGCGCCGCGCGCGGTGCTTTGCGATGCGTGCTTCCATTTCGGCATCGAGCGCCTCGGCCGTCGCGACGTAGACGGGCTGCCCGGGGAAGGCGCGCGTGCGCATTTCTGCACGCTTGCTCTTGCCCGATCGCGTTCCGCCCGTGATCAAGATGACGGCCATCAAACTCTCCTGTGGGCGTGACTAATCACCAAACGCGGCCAAAGACAAAGCCGAAATCAGGCGGGTAGGGGCTTGCGCTCGCCGCTGGCTTTGCGCAACAGGGGCGGGACAGGAGGCGGGTTTGGGCTTTGCGGGCGCGATGGTGGTGGCGATGGCGGTGGATGCCCTCCTGGGCTGGCCGTCATGGCTGTTCGCGCGGATCGGCCACCCCGTGACCTGGCTGGGCCGGCTGATCGGCGCCGTCGATTCCGCCTGGAATCGCGAGGCCGCTACGCCGGCGCTCCGCCGTGCCGCCGGTATCGCCGGAGCGCTTGTGGTGATCGCGATCTCCGTTGCACTCGGCTCGGTGCTGCAGTCCATGCTCCCATGGGGCTGGATCCAGATCGTGCTGGTCGGCGTCCTGGCCTGGCCGCTGGTTGCTTTGCGTTCGTTGCACGATCACGTGGCTGCCGTCGCGAACCCGTTGCGGGCCGGTGACATCGCCGCCGCACGAGAAGCTGTTTCGCGCATCGTCGGCCGCGATCCGGCGGCGCTCAATGAAGCCGGCATCGCACGCGCGGCGATCGAGAGCCTCGCCGAGAACGCCTCTGACGGCATCGTTGCGCCGGTCTTCTGGGGCACGCTGTTCGGTCTGCCCGGCATCTTCGGCTATAAGGCGATCAACACGCTGGATTCCATGATCGGCCATCGCAGCGAACGGCACGAAGCCTTCGGCTGGGCCGCGGCGCGCATCGACGACGTCGCTAACTTCATTCCGGCGCGCCTGACCGGTTTTCTGTTCGTGCTGCTGGCCCCACGACGATCGGAGGCGCTGTCGTGCATGACACGGGATGCGCGCCATCACCGTTCGCCCAACGCCGGCTGGCCGGAAGCGGCAATGGCCGGCGCACTCGGCGTGCGGCTCAGCGGCCCCCGCATCTATCACGGCAGCGCGACCGACGAGCCCTGGCTCAACGAAGGTGAGCGCGACCCGCTCGCCGCCGACATCGCCGAGGGATTGACCGTCTACCGCCGCGCCATGCTGCTGCTCGCCGGCGTCCTTGCGATCCTCGCCTTCGCGTGAAAGAACAGGGCATGCGCGAGCACGGTGGAAATCTCGATCTGGCCCAGCAGCGTTTTGGCGGACGCTCAGAGGACTGGATCGATCTGTCGACCGGGATCAACCGGGTGCCTTATCCCGTGGGCGAGGTGAGCGCGCGCGCATGGAGCGCGCTGCCGGCGCGCGCCGAGATCGAGGCGCTGCACCAGGCGGCGCGGCACGCCTATCGCACGAACGCGCCGGTCGTCGCGCTCGGCGGTGCGCAAGCCGCCATTCAATTGCTGCCGCAGCTCGCTGCGCCCGGCCGCGCGCGCATCCTGGCGCCGACGTACAATGAATATGCCGGCGTGCTGTCGGCTGCGGGCTGGGATGTCCAGGAGGTCGCGCAACTCGACGCGCTGGCAGGGGCGGACCTCGCCATCGTCGTCAATCCCAACAATCCCGATGGCCGGAGTTTTGCGCCAACGGATTTGCTCGCGCTGCTGCCGCGCGTCGGCCGTCTCGTGACCGACGAGAGCTTTGCCGATGCCGTTCCGCAGCTCTCGCTTGCGCCGGAAGCGGATCGGCCGGGACTGCTGATCCTGCGCTCGTTCGGAAAGTTTTATGGCCTCGCCGGCTTGCGGCTTGGGTTCGCAATCGGCAATGCGGTCGACATCGACAAGCTAGCGACATTGTCAGGCCCATGGCCCGTGTCCGGACCGGCAATCGCAATCGGCTGCCGCGCCCTGCGTGACGGCGCCTGGGCCGAAGCCACGTCCGCGCGGCTCACCCAGGACTGTGTTCGCCTCGACGAGATGGCGCACGCGCAGCGCTGGACGCTCATTGGCGGTGCACCGCTATTTCGTCTCTACGAGACGCCAGATGCATGCGCCGCGCAGGAAAAGCTGGCGCGCAGCCACATCTGGTCGCGCGTATTCTCCAGAGAGCCAACATGGTTGCGGCTCGGGCTTCCCGGCAGCGAAGCCGAATGGGAGCGCCTCGCCGAGGTTCTAGCGTGCTAGCGCGAGCAGGCCTTCGACATCGAGATGCTTTTCGATGTGATCGGCGAGGGCATCGAGCGCACTTTCGACCCTGGCGTGATAGGGCTCGTTGCCGGCTGGAATATCCAGTTTTGCCAGATAAGCCTTGCGGAAATTATCCGACGTGAACAGACCGTGCAGATAGCTGCCCTGCACGCGGCCATCGCCGGAGATCGCGCCTTCCGGCTCGCCGTTCAGCTTCGCGAACGGGCGGGCCCGATCGGGCCCATAGGTGCGACCGATGTGGATTTCGTAAGCCGCGATCGGCTGGTCGGTGGCGGCATGCACGGCCGCGACACGCGTCAGCGTCTTTTGCGGGCTCATCACTGTCGCCACGTCGAGAAGTCCGAGGCCCGGTGTGTCGCCGGCAGGGCCTTCGATGCCATCGGGATCGGCGACGCTCTGCCCGAGCATCTGATAGCCGCCGCAGAGGCCGAGCACGTGGCCGCCCCTGCGGTGATGGGCGAGCAGATCGATGTCCCAGCCCTGCGCGCGCAGGAAGGCGAGGTCGCCGCGGGTGGATTTTGAACCGGGGATGATGACGAGGCGGACATCGCCCGGGATCGCTTCGCCCGGGCGCACCATCACGAGATCGACGCCGGGTTCGAGCTTGAGCGGATCGAGATCGTCGAAATTGGCGATGCGCGACAGCGCGAGACAGGCGATCTTGCACTGGCCGGGCTTGCGCGAGTCACTGAGGCCCAGCGCATCCTCGGCCGGCAGCTCGCCGGCGCGCGAAAACCAGGGCAGTACGCCGAGGCCGCGCCACGCGGTCTTTTCCGCAATAAGCCTATAACCGTCGTCGAACAGCGTGGGATCGCCGCGGAACTTGTTGATGACAAAGCCCTGGATCATCGCGGCATCGTCAGGATCGATCACCGTCTTGATGCCGACGAGCTGCGCAATGACGCCGCCGCGGTCGATGTCGCCGACCAGCACCACCGGCACGTCGGCCTTGCGCGCAAAGCCCATATTCGCGATGTCTGCCTTGCGCAGGTTGACCTCGGCCGGGCTGCCGGCACCTTCGACCAGCACCAGATCAGCGCGAGCCTTCAGCCGCTCAAAGCTCTCCAGCACCGCGCCCATCAACGACGGCTTCATGGCCGCGTATTCGCGCGCACGGGCGGTCGCGATACGTTTTCCGTGGACGACGACCTGCGCGCCGACATCGGTCTCGGGCTTGAGCAGCACCGGGTTCATGTCGGTGTGCGGCTCGACGCCGGCGGCGAGCGCCTGCAGCGCCTGGGCGCGGCCGATCTCGCCGCCATCGACGGTGACGGCGGCGTTGTTCGACATGTTCTGCGGCTTGAAGGGGAGCACGCGCAGGCCGCGCCGCGTGAAGGCGCGCGCAAGGCCGGCGACGATGAGCGACTTGCCCACGTCCGAGCCGGCCCCCTGGATCATCAGCGCGCGTGCCATCGACTTCAGAACTCGACGCCGGCCTGCGCCTTGATGCCGGAGCGGAACGGATGCTTGACCAGCGTCATCTCGGTGACGAGATCGGCGATCTCGATCAGCTCGTCCTTGGCGTTGCGCCCGGTGAGCACGACATGCGTCATCTCGGGCTTTTGCGTCGTCAGGAATTCGACGACCTCGGCGATGTCGAGATAGTCGTAGCGCAGCGCGATGTTGATCTCGTCGAGCACGACCATGCGCAGGTTCGGATCGAGGATCAGCTCCTTGGCCTTCTCCCAGCCGGCGCGCGCGGCGGCGATGTCGCGGGCGCGGTCCTGCGTCTCCCAGGTGAAGCCTTCGCCCATGGCGTGGAACTGGCAGAGCTCGCCGAAATGGCCGGTGAGCAGCCGCCGCTCGCCGGTATCCCAGGCGCCCTTGATGAACTGCACGACCGCGCAGGGGAAGCCATGGGCGACGCAGCGGACGATCATGCCGAAGGCGGAGGACGACTTGCCCTTGCCGGCGCCGGTGTGGACGATGATGAGGCCCTTTTCGCCGCTCTTGGTCGCCATGATCTTGTCGCGGGCGGCCTTCTTCTTCGCCATTTTCTGGGCGTGCCGGGCGTCGGTTTCCTCAGCTGTTTGGGTATCCGGTTCTGGCGTCATCGTACCCGGTCCTTCGGCTTGACAAGAGGCGGCCGGGGGCAAATGGTGGCCCGGCGTTGGTTCCTGTCCTATGACAGGCGAAGAGGGAATGCGATAGGGTCCGAATCGGCAAGATTTTGATCCAAACTGCAGCCGCCCCCGCGACCGTGACCGGAGAGATGCCCAAAGCCACTGATCCCTCGCGGGATCGGGAAGGCGGGGATCGAAGGGCCCAAACCCTGCTCCGCAAGCCGGGAGACCTGCCAGCGCGGACGAGTTTTGGACCGGCGGACGGGGTGTTCCGCGACGGGGAAACGGCCTCTCAAGTCAGGGTCCGTGCGCCTCATCGCCTCCCGCTGTTTATCCTGGAAGAGGCGATGACGGTCACACTTCACGTCTGTATCACCTGCCGCGCCGGCCAGACGCTGGGCGAGGGCGAGACCACCCCGGGCAAGCGACTGCATGGCGCGATCCTCGAGGCCGGCGTGCCCGAGGGCGTCAGCGTGGTTCCCGTAGAATGCCTGTCTGCATGCAGCCAAGGCTGCTCTGTGGCGCTCAGTGCGCCCGGCCGCTGGTCCTATGTCTATGGCCGCCTGTCGGATGCGAATGCGCAGGACGTGGTCGCCGGCGCCGCGGCCTATGCGGCCGCGCCCGACGGCCTCGTGCCCTGGCGCAGCCGTCCCGAAATCTTCCGCAAGCAGTCGCTTGCCCGCATTCCCCCCATTGCCGTGTTGCCGGAGGCCGCTGAATGAACTCGCTTGCAAAAGTCCCGGTGACGGTGGTCACGGGCTTCCTCGGCTCCGGCAAGACGACGCTGATCCAGCACCTGCTCAGCAATGCCAACGGCAAGAAGCTCGCCGTGCTCGTCAACGAGTTCGGCAGCGAGGGCGTCGACGGCGAGATCTTGAAATCTTGCGCCGACGCCAACTGCCCGGAGGAGAACATCGTCGAGCTCGCCAATGGCTGCATCTGCTGCACCGTCGCCGACGATTTCATTCCGACCATGGAGCAGCTCTTGGCGCGCCCGGTGCGGCCCGATCACATTCTGATCGAGACCTCGGGCCTCGCTTTGCCCAAGCCTTTGCTCAAGGCATTCGACTGGCCGGAGATCCGCTCGCGCATCACGGTCGATGGCGTGATCGCGCTCGCCGATGCCGAGGCCGTCGCCGCCGGCCGCTTCGCGCCGGATCCGGATGCGGTCGAAGCCCAGCGCGCGGCGGACGAGAATCTTGATCACGAGACGCCGCTCTCGGAAGTGTTCGAGGACCAGATCGCCTGCGCCGATATCGTGCTGCTGACCAAGGCGGACCTTGCCGGTGCGGCCGGGTTGGAAGCGGCCAAGGCGGCGATCATCGCCGAGATGCCGCGCCGCGTGCCGATGCTTCCCATCACCGACGGCGCGATCGATGCGCGCGTCATTCTCGGCCTCGGCGCTGCCGCCGAGAACGATCTCGCCGCGCGTCCCTCGCATCACGATGGCGAGGAGGAGCACGAGCACGATGATTTCGCCTCCGTCGTGATCGATCTTCCGGAAGTGGCGGATGTCGACGCACTGGTCGCCTCCGTGCAGAAGCTGGCGCGCGAGCAGAACGTGCTGCGCGCCAAGGGCTACATCGCGGTGGCAGGCAAGCCGATGCGCCTGTTGCTGCAGGCCGTCGGCGAGCGTGTGCGCCACCAGTTCGACAAGCCCTGGGGCGCAGGCAACAGGCAGTCAAAGCTCGTCGTGATCGGCGAGCACGGCGATATCGACGAGGCCGCGATCAAGGCGGGATTGGGAGTCTGATGCACGTCGTCTTCCGCGAGAGCCGCGGTCTGGAGGAGACCGCGACGCCAAGGGACATCGGCCAGGACCCGGCCGATCTCGTGGTGCTCTCGTACTCGGATTCCGACCTTGCAGCGTTTGCGGCCGGCTGGCGGCGCGGCCAGAGCAGCCTGCCGTCGCTGCGGCTCGCCAATCTTGCGGAGCTGCGTCATCCGCTGTCGGTCGATACCTATATCGAGCGCACGCTGTCGCAGGCGCGGGGCATTCTGGTGCGGCTGATCGGCGGTGAGTCCTATTGGCCCTATGGCCTTGCGGCTCTGCAGCAGCTCGCCAAGGACCACAACATCGTGCTGGCCGTGCTGCCGGCCGATGGCCGCGACGACACGCGGCTGGATTCGTATTCCACCTTGCCGGTCTCGACGTTGCGGCGGCTCAAAGTGCTCTGCGACACCGGCGGTCCCGTCGCGGCGCAGGCGGCGATCGCGCAGCTCGCGCTGGCCTCAGGCCTCTATGCCGGTCCGGTCGTCGGCGAGATGACCGTGCCTGAAATGGGCTTCTACGATCCGGAGCGCGGTGTCATTGCCGCGCCGACAGCCAGTGAACGGAAGCCGCGGGCGCTGGTGACCTTCTATCGCTCCTATCTCACTGCCGCGGACTCCGGCCCGGTCGATGCCCTGATCGCGGCGCTGCGCGAGAAGGGATTTGACGCGTACGGCGTGTTCGCCACCTCGCTGAAAGCTGCGGGTGTTGCGGACTGGCTGCGTGAGCATCTCGCGAAGAATCCTCCGGCGGCGATCGTCAATGCGACGGCGTTCTCCGCCATCGGTGACGACGGTACGACGCCGTTCGATGCGGCGTCTTGCCTCGTGTTCCAGGTCGCGCTCTCGACCGCGCGGCGCGAGGACTGGGCGGAGTCGCTGCGCGGCCTGTCGCCCGGCGATCTCGCGATGCATGTTGTGCTGCCCGAGGTCGATGGCCGCGTGTTCACGGGCGTGGTGAGTTTCAAATCCGCCGCGGAGCGCGATTCCGATCTGCAGTTCTCGCATCTCGCGCATCGGGCCGACGAGGAACGCGTGACGGCTGTCGCCGCGCGCGTCGCGGCGTGGCGGAGCCTTGCGGAAAAGCCTGCTGCGGAGAAGCACGTCGCCATGGTGCTCTCGAACTATCCGGGTCGCCCGCACCAGATCGCGCATGCGGTTGGTCTGGATGCACTGGCTTCCGTCGAGGCCTTGATGTCCGATCTTGCGGAGGCCGGCTTCGGTGTCGCGCCGGTCCCAGCGCTCGGCGAGACGCTGCTGAATCAGCATCTGACCTGGAGCGTCGCCGATTACTGCGCGGCGCTCGCGCGTTTGCCGCAGACCTTGCAGGACGATCTCGCACAAGCCTGGGGGGCGCCGGACAGCGATCCGAGCTGCCGCGATGGCGCGTTCCATTTCCCGGCCGTCGCGTGCGGCCAATCGATCATCGCGGTCCAGCCGGAGCGCGGTGATGCGGTGACACGCGATAGCGATTATCACGATCTCGCCCGCACGCCGCGCCACGCCTATGTCGCCTTCTATCTCTGGCTTCGCGGGCAGGGGATTGATGCCGTCGTGCACATGGGCGCGCATGGCACGCTGGAATGGCTGCCCGGGAAATCCGTGGCGCTGTCGTCCGCCTGCTGGCCCGAAGCTCTGATCGGCGATCTCCCAATCATCTATCCCTTCATCGTCAACGATCCCGGCGAGGCTGCGCAGGCCAAGCGGCGCATCGGTGCCGTCACCATCGGCCATCTGCCGCCACTGCTGGAAATATCCGCGGTGCCGGAAGGCTTGCGCCGGCTCGAACGCCTGCTCGACGAATATTCGACCGCCGATGGTCTCGATCCCGCCCGCCGCCGGCGCCTGATCGCCGCGATCCGCGACGAGGCGCGCGCAGCAGGCCTCGAAGACGATCTCGGTCTCGATGCATCGGCCGCGCCCGCCGAAGCGATCCCGCGCATCGATCGCTTCGTCTGCGATCTCAAGGAAAGCCAGTTCGGCGACGGCCTGCACGTGTTCGGCCGCGGCGCCTGCGGCGATGCCGAGCGGGACGCGCTGCGTGCGGCGCTCGCAGGACAGCGCGTTGCGCCGGGACCATCCGGCTCGCCCTATCGCGGGCGCCAGGACGTGCTGCCGACGGGACGCAATCTCTTCGCGGTCGATCCCCGCGCGGTGCCGACGCCGTCGGCGCATGCGCAGGGCATCAAGCTCGCGGAAGAGCTGCTGCGCCGCCATCTCCAGGATCACGGCGATTGGCCGAAGGGCCTCGTCGTCGACCTCTGGGGCTCGGCGACGATGCGCACCGCGGGCGAGGAGTTTGCGATGGCGCTGCATCTCGCCGGCCTTGCGCCGCGCTGGGATCACGCCTCCGGCCGCGTCACCGGCTATGACATCATCGCGCCGGCCGAGCTCGGCCGCCCGCGCATCGACGTGACGCTGCGGGTCTCAGGCCTGTTCCGCGATGTCTTCGCGGGTCTTGCGCAATTGTTCGACGCCGCCACAGCAGCGCTCGCAAGCCGTGAAGACGAGGGCGAGGAGAATCCGTATCGCCATCGCGCCTCCCGCGTGTTCGCGCCGCGCCCCGGTCAATATGGTGTTGGCCTCTCTGCGATCCCCGATGCCTTTACGCCCGAGACCCGCGATGCCGCCGGCGAAGCCTGGCTGTCGGCATCGTCCTGGGCGTTCTCCGCCGATGGCGAGATCAAGCCGGATCGCATCGGCATCGAGCAGCGCCTTGCATCTGCGGACGCGTTCGTTCACGTCCAGGATCTGCCGGAAACCGATCTGCTGCTTGCGGCCGACTATGCCGCGCATGAAGCCGGCATTGCGGCGGCCGCAGTTCATCTCGGCGCGACGGGACCCTCGCTCTATCATCTCGACACGACGCGCCCCGACGAGCCGCACGCGCGCACGCTGACGGAAGAGATCTCTCGCGTCGTCCGCGCCCGCGCGGCCAATCCGGCCTGGATCGCCGGCATGATACGCCACGGTTTTCGCGGTGCCGCCGAGATTACCGCGACGCTCGAACATATGGCGGCGTTTGCGCATCTGGCCGATGCCGTGCCGCCGCACCTGTTCGATCTCTATTATGACGCGACGCTCGGCGATGCCGACGTTCGCACCTTCATGGCCCGCGAAAATCCGGCGGCACTCGCGGCGATGGAGATCTGCTTCACGCGCCTGCACGAAGCCTCGCTCTGGCGAACGCGCCGCAACTCGATTGCGGCTGCGCTGCGGGAGGCATCATGAGCGCGTCCATGATCAAGGGCTGGTGTCCCGGTGCCTTGCGCCCGATGCAATCGGGCGACGGGCTGGTGGTCCGCGTGCGCCCGTTCGGCGGGAGGCTCGATGCAGCGCAGATCTCCGGGCTTGCGCATCTGGCGGAGCGCCATGGCAATGGTCTGATCGACGTGACCAGTCGCGCCAATCTCCAGATCAGGGGCGTCACTGAGACCAGCCACCGCCTGCTGCTTGACGGTCTTGCGCAGCTTGCGTTGCTCGATCCGGACACCGAGACCGAATCCCGGCGGAACATCATCGTCACACCGTTCTGGCGCGATGGTGACGAGAGCCAATCGCTTGCTGCGGAGCTTGAAGAGGCGCTCGAGGGCTGCGCGCTCGCGCTTCCGACGAAGTTCGGCTTTGCCATCGATGACGGCACCTCGCGCGTGCTGGCAGGCGATTCCGCGGATGTGCGGATCGAGCGTGATCGTGCCGGCGGCCTCCTGGTGCGGGCTGATGGTGCGAAGCTCGGCCGCTCCGTTGCGCGCGGCGAAGCCGTGGCCGCTGCACTCGCGCTCACCCATTGGTTCGTGACGTTGGGCGGTGCGAGAGGCGGGCGCGGCCGCATGGCGGCGCATCTCGCCGCCGGTGCCATCCTGCCCGAGACGCTGCGTGGCGAGGCCGAGCCGGCGCCGATCATGGCTGCGGCGCGCCCCGGCCTTTATCCGCAAGGTGCGATGGTCGGCGTCGCCTTCGGGCAAATGCCGCATGCGACGCTCAGCCAGTTCGCTGGCTGCGGGCATGCGCTACGCATGACGCCCTGGCGCATGGTGCTGAGCGAAGGCAAGCGGACGATGCCGTCGGCGGCGGGCCTCATAACCGAGGCCTACGATCCGGCGCTGCGCGTCATCGCCTGCAGCGGCGCGCCGCGCTGCCGCGAGGCTCATGCCGACACCCGCGCGCTGGCGGCGGCGCTTGCGCCGAATATCGGCTCGGCCGCGCGGCTCCACGTCTCCGGCTGTGCCAAGGGCTGCGCGCATTCCGGTGCGGCCGCGGTCACGCTGGTTGCGACCGGCGCCGGCTTCGACCTCGTGCGCGGCGGATCGACGCGCGATGAGCCTATCCTGCGTGGCCTGGATCGCGACGACATCGTCAAGAATCCCTCCATCCTGATGGGAGGGCACTGATGCCGCATACTTATGAAACCGACGGCGCGGCGATCTACCGGCAATCCTTTGCGACCATCCGCGCCGAAGCCGATCTCGCCCGCTTCACGCCCGACGAGGAGCAGGTGGTGGTGCGGATGATCCACGCCGCCGGCATGGTCGGCCTCGAAGCTCATATCCGCTTCACATCAGGCATGGCGACGGCAGCGCGTGTTGCCCTCCAGAAGGGCGCACCGATCCTGTGCGACGCCCGCATGGTCTCCGAAGGAATCACGCGCGCCAGATTGCCTGCGGCTAATGCCGTCATCTGCACGCTCAGTGACGAGTCCGTTCCCGCGCTGGCGCAATCCATGCGCAACACGCGCTCGGCTGCCGCGCTGGAGCTGTGGCGTCCGCATCTCAGTGGTGCGATCGTCGCGATCGGCAACGCGCCGACCGCGCTGTTTCATCTGCTCAATATGCTCGAGGACCAAAGCTGTCCGCGGCCGGCGGCGATCATCGGCTGCCCCGTCGGCTTCGTCGGCGCGGCCGAATCCAAGGCGGCGCTGATGGCCGATCCGCCGGTGCCGGCGCTGACGGTCGAGGGCCGCCTCGGCGGCTCCGCCATCACGGTTGCCGCCGTGAACGCGCTGGCGAGCCGGAGCGAATAGAGATGGGACGCATCATCTGCTGCGGTCTCGGCCCTGGCGATCCTGATCTGATGAGCGTGCGCGCCGATCGCACGGTGCGCGGCGCAAAGCACGTGGCCTATTTCCGCAAGAAGGGCAGGCCCGGCCAGGCGCGGCGCATCGTCGAGGGCATGCTGGCGGCCGACGTCACCGAATATCCCATGGAGTATCCGGTCACGACGGAGATCGCGTTTGACAGTCTTGAATACGTCCAGCTGCTCGCCGGCTTCTACGACGAATGGGCGGAGCGGCTGGCGCGGCTTGCGCGCGCGGTCGACGTCGTCGTGCTCTGCGAGGGCGATCCCTATTTCTACGGCTCCTTCATGCATCTGCACAGCCGTCTGCAGGGGCGCGTCGAGATCGAGGTGATCGCCGGCATCCCCGGCATGGTCGGCTGCTGGAATGGCGTCGGCCAGCCGATCGCGCTCGGCGACGACGTGACGACGGTGCTGATGGGTACGCTTCCCGAAGGCGAGCTCGAACGCCGCATGCGCGATTCCGATGCGCTGGTCATCATGAAGACCGGGCGCAATCTCGCGAAAGTCCGCCGTGCGCTCGCTGCTGCCGACCGGTTGGATGATGCCTGGCTGGTCGAGCGCGGCACCATGCCGGGCGAGCGGGTGCTGCGGCTCGCCGAAATCGATGCCGCCGATTGTCCTTATTTTGCGATCGTGCTCGTGCACGGTAAGGGCCGGCATCTGGACGCCGCCGAATGACCGGCACGCTGACCATCGCGGGCCTCGGGCCGGGCAGCGATGCGCTGGTGACGCCGGAGGTCTCCGCCGCGCTCGCATCCGCAACGGACATTCTGGGGTACGCCCCCTATGTCGCGCGCGTGCCGCCGCGGCCCGGACTCACCCTGCATCCCTCCGATAACCGTGAGGAGTTGCGGCGCGCGAGCGAAGCCCTGCGGCTTGCAGCCGAAGGCGGGCAGGTCGTCGTCGTCTCCTCCGGCGATCCCGGCGTATTTGCGATGGCTTCGGCCGTGTTCGAGGCGCTGGAACAGGCGCCGCAATGGCAGCAGCTTCCGATCCGTGTGCTGCCCGGCATCACCGCGATGCTGGCTGCGGCTGCGCGCGCGGGTGCGCCGCTCGGCCACGATTTCTGCGCGATCAATCTCTCGGACAACCTCAAGCCTTGGACGGTGATCGAGAAGCGCCTGCGGCTTGCTGCCGAAGCCGATTTTTCGATTGCGATGTACAATCCGCGTTCGGCGAGCCGGCCGGAAGGATTTGGCCGTGCGCTCGCGGTCTTGAAGGATGCCGGTTGTGGCGATCGCCTCGTGATCTTCGCGCGCGCGATCAGCGCGGCCGACGAGACGATCACGACCGTCATGTTGAACGACGCGACGCCCGAGATGGCCGACATGCGCACGCTTGTCATCGTCGGCAACTCGCAGACGCGCCGCGTCGGCCGTTGGGTCTATGCGCCAAGGCGGGTCGAATGACCGAGCCACTGCATGATCTCGGCCACGCTCTCGACCTGCAATCGCGCGGGCAATTGCGGCCGCGAGATCATGATCACGGGCAGGCCGAGCCTACGCGCGGCGTCGATCTTGGCGCGGGCGCCGTCGCCACCGGAATTACGGGCAACGATCCAGGCGATGCCGCGCGTGCGCAGCATCTCCAGCTCCCCGTCAAGCGTGAACGGTCCGCGCGACACGATCACGTCAGCTACAAAGGGCAGGGGCGCTTCGGGCGGATCGACGAACCGCAGCGTGTAGGCGTGCTGCGGCTTGCGCGCGAAGGGCGCGATGTGCTGGCGACCGATGGCGAGGAACACCTTTGTGGGCGCTTCGGGCAGCGCGGCGACCGCGGCGGTGACGTCGGCGACCTCGATCCAGTTGTCAGCGGCCGCTCTGATCCAGGGCGCGCGCTCCAGCGCGATCAGCGGCGTGCCGGTGTCCGCACAGGCTTCGACCGCATGACGGCTCATCTCGGCCGCGAAGGGATGCGTTGCGTCGATGACATGCGTGATGCCTTCACGCCTGATGTATGCGGCAAGCCCGCTGACGCCACCAAAGCCGCCGATGCGGGTCGGCAGGGGCTGATCGGCTGGCGCGCGGGTGCGGCCGCCATAGGAATAGACGGCGTCGATGCCGGCGCGCGCAATCGCCGCGGCGAGCAGGCTCGCATCGGCAGTTCCGCCCAGAATAAGGGCGCGCGTCATGGCTGATTCCTTGGCTGATCCCTGGCTGACTATCATCGGTATCGGCGAAGATGGCCTTGCAGGCCTGTCCGAAGCAAGCCGAAAGGCGCTTGCCAAAGCAGAAACTGTTTTTGGCGGTGAGCGTCATCTCGCTCTTGCAGATGTAGAAAGCCGCGGCCGCGCGTGGCCTGTGCCATTCGACGCAGAGGTCGTGCTGAGCTGCCGCGGCCGGCCGACAGCAGTACTCGCCTCGGGCGATCCGTTCTGGTACGGCGCCGGCGCAAGCCTTGCCGAGAAGCTTGAAGCAGGCGAGTGGGGCGCGCATTCGGCGCCGTCGACGTTCTCGCTTGCCGCCGCGCGACTTGGCTGGCGCCTCGAGACAATTGCCTGCCTTGGTCTCCATGCCGCGCCGTTCGAGCGCCTCGTGCCGCACCTTGCGCCGGGCGCGCGGATCATTTGTCTCGTGCGTGATGCGAAGGCCCCAGGCGATCTCGCGAAATGGTTGACCGAACGTGGATGGGGCGCCTCACTCGTGTGGACTCTCGCAGCGCTGGGCGGCCCACGCGAATACATTGGCCAGCATCGCGCCGACCTGTTTGCTGAGGATCTTGACGGCAATCTGGTTGCGGTGGCCCTGCAGGCGTGGGGAGGCCAGGGCATTCCCCGCAGTTCCGGTCTTTCGGACGATCTCTTCGTCCACGACGGACAGATCACCAAACGACCGGTGCGTGCGCTCGCGCTCTCGGCACTGGCGCCGCGTGCGGGCGAACGGCTGTGGGACATCGGTGCGGGCTCGGGTTCGATCTCGGTGGAGTGGGCCCTGTGCGGCGGGACGGCGACCGCGATCGAAGCGCGCGAGGATCGCGCCGCAAACATTCACAGCAATGCGGCCGCGTTTGGATTGGCGCATCGGATTACTGTCGTCACGGGAAGGGCGCCCGAAGCTCTCGCGGCGCTGGACGCGCCAGATGCCGTCTTCATCGGTGGCGGCCTCGATCGTGCGATGTTCGAGGCGATCTGGTCGCGACTCACGCCGGGCGCGCGGCTCGTTGCACACTCAGTCACGCTGGAGACGGAAGCCCTGCTCGGCGAGCTGCATCAGCGTCATGGCGGCGAATTGATGCGGGTCGAGATCGCGCATGCCGGTCCGCTCGGCCGCTATCGCTCCTGGGAGGCGGCGCGGCCGGTGGTGCAGTGGAGTGCGGTCCGATGAAGGTCGCCGGGCTCGGATTCAAGACGGATGTCACGCTGGCGTCGCTGCGCGAGGCGCTGCAGGCGGCCGGCGGTACTGAAGGCCTGGCGGCGGTCGCGACCGTCAGCGACAAGGCCGATGCGGAGCCGTTGAAGCAGCTCGCGCGCGAATGCGGTGTGCCGATCAAGGCTGTTCCGGCCGATCTGCTCGCGCGCGTCGAGACACCAACGCAATCAAAGCTCGTCGCGGACAAGTTCGGCACGGGCTCCGTCGCCGAAGCCGCGGCGCTCGCAGCGGCAGGGCCTCGCGCGCGGCTGATTGCGACGCGGGTGGTCTCGCAGGATCGCACCGCGACCGCGGCGATCGCTGAAGGAGATGGCGCATGACCGTGCATTTCAT
This sequence comes from Bradyrhizobium sp. 18BD, assembly GCF_054185225.1. Classification (NCBI taxonomy): domain Bacteria; kingdom Pseudomonadati; phylum Pseudomonadota; class Alphaproteobacteria; order Hyphomicrobiales; family Nitrobacteraceae; genus Bradyrhizobium; species Bradyrhizobium sp. 18BD. The sequence goes on along the minus strand of NZ_JAVAYL010000009.1, from coordinate 230,209 downwards.
CGGCGCCGGGCCGGGCGCGCCTGACTTGCTGACGCTGCGTGGCCGCGATCTGATCGCGGCCTGTCCGGTCTGCCTCTATGCCGGCTCGCTGGTGCCGGAGGGCGTGCTCGCGCATTGCCCGCCGGGCGCGCGCATTGTCAATACCGCGCCGCTGTCGCTCGATGAGATCATCACGGAGATTGCCGCCGCCCATGCCGAGGGCAAGGACGTCGCGCGGCTGCATTCCGGCGATCTCTCGATCTGGTCCGCGATGGGCGAGCAGCTTCGCCGCCTGCGCGCGCTCGGGATTCCTTACTCGGTCACACCGGGCGTTCCCTCCTTCTCGGCCGCAGCCGCCGCGCTGGAGGCCGAGCTGACGCTGCCTGGCCTAGCGCAAACGGTGGTGCTGACGCGCACGCCGGGCCGCGCCAGCGCGATGCCCGAGGGCGAGAAGCTTGCCGTATTCGCTGCGACCGGCGCCGTGCTGGCGATCCATCTGTCGATCCATCTGCTCGACAAGGTCGTCGCCGAGCTGACGCCGCACTACGGCGCAGATTGCCCGGTCGCGATCGTCTGGCGCGCGAGCTGGCCCGACCAGCGCATCATCCGCGCGACGCTCGCAACGCTCGATGCAGCCGTCGGCGCCGAGATGGAGCGCACCGCGCTGATCCTGGTCGGCAAGACGCTTGGCGCTGCGGATTTCGATGAGAGCCGCCTCTATGCGGCCGACTACGATCGCCGCTATCGGCCGGTCGGTGCCGCGCCGCGCTTTCCGGAGGTGTCGTGATGGCGGCGGGCCTCGTCATCTCCGCACCGGCCTCCGGTGTCGGCAAGACCACGCTGACGCTGGCGCTCGCACGCGCCTGGCGCAATCGCGGCTTGAACGTGCAGTGCTTCAAGAGCGGGCCCGACTATATCGATCCCGCTTTCCATGCCGCCGCCACGGGACGTGCCTCCGTCAACGTCGATAGCTGGGCGATGGATCGTGGCGCCATCGCCCATCTCGTCAGCCGCGGCGCGGATGCCGATGTCGTGCTGGCCGAAGGCTCGATGGGCCTGTTCGACGGCGTTGCCGCGCGCGGTGTCTCCGGCACCGGCGCGACCGCCGACATCGCGGAGATGCTGGGCTGGCCGGTGGTGCTGGTGATCGATCCCTCCGGACAGGCGCAGACCGCGGCTGCGATCGCCGCGGGCCTTCGCGACTACCGCGCCGGTGTGCGCCTTGCGGGCGTCGTGCTCAACCGCATCGCGAGCGCGCGTCATGAAGATCTCGTGCGGCGTGCGCTGAACGACGTCGGCATCGCCGTGTTCGGTGCGCTGCCGCGCCATGCTGAGATCAGCCTGCCGAAGCGGCATCTCGGCCTGGTGCAGGCCGAGGAGCAGGCGGAGATCGGCAAGCTGATCGACGAGGCCGCGCGCTTCGTCGCCGAGCATGTCGATCTCGACGCGGTGCTGCGCTCGGCCGCCGACTGGTCGCCGGAACCTGCCGCGAACGGACCGAACGTCACGCCGCCCGGCCAGCGCATTGCGCTGGCCCGCGATGCGGCGTTCTCCTTCGTCTATCCGCACATGCTGGAAGCCTGGCGCGCAGCCGGCGCCGAGATTTCGACGTTCTCGCCGCTCGCCGATGAAGCGCCCGATGCGAATGCCGATGTGTGCTGGCTGCCCGGCGGCTATCCCGAGCTGCATGCCGGCAAAATCGCCGCCAATGCGCGCTTCCGCGGTGGCCTGCGCGCCTTCGCCGAGACGCGGCCGGTGCACGGCGAATGCGGGGGGTATATGGTACTCGGAACGGCCTTGACTGATGCCGACGGTGTCCGCCACGAGATGACGAGCCTGCTCGGGCTGGAGACGAGCTTTGCCAAGCGCCGCATGCATCTCGGCTATCGTCTCGCCGCGCTTGCAGCCCCGATGCCGGGGCATCAGGCGGGCGCGCGGCTGCGCGGTCACGAATTCCACTATTCGACCATCCTCGCCCAGCCGGATACAGCGCTGGCGGTCGTACACGACGCGACGGGGGCTGTCATCGCCGAGACCGGCTCGCGCCGCGGCCAGGCCACCGGCACGTTCTTCCATCTGATCGCGGAGGACCGGTGAGCGGTTTTGTCTCTTTCATCTCCGCCGGTCCCGGCGATCCCGAGCTGCTCACGCTCAAGGGCGCCGCGCGGCTGCGCGAGGCCGATGTCGTGCTCTATGACGATCTTGCGTCAGGCGCGATCCTCGATCTCGCCCGGCCCGGCGCCAATCTCGTCGCAGTGGGCAAGCGGGCAGGGCGTCCCTCGACCAAGCAGCACCACGTCAACCGCCTGCTGGTCGACTATGCCGCAACCGGCGCGCGCGTGGTGCGGCTGAAGTCGGGCGATGCCGGCATTTTCGGCCGGCTCGAGGAGGAGCTCGAGACGCTGCGCGAGGCCGGCATCGGCTACGAGATCATTCCCGGCGTCACCTCAGCCTGTGTCGCCGCTGCGCAAGCCGGCATTCCCCTGACCCGGCGCCACACCTCGCGCCGGGTGCAGTTCGTGACCGGGGCCGACGTCACCGGCGAGCTGCCGCAGAATTTGAATTGGGCGGCGCTGGCCGACCCTGAAGCGACGACCGTGGTCTATATGGGCCGGCGCACCTTTCCGGCGCTTGTCGCAAAATTGATCGAGCACGGCCTTTCGCCAAACACCCCGGCGCTGTTCGCCGAATCCCTCGGGCGCGACGACGAACGCCTGCTCCGCACCACCATTGCCGAGCTTGCGGAACAGCTTGCGCGCGGCGGGGCGGCTTCGACCGCGGCCGTCATCCTGTTCGGCGCGTTGGCAGAGGATTATCCGTCATGATGGCTCGGGCCGCCGGTCTCCTCTTGACGCCCGGCCGGCGAAAGGGGCACACAGGAGAGGCATGGTGCTCGACGCAGCGCAAAGCGCTGGAGCATAATCGGGAATGGGGGTGGGCGGACCCAGTTGCGGCGCCCAAAACCCCAGCCGCCCCCGCGACTGTAAGCGGTGAGGGGCTCCGATCAGCCACTGGACCGCAAGGTCCGGGAAGGCCGGAGAACCCCAGTGAACCGCGAGCCAGGAGACCGGCCCTGCACGTTTTGAGGCCAAGGCCGTCGGGTGTGACGGCAGGAAGGAACTGAGCCATGCATATCGAACCCGGAATCGTGACGGGCGCCAAGCTCGTGTTGAGTTACGCAACCGGCATCGCCGCAGGCGGCGTTGCCTTGAAGCTCGCGGTCGAGACCGTGCGCGAGCAGGGCGTCGTTTCATTCGCCGTGCGGACGCTCGCCACCACCGCTCTCGTCTTCACCTTCTTCGAGATCCTGCCGCACTTCCCGGTCGGTGTCTCCGAGGTGCACTTCATCCTGGGCTCGACACTGTTCCTGCTGTTTGGCGCGGCGCCCGCCGCCTTCGGTCTCGCATTCGGCCTGCTGCTTCAGGGCGTGTTCTTCGAGCCGGCCGACCTGCCGCAATATGGCATGAACGTCACGACGCTGCTGGTGCCGCTGTTCGCGATCCAGGCGATCGCCTCGCGGATCATTTCGCGCAACACCGCCTATGTCGATCTGAAGTATCGCCAGGCGCTGGCGCTCTCGACGACCTACCAGGCCGGCGTGATCGCCTGGGTGGCGTTCTGGGCGCTCTATGGCTCCGGTTTCGCGATGAGCAACCTCGCGAGCATCGCGACGTTCGCGGCCTCCTATGCCCTGGTCATCGTGATCGAGCCGCTGGCCGATCTCGCCGTGCTGGCGTTGGCGAAATCGCTGCGTGGCGTCACCGCGCCCGGCCTCGTCACCCCGCGCCTGCATAACGCGGCTTGAGAGACAAAGGGGCGGCCGTCACGGCCGCCCCTGCACGCGCGATGCTCACGCTCTCCCTGATAGGCATCGGTTGCGGCGATCCCGGTCAACTCACGCGCGCCGCCATTCAAGCCATCAACGCAGCCGATCTCGTCCTGATCCCGCGCAAGGGGACCGCGAAGTCCGATCTCGCCGATCTCAGGCGAACGATCTGCGCGGATGTTCTCAGTAGCGACAAGACGCGCATCGCCGAGTTCGATCTTCCCGTGCGCGATGCCGGCGAGGCGGACTACCGCAAGGGCGTGGACGATTGGCACGATGCCGTCGCCGCAAGCTGGTCGCAGGCGATCGCGGGTCATCTCGACGGCGAGGGCAAGGTCGCGCTGCTGATCTGGGGCGATCCATCGCTTTACGATTCCTCGCTGCGCATTGCGCGGCGATTGAAGCCTTTGCCGAAGATCGAGGTCGTGCCCGGCATCACCTCGATCCAGGCGCTGTGCGCGGCGCATGCGCTGCCGCTCAACGACATCGGCGAGCCCTTCCTGGTCACGACCGGACGCCGCCTGCGTGAAGGCGGCTGGCCGCACGGCGTCGATACCGTGGTGGTGATGCTGGACGGCGGCACCGCGTTCCAGTCGCTCGATCCAGCCGGGATTCAGATCTATTGGGGCGCCTATCTCGGTATGCCCGATCAGATCATCCTATCCGGCGCACTGACCGAGGTCGGTCCGCGCATCGTTGCGATGCGGCAAGAGGCGCGCGAGCGCCACGGCTGGATCATGGACAGCTACATTCTCAAGCGCAGGCCGTAAGCGAGGCAGCATGCTCCCTGAATGGGTCACCCAGAAATACCCGGCGGTTTCCGCGGTCCATCGCGATGCGGCGATCGCGCGTCAGGCGCAACTGACGAAACCGACCGGCGCGCTCGGCCGGCTGGAGCAGCTCGCGGTCGAGCTTGCGGGCCTGCAGGCGACCGAGCGGCCGCGTGCGGGACGCGTGCCGATCATCGTCTTCGCCGGCGATCATGGCATCGTCGCGCAGGGCGTCTCGGCCTATCCGCAAGCCGTGACCATCGCGATGATGGCGATTTTTGCTTCGGGTGGTGCCGCGATCTCGGTGTTGGCGCGCGAACTGGGCTCCAGCCTCGAAGTCGTCGACGCCGGCACGCTGGCGGAGGAGGCGATGGCGGGCGTCGTCACCGACAAGCCGCGCAGTGGCACGCGCGATTTCAGCGTCGAAGCCGCGCTCACGCCCGCGGAGCTGGCATTTGCATTCGAAGCCGGTCAGCGCGCGGTGGCGCGTGCCGAGGCCAGCCAGCCCGATCTCTTGATCTTCGGCGAGATGGGCATCGGCAACACCACGACGTCGGCTGCGATTGCCGCGAGCCTGCTCGGCATCAGCGCCGGGGAGATCGCGGGCAGCGGTACCGGTGTCGATGCGGCGGGCCGCGCGCACAAGGCGCGCGTGATCGATGCGGCGATCGCGCGGCATGGTGTTGCGGGCGCCGCGCCCGAAAAGATCCTGTGCGCCGTCGGCGGGCTCGAGATCGCGGCGATCTGCGGCGCGATCATCGCGGCTGCACAGCGCCGCATCCCGGTCTTGATTGACGGTTTTATCGTGTCGGTAGCTGCGCTGGCGGCAGCGCGGCTTAACCCGTCATGTCAGCCGTTCCTGTTGCCGTCGCATCAATCGGCGGAGCAGGGTCATCGGCTGGTGCTGCGCGCGCTGAACGTGCAGCCGCTGATCAGCCTCGATCTCCGGCTCGGTGAGGGATCGGGCGCCGCCATCGCGCTGCCGCTGGTGCGCGCGGCCTGCGCGCTCCACAACGGCATGGCGACCTTTGCGCAAGCCAATGTGCCGGATCGGCCTAGCTGATCCGCTGATTGACTGAAACGACGCGCCAGCTGTTCGCGAGCCGGTCGATCCGGGTCAGTGATAGCGGATCGATCACGAAGCGCAGGGCTGCTTGTGGCGTGAGATCGAGCGCGATGCACAGCGCCGCGCGGACGGTGCCGGAATGCACGACCAGCGTTGCGGCGCCCGCGCCGATCCGTGACAGACCTAATCGGACGCGTGCGACCTGATCTTCAAAGCTTTCGCCGCCCGGCGGCCGTCCGCGCGCCGGATCGCTCCAGAACTGCGCATAGGCCGCGCCACCGGTCGCAGCGAGCGCGTCATGCCGATGGCCAGTCCAGTCGCCAAAATCCTGCTCGCGGAAGTCGCTGACCGACTCCGGCTCGAGCCCCAGAGCGCGCGCAGTCTCCACCGTGCGTCGCGATGGGCTCGCATAGCTTGCGGCATCCTGCGGCAGGCGCTGCCGCAGCGCGTCCAGTTGCGCGCGATCGCCGAGATCGGCCGGCGCGTCGGGCGCATGGATCGTGCCTTTGACGCCGTCGACGGGGGCATGCCGTATCAGCCAGAGGAAGGTCTCGCCTTCCATGCTCATCTCCAAGGAAGTTGCTCGCTGTGGCAATAACGCCGCAGCTTGCACATTGACTCTGTCTTGATCGTAATCCTAGATGGCTTTGACGGTTTCCCCGAGAGGGGATGAAAAGGGAATGCGGTGCGGGGACGTTGTCCCCAATGCCGCGGCTGCCCCCGCAACTGTAAGCGGTGAATCCTTCGTCAGAAGCCACTGGGTCCTCGGTCCCGGGAAGGCGACGAAGCGGTCACGACCCGCGAGCCAGGAGACCTGCCGTCAGCCGTGGTCACACGCGAAGATGTCGGTCGGGGAGTACAGACATTCGGCTTCATCGGAAGGCTCACAGCCGGAAGATGAGACCTTGGTTCGCTGTGACGTGCCACTGACGTCATACCGAGGTCTAGCCTGTGTCTTCCATCCGTCTCGTACGACCGCGCAGCTTTCTGCTCGCCTCTGCCGCGCTGACACCCTTTGCCGCCATCGATCTGCCCGCCGCACTGGCACAGGAGGCTCGCGAACGCCTGCCGCCGGTCGAAGTGTCGCCCGCCCAATCCCGCAAGCAAGCAAAACCTGCCGGGCGTGACGCGCAGAGCGTCCGTCGCGCGGCAACGCGCCGATCCGCAGCTGCGACGGCTGCGCCGAAACCGGCGATGCCGGGCGCGGCAGCGCAGGAACAGACGCAGACGCCGCTCAACAGCAATGTGGTTGCCGACAGCGCTTCGCGGCTCGGCCTGACCGTGCGGGAGCTGCCCGCGACCGTCGAGGTGATTTCGGCCGCGACCATGCGCGAGCAGGGCTATCGGACCGTGTCCGAAGTAGCTCAAGGAGCCGTCGGCGTCACCTCCGGGGATAATCCGGCGGAGCCTGCGGCGTTCTCGATGCGCGGCTTCACCAACAGCCAGATCAACACGCTCTACAACGGCATCAAGATCGGTCCGCAGAACATGACTTCGCGGATCACCGACACTGCCAACCTGGAGGCCGTCGAATTCGTGAAAGGTCCGGCCTCGCTGATGTCGGGCGAGGGCGCCGCCGGCGGCGCGATCAATCTCGTCACCAAGCAGCTGCACACCGGACCGATCCGCAATGAGGCGGATTTCTCCTGGGACACGCTGAACTCGTTCCGCGCGCATTACGGCTCGGGCGGCAGCACCAATGTGCAGGGCCTCGACTACCGCTTCGACATCAGCCGTTCCTCGCTCAACGGCTTTGCCGACGACACCAACACCAAGACGTTCGACGTCTCGGGCCAGCTCAATTACCGCATCTCCGACAGCCTCAAGGTCTGGGGCGCGATCGAGTACCGCGAGGACCGCTCAAAGGCCTATTGGGGCGCGCCGCTGGTGCCGACCGTCTTCAGCGGCTCGCATGCGACGAGCGGCATCGTCTCCGGCAATTATATCTCGAACTACAACGGGACCAATCTCGGCGCGGTCACCATCGACGACCGTACCTTCAACACCAACTACAACGTCCTCGATAATCGTAACATCGCTCAGGAGGTGTGGCTGCGCGGCGGCTTCGAGCTGAAGCTTGCGCCTGACCTGACGCTGAAGAGCCAGGCTTATGGTTACGGGGCGGAACGTAGCTGGTTCAACAACGAGGTCGAGGCGTTCAACGCCGGAACGAACCTGGTCGATCGTGAGCGCTTCTACGTCGCCCACAGCCAGCGCCTCGTCGGCAACATCACCGACCTGACCTGGGACACGAACATCGCAGGTTTCGACAACCGGTTTGTCACCACACTGTCGTCGAGCTACCTCGACTTCGTCCGGCCCGGCGCTGCGAACTTCCCGAGCGATTCCGTTTCGCTGGTCGATCCCAATCGCGGCTTCTACGGCCTGCTCACGACGCAGCAGCAGACCGCGCGCATCGACAACGAGGCGCTGGCGTTCGAGGACCGGCTGAAGCTGACGCGCAGCTTCGCGCTGGTCGGTGGCCTGCGCGTCGAGCATATCGGGCTCGATCGCAACTCGACCGACAAGAACGGGCTGGAGAAGGCGAATTTTCCGTTCACGCAAGACTGGGCGCCTGTCACCGGCCGCATCGGCTACACGTGGGACGCCGTGCCCGGCCTGACCTTCTTCAGCCAGTACGCCACCGGCGCCGACATCTCGGCCAACAACATCTTCCTGCTCGGCCCGACCCAGAACCTCGACCTGACGACCGCGCGCACCTACGAGACCGGCGTCAAGCATCTGTTCTGGGACAACAGGGCGGAGTGGTCGTTCTCGGCCTACGACATCGTGCGCAAGAACGTCTATGCGGCAGCCGGCGGCCAGACGCTCAACATTGCGGGACAGCAGGAATCGAAAGGTGTCGAGCTTGCGGCCGCGGTGCGCCCGATCGAGCCGCTGCGCCTCTGGGGCAACATCGCCTATGTCGATGCGCACTATGCCGACTACAATTTTGCCGGCGGCTCGTTCTCCGGCAACACGCCGCCGAACGTTCCGCGCGTCGTGGCCAATGCCGGCGCGTCCTACCGGTTCTTCACCCCCTGGCCGGTGGAGCTCGGCATCACCGGCCGCCATGTCGGCGACCGCTACAACACCGATGCCAATGTCGTGACGATGAAGGCGTATACCGTCGCCGACGTCTATGCTTTCGTCGACATCCCCAGGACCGTCTTCAATGCGGTCGACCAGGCGCGCCTGACTTTCCGCGTGCGCAACATCGCCGACAAGCGCTACGCGGTCTGGGGCGATCCGTTCTATCCCGACCAGATCCTGCTCGGTGCGCCGCGCACCTATGAGCTCTCGGCCGCATTCAAATGGTGAGGCGCTGATCACATGATGGGCGCGATCGTCCTGCTGCACCGCTGGCTCGGGATCGCGTTCTGTCTGCTGTTCGCGATGTGGTTCGCGAGCGGAATCGTGATGCACTTCGTTCCGTTTCCGTCATTGACGGAGGCGGAGCGTTTTGCCGGACTTGCAGCAGTGGATCATGCCGCGGTGAAGATCACTGCGGCCGAGGCCGCGAGCGAGGTTGCGGACGCGACCCGCGCGCGACTGGTCCAGCGGAGCGACGGACCGGTCTACATCGTGTCGGGGCCGTCGCGCCTGCGCGCGGTTCGCGCCATTGACGGGCTGGATGCATCGGTGCGGTCGCGCGAGGCCGCGCTCGCGATTGCGCGAGATCATGCGCGTCAGCGCGGGCTCGATGCCGCGCGAGCGGCTGTCGTTGCGGAGGCGGACTACGACCAATGGAGCGTGCCGAACGGCTTTGATCGCCACCGGCCGTTGTACCGGGTTGCGCTCGGCGATGTTGCCGGAACTGAGGTCTATGTCTCGTCGCGCACCGGCGAAGTCGTCCTCGACACGACACGGAACGAACGCGCATGGAATCTCGCCGGCAGCGTGCTGCACTGGATCTATCCGACGGTGCTGAGGAGCAATTGGGCGCTGTGGGACCGCGTGGTCTGGACGTTGTCGCTGCTCGCTCTGATCGCAGCGGTGCTCGGCGCGGTGCTCGGGATCGTGCGGGCGAAGATGCGGGGAGGCCGGATCATAACGCCTTATCGAGGCTGGCACGCGCTGCATCACGTCATCGGTCTCGTGGCCACGGTCTTCGTCTTGACCTGGATCTTTAGCGGCTGGCTCTCGATGGATCACGGCCGGCTGTTTTCACGCGGGCAGTTGAGTTCGGCCGAGGATGGCGTGATCAATACAGCGCCGGACTGGGCCGCTGCGCTGTCGTTCGATCGCGCACCGATATCGCCGCTGGCCCGTGAAGTCGAGTGGTTCGCCCTCGATGGCAATCTCTATCGACGCGAACGGATTGGTCTTGGGACGCAGATTGTGGTCGGCCCAGACGGTCGCGGGTCGGCGGTCATCGGCACGCAGGCGATCGGGAGCCTGATGACGCGGCTTGCGACGGATTGCGGCACACCGTCGATCCTCGCCGACGACAACGACTATCCTGCGCACTCCGCTGTGCCCGGTGCGCCGGTCTACCGCTCACGCTGCGGCGATGTCTGGTTCGACATCGACGGCGCCGACGGCAGCGTGCTGCAAAGGCTGGATGCGTCGCGGCGGTCCTATCGCTGGGCCTACAGCGCGCTCCACACGCTCGATTTTCCAATCCTCGTGGCGCATCCACCCTTGCGCGATGTCCTGATCGTGAGCCTCTGCGCGCTCGGGCTGGTGTTTTCGATCACCGGCATCGTCATCGGCTGGCGGCGGTTGCGGCAGTCTTTTGCCGGCTAGGACGGCCGATCAAACAAAAAGTGCCAAAACAACCCCATGCACAGTAGCCGGTGTTAATGAAATCAATGGCTTACGCAGACGGCGTCATGATTGACCCGTCGGGCAAAACAGGGGTATACTGCTACTATTCCGAAATCGTCGCGGCGACCCGAAACTAGGCCTGCAACTGCGCCTCGATATGTCGCGCGGCGCTCAGCAGCGTGCGGTCCTGCCCGCGCCGAGCGATGATCTGCAAGCCGAAGGGAAGCCCGCGTTCGTCCGTGCCACATGGGATCGAGATCGCCGGCAGGCGCGCGTGATTGACGAAGGGCGTGAACACAGCGTGCGCGCGTGGAGTTGCAGCGCGGCCGCCGATCATGTCGGGGCCGAGCTGGGTGAACGGCCAGGCGACGCAGGGCACCGTCGGCGCCAGCAGCAGGTCGGTCCCAGTGAAGAAGGAAGCGAAGGCATTGGCAATCGCGGTGCTTGCGACCAGTGCGCCCGCGACCTCAGTGCCTGACCAGGTGAGCCCGCGCTCGATCTGTTTTGCGATGTCGGGGTCGAAGACGGAGGGGTCCTTGCGGAAAGCATCACCATAGAGCGCGGCGAGACCGGCATGCTGAAGCGGCATGATGGCCTCTTCGGTCGCGCCCGGTGGCCAGAGGGGATCGCGGTGAGCGATGTGCAGGCCGCTAGCGGAGAGGCGCTCGACCGCGGAAAAGAGCCCGTTCGCGACGACATCGTCGACGGCAACATCAAGCCCGAGGCGCGGCGAGAATGCGATGCGCAAGCCCGCGATGTTGTCGGCCTCTCGCGCGATGACGGCGGAATCCGGATCGCGCGGATCGGCGCCGGCCATGGCTTCGAACGCCAGCGCGACGTCGGCGACATCGGCGGCGATCGGCGCGATGACGGAGAGGCCGAAGAACGGCTCGGCAAAGCCGGGCCCGTAGGGGATCGCGCCATAGGACGGCTTGAAGCCGACAACGCCGACATGGGCCGGCGGCCTGCGGCTGGAGCCGCCCGCATCAGTGCCGATCGCGAGCGGCACGAGGCCGGCCGCAACGGCAGCGGCGGGGCCGCCGGACGAGCCGCCGGGTGTCAGCGTGGGATCGAGCGGATGGTGTGTGGGCCCATATAGCCGCGAGGTCGTGACGCCCTTGCTGGCGAATTCCGACGTCGCGCCGATGCCGACGACGACCGCACCGGCCTTGCGCAGCCGTTCGATCGCAATCGCATCTTGTGGGGCAATGAAGTCGGAGAACAGGCGCGAGCCCTGCGTGATACGCCAGCCGCGGGTCCAGACGTTGTCCTTGACGACGATGGGGACGCCGGCCAGCGGCATCGTTTCGCCGGCACGCAGGCGCGCGTCGACCGCTGCAGCATCGGCCAAAGTGCGTGCGAGATCGATCGTCACCACGGCGTTCAGTGCTTGGGCCACTTCGAGGCGCGCAAGCGCGGCCTTGGCGGTCTCGACCGCGCTGGTTCGTCCGGCCGTCACATCGGCCGCGATCTCGCGCGCGCTATTTTCTCCTTTTGTCATGGCCTCCCCAGATCAGCGCCACTGTGCCGCACAGCGCAAGGCACGCCAAGGCGAAGAAAGCTGCGCCGAGGCTGGCTGCACCGTCAAGGATCGACACCAACGCTGGCGCGGCGAGCAGCCCGGCATAGGATGCCGTCAGCACCGCACCGGTGGTGTCGCCAATCCTGTCCTGCGGCGCGAGGCGGGCGATCTCGGCGATGAAGACGCCATTCCACCCCGAAGCGGTCAGGCCGAACAGCGCGGCAATCGCGAATTGTCCGGTGCGACCGAGCGAGGCGCCGTCGAGGCCAAGCAGCGCCGCGCAGAAGGCCATGCCGAGGCCGATGACGACGAGCACGGCACGGGAGGCATTGAGGCGCATGGCGACAAAACCCCAGCCGAGGCGGCCGACGAGGCCGCCGGCCTGCGCGCAGGCGAGCGCCATCCCGGCCTCGATATGGCTGAGGCCAAGCTCGCGCGTGCCGAGCGTGACGAAGACGGTGTTGAGCGACACTTGCATCGCACTGAACGGCATCGAGGCCAGCGCCAGCATCGCGATGCGCCGGTCCGCGGTGACGAGCGCCAGCCGCGCACGGAGATTGAGCTCCGGAGGCGGGGCGAGCTTGCCGGCATAGGCCGGCCGCAGCCGCTCGTAGATCAGGATCGCAATCAGCGCGCATACGCCGACCGCCGCGTAGCACCAGGCAGGTCCGAGCGAGATCGCGATCGCGGGCAGGACCAGCGAGCCGCAGACGGCGCCGATCTGGTTGCCGGTCTGGCGCACCGAGAACACGAAGGCCCGCCGATCGGCGGTTACCAGCCGCGCCAGCAGCGCCGCGCTCGCCGGCGTCTCCGGTCCGAAGGCAAGGCCGAGGCAGAGGCCTGCGGTCAGCAGGGCCGCGGTCGTGCCGAGCGAGGCCAGTGCCATGCTGACGACGATCGCCGCCGCGCACAGGCTTGCGACCCGCAGCGAACCCAGGCGCGCGATGAAACCGCCGCCCCAGAACGAGGCTGGAATGCCGACGGCGAACACCGCGCAGGAGAACATCGAGAGCTGCCAGACCTCGATATGGGCGCGCGGCGCGACCACGCCCGGCGCGAACAAGGCCAGCGCCACCAGCGCCTGGAGCGAGGTCATCGCGCCGAGAGCCGGCAGCAGCGCAGGCGCTGGCCGAACGGCCGTGTTTGCGTCTACCATGGCGCTGCGCTCACGGGAGGAACATGGTGGCAGGCGGTATTTCCATTCACGCGGTCGATGTGGCAAGCGGACGGCCCGCGCAGGGGCTGCGCGTCGAGATCTGGCGGATCGGTCCGGACTCGCTTCGTATTGCCGATGGACGGCTCGGCGCCAATGGCGTGCTCGATCATGCCGTCGCGCAAGGCGCGGGCGTGACGGCGGGCGAGTACGAGGTCCTGTTTCACCTCGGCGAATTCTTCGGCGACAGCGACGGTTTCCTGACCGTGACGCCGTTCCGCTTCCGCATCAAGAACGTTGACGAGCATTTTCATCTGCCGCTGAAATTCACGCGCTGGGGCTATTCGCTGTTCCGCGGCGCCTGATCAGTTGGTCAGGCGGCGCGACAGGCCGGTGACGCGCTCCATCACCGCGACCAGCGCGACGGTCGCGATGATCAGCACGCCCGACAGGGCTGCGATGGTCACATCCAGCTTGCCTTCCAGGTCCTGCCACATCCGGATCGGCAGCATGTCGGTCGCGGCATCGCGCAGGAACAGCGAGACCGGCACGTTGTCAAAGGACGACATGAAGGCGATGAAGGCACCCGCGATGATGCCCGGCCGGATCAGCGGCAGCACGATCCGCCGGAACGTGTAGAGCCGGCTCGCGCCCAGCACCGCCGAGCTTTCGAGTAGGGTCGGCTCCAACTGCGCCAGCGCTGCGACCGTGTTGCGCACCACATAGGGCACGCAGACCACGGTGTGGCCGATCACCAGCGTCAGCGGCGACACCGGAAGGCCGACCAGCGAGAACAGCATCAGCGCAGCCAGGCCGAAGGCCAATGCGGGGAGCACCAGCGGCGACATGAAGAGGGAATCGAGCAGCCGCGCCGACAGCGTCCGCGACCGCGAGATCGCCAGCGCAGCCGCGACGCCGAGCCCGACGGACAGGCCCGTCGCCCACAGCGCGACGATGAGGCTGTTCTTGGCCGCGAAATGCAGCTGCCAGGCATTCCACAACTCGACATACCAGCGCAGCGAATAGCCCGGCGGCGGGAAGCGCAGCGAGAAGCCGGAGGTGAATGAGACGATCAGGACCACCAGCGACGGCGCGATGATCAGGATCAGCGCGATGATCGCGATCACAGTCATGGCCAGCTCGAAGCTGAACGATTCCAGCGTGCGCTTGCGGCCGCTCATCATGCGCCTCCGTAGCCGCGCGACATGCGGCCGAGCGTGGTGAACACGGACACGACCGCGAGCACGGCGAGCAGGAAGATGATCGAGATCGCGGCGGCGAAGGGCCAGTTCTGCAGGGTCGAGGCCTGCTGATAGAGATACATCGGCATGAACAGCATCTGCCCGCCGCCGACCAGCGACTGGGTGATGAAGGCCGTGATGGCGGCGGCATAGGTCAGCGTGCAGCCGGCGATCACGCCGGGTAGCGACAGCGGCAGCACGATCCTGAAGAAGGTGCGCCAGCTTCCGGCGCCGAGCGAGCAGGAGGCGTCGTCGAGATTGGGATCGATGCGGCCGAGCGCGGTGATTAGCGGCAGCGTCATCAAGGGCATCTGCACCTGCGCCAGCGCGATCACCACGCCGAACTGGGTGTAGAGCAGTTTGAGGGGCGTATCGATGATGCCGAGCGACTGCAGCGTTGCGTTGATGATGCCCTGACGTCCCAGGATGACGATCCAAGCGAAGGTGCGCACCACCACGCTGGTCAGGAGCGGCAGCAGCACGATCAGGATGATGATGGTCTGGAGCCGTGGCCCGACCCGCTGATAGAGCCAGGCGATGGGAAAGCCGAGCACGAGGCAGACGGCCGTGACTTCAGCGCCCAGCAGCAAGGTCGAGCCGAGCACGCTGAGGCTGAAGGGATCGGTGAGGAAGTGCAGGTACTGGCCGAGCCCCCAATGGAGCCCGGCCGTGTCGTTGTGGAGCGAGAGCCAGAACAATTGCAGCAGCGGCGCGACGAAGAACAGCAGGAAGAACAGCGCGAGCGGCGCTGCCAATCCCATTCCGTAGGACGTGACGTCCCGTGATGCCGGTGCTGCGCCCATGGCTCAAGCCTTCAAGGTCTTAGATCTTGATCTCGCGGTTGAAGCGCTCGATCCAGGCCGAGCGCTGCTCGTTGATCTTCTTCCAGTCCTGGAACACGAACTTCTGCTTCAGCTCCGCGGTGTCCTTGGCGAGCACGCGCGCGATCTCGCCGCCCATCGCGACCTTGGAATTGGTCGGCACGATCAGATAGGGCGGGTTCATCAGTGCGGTCTGCACCTCCGGCGTCAGCGCCGCCTCGATCAGCTTGAAGGCGAGCTCGCGGTTCGGCGAGTTCTTGACGATATGGATCGTGGTCTTGAAGGCGATGGCGCCTTCCTTCGGCGCCACGAACTCGACCGGCACGCCGCGCGCTTTCAGGATCTGGATGGCGTTGAAATTACCGGGCGAGATGTCGATCTGGCCCTGCTGGAACAGGGTTGCGAGCGCGCCGGGATTGGCGGCGACCGCGGCGAGATTGGGCTTCAGCTCTTCAAGTGCCTTGAAGGCGGGATCGACATTGGCTTCGGAGCCGCCGCGCATCTTGGCGATCTCGACCAGCCAGCCGGTGCCGAGCGTCGAGTTGAGGTTGGTGATGCCGACGCGGCCCTTGAACTCGGGCTTCCACAGATCGGCCCACGAGGTCGGCGGCGTCTTGATGGCTTCAGGATTATAGGTGAGGCCGACGACCTGGAAGAACGGGGCGGGGCCCATCGGCTCCTGCGCCTCGCTGATCAGGTCTTTGTAATAGGCGCTCTTCTCGACCGGATAGGGCTCGACGAGGTCCTGGCCGATCGCGACCAGCGCCGGACCCGGATCGTGCAGCATGACGTCGATCGGCGGATTGGCTTTCGCGGCATTGACCTTCGCGATCTGGTCCACCGAGAGCATGGGGTCGAGCACCATCGCCGCATCGGCATTCGCTTTGCGGAAGGCCGGCACCAGCACGGCCTTGTGCGCTTCTTCCCAGCTTCCGGTGAAGGTCGCGAACACCAGCGGGCGGGCCTGGGCAAAGCTCAGTCCGGGAAACGCCTTCATGGCCCCGAGGGTGAGGGCCGTCGTCATCAGGCTGCGGCGGTTGAGGATCATGTCGAACTCCGTTGTGGACAATGACTGGAACTAAAGCGTTGCGGGAAAGGCGTTGGCGAGCGAAGGGGCGAGCGGGGCGAGGCGCACGGCCACGCCGCTCTCCAGCGCGCGCGTCTCGCCGATGCGCGCCTGGGAAACTTTGACGCCGGAGCCGTCGGCGGTGGTGACCTCGTGGACGACGGTGGCCCCGAGCGGCAGCGACATGCCGACCACGCCGGCAAAGCCGGTCTCGTCGCCGACGAATTGTAGATGCTCGGGCCGGATGCAGACGGTGACGCGGCCGCCTTCGGTGAGGCTGCCGGCCGCCGGCCGCGCGATGATCTCCGCGCCGGCATCGAGACGCACCTTGGCTTCGGTACGGTCCGCCGACACCACGATTCCGGGCATGCGGTTGGTCGAGCCGACAAAGGTATTCACGAACAGGGTCTGCGGCCGGTCGTAGACGTCGGAAGGCGTGCCGAACTGTTCGAGCTTGCCGTGGCTCAGCACCGCGACGCGGTCGGCCATCGACAACGCTTCTTCCTGGTCATGGGTCACGATCAGCGTGGTGATGCCGGAGACGCGCTGCAGCCGCTTGACCTCGATCTGCATGTCGAGCCGCAGATTCTTGTCGAGTGCGGCAAAAGGCTCGTCGAGCAGCAGGATCGACGGCTTGATCGCGAGCGCGCGGGCGAGCGCGACGCGTTGCTGCTGGCCGCCGGAGAGCTGCCGCGGCAGCCGTTCGGCCATCGACGGCAATTGCACCAGCTCCAGCAGGCGCTGCGCCTCGCGCTGGCGCGTCGCCTTGTCGATGCCGCGCGCGGCGAGGCCGTAGCCGACATTCTCGCTGATCGACAGATGCGGGAACAGCGCGTAGTTCTGGAACACGATGCCGACGGCGCGCTTGTTCGGCGGCAGCGCATCGACGATGTCGTCGCCGATGATGATGCGCCCCTGCGTCTGCGCGATGAAGCCGGCGATGATGCGCAGCAGCGTGGTCTTGCCGCAGCCGGACGGGCCGAGCAGGGCGATGATCTCGCCGCCCTTGATGTCGAGATTGATGTTCTCGACCGCGAGCGCGCCGCTGGGATAGCGGTGGGTGACGGCATCGACGACGAGCGAACGCCCGCCTTGCGCTTCAGCCATGGTGTTGCCTCCGGTTCTTCCGAGGAAGAAAGCAAGTCTCGTGCCCGCCGCGCTCGCCTTTCGCTGCGAGGTTTGGCATGGTGCGGCGATGACATCGAAGCCATCGATCTGCGACCTCACTGCCACAACCCTTGCGCGCGCCATCGCGACGGGCGAGCTGTCCTCGCGCGACGCCGTCGAGGCGCATCTGGCGCGGATCGCCGAACGGGATCCGCAACTGGCGGCGTTCGTGACCGTGGATGCGGAAGGTGCCCGTCGCGCCGCTGACATCTGCGATGCCGCGCCCGCGCCGGTCGGTCCGCTGCATGGCGTGCCCGTCGGGATCAAGGATCTCACCGACACAGCGGGGCTTGCGACCACCTATGGCTCGGTGCTGTTTCGCGATCACGTCCCCGCCGAGGACGATCTCGTCGTGGCGCGGCTGCGACGCGCCGGCGCGATCATTCTGGGAAAGACCAACACGCCGGAATTCGGCTTCGGTGCGGTCTGCACCAATAAAGTGTGCGGGCCGACGCGCAATCCGTTCGATCCCGCGCTGACCTCCGGCGGATCGTCCGGCGGCTCCGCCGTCGCAGTCGCGGCCGGCATGGTGCCGCTCGCGCATGGCACCGATTTCGGCGGCTCGGTGCGCACGCCCGCAAGCTTTTGCGATGTAGCCTCGATCCGGCCAACGCCCGGCCGCATCCCGTCGCCGCGCCGCCCACTCGGCTGGGACATGCTCGCAACCCACGGCTTTCTCGCCCGCGGCGTCGATGATCTCGAATTGGCGTTGGCGGTTTGTGGAGGAGGCGATGCGAATGATCCGCTCTCCGCGGACATCGTCAGTGATGATCGGGCCATCGTGGGGCGCCCCAGGATCGCAGTCACACCCGATTTCGGTGTCGCGACAATTGCGCGCGATGTCCGCGCGCGTTTTGCCGCCGCCTGCGACGCGCTCGCCGGAATTGCCGATGTCGTGCCGTCCTCGCCCGATTGCAGCGGCGCGATCGAGACCTTCCGCACGCTGCGTGCCGCGCACATCGCCAACCTCTATGGCGAGCTGCTGAGAACACGCCGCGCCGAGCTCACGCCCACCGTGATCTGGAACATCGAGGCGGGCGCAAAGCTCTCCGCCGAAAATTATCTCAACGCCGAGCGGCGCCGCACCGCGATCTATCGCAGCTTTCGCGAGCTGTTCACCCGCGCCGATTTCCTCATCGCGCCGGCGGCCTCTGTCTTCCCCTGGCCGAACGAGATCAGCGATGTCACCGCGATCGACGGTACGGTACTGGAGACGCCGATCGATTATCTCGCGGTCACCTTCATCGTCTCGCTGGTCGGCTTTCCCGTCCTGACCTTGCCGGCGCGGCGAGACGCAAATGAGTTGCCCTTCGGTATCCAGATCATCGCGCCGCCGGGCTGCGAATCCCGTCTGTTTGCCTTCGGCCGTGCCATCGAAAACGAATTGGGCTTTTCGCATCGGCGGCCGAAGCTCCCCTAGCTGTCGCGATGCTCGAGCCGCGCGGCGAGCGCGTCGGCAAGACCGATAGTGGGTTTCGCAGCGGGCCGGCGGAACGTGCCCGCGGTCGCCTTGCGCAGGCGAAGCGCCACCAGCGCTTCGGCCTGCTTCACGGCGGCGACGACCTGGTCGACGACGGGGACGAGGATCCGGTGGGCGACGCGCTCGGCAAGACCCGAGAGCGGCGCGCCCGCGAAGATCAGCACATCGGCCTCATCCTCGACGATGGCGCGCTGCGCGAGTTCGACGAGCAGATCCTCCTTCTCGGTGCCGACGTCCGAGATCGCCTTGAACGGCGTATCGAGCATGCGGATGCCGGCGCAGCGCTCGCGCAGCCCGTGGTCGCGGACGCATTCCTCGTACCAGGGGCCCAGTGCCTGCGCGAAGGTGACGATCGCAAAACGGCGTCCGGCCATGCACGCCGTGAGCATCGCAGCTTCCGCAAGGCCGATCACGGGAATGTCGAAGGTCTCGCGCGCGGCGAACAGACCGGGATCGCCGAACGCGGCGATGATCGCGGCGTCGACCTTGGTGTGCTGCTCGGCCAGCATCTCCAGCGCGATGGCGCCGCCGATCTGCGCCTCGGTACGCGTGGCGATATAGGGCACGCCGCGCGAGGCGGTGCAGGGGACGAGCTCGGTGCCGGGCGCGGCGGCGCGCCGGGCGACATCGGTCATCAACTGGGTGACCGAGGTGCTGGTGTTGGGGTTGAGCAGCAGCAGCTTCATGGTCAGGCCGCCGTCAGCTTGGGCTTGGGGGCGAGCGTTTCGAGCAGGGCGGTGCCGGTCTGGCGGACATGGGCGCCGAGCAGGCGTCCGGCAGCCTCGCTATCGCGCGCCTCGAGGGCGGCAAGGATGTCGGCGTGCTCGTCCACCGAATTGCTCCAGCGCTTGTCGGCACCGAGCGCCAGATAACGCGCGCGCTCGGCGCGGGAGATCAGCGTCTCGTGCGCCTCGCGCAGCGGCGTGTTGCGGGCCATGCGGACGATCGTGTTGTGGATCTCGCCATTGATGGCGAAGTATTCGTCGAGCTTGCCGTTGCGATGGTGACCCTCCATCCGGGTCTGCAGCGTGCGGAGGCGGGCGAGGTCGCGCTCGGTGGCGCGCTCCGCGGCAAGCTCCGCGGCCAGCCGCTCGATGCCGGCGAGCGCCTCGAACAATTCCTGGATGCCCTCGACCGCGATGTCGGCGATGCGCGGGCTGCGGTTGGGGCGCAGCTCGATCAACCCTTCCGCCGCCAGCACCTTCATCGCCTCGCGCAGCGGGGTGCGCGACACGCCGAGCTCCTTCGACAGCCGGGTCTCCTGGGTCTGCGATCCCGGCGCCAGCTCGCCGCGAATGATCATCGTCCGCATCCGCGCGGCGGCGCGCTCATGCAGGCCCATCCTCTTGAGTTTGGGCGATTTTCGGCCCTTCAGGGTTTCCGACTTCTGCTGCACGCGCGCCTCATTGCTTCAGTTCATCCTAGCCGTTTCCGGCCCCTTGGCTTGCCCAAAATACTGACGCATGTAGCTGAAAACAATGGCATAGCGCGCAAATTGTATGCAGCATGCAAAAACCGGATTGCGTTGCCGCAAAGCCCGGCCAATGATCTGGCGCGACGCGCGAGATCTCGCGCCTTCCGAAACGGAGTAAGCGATGCGGACGAGTTTGCGAGTGGGCCTCGTGGTGATGGCGGCGATGTTCGGCGGTGGCGACCTCGCCATGGCGCAGACCGCGAAGATCAAGCTCGGCTACGCCAAATGCGCGCACTGCCTGCCGATGTCGCTGATTCCCGGTATGGCCAAGGGCGTCGAGGTCGAGGCGACCGGCTTCAACTCGGGTAATGACGTGCTGACTGCTCTGATCTCGAAGAGCATCGACGTCGCGCAGGTGACTTACCTCCATTACATCACCGCGCTCGACAAGGGCTTTGACGTCGTCGCCGTGTCCGGCCAGATCAACGGCGGCTCGGAATGTCTCTCCTCCGCGAAGCTGAACCTGCCGGCGGAGGACTGGGCCGCGTTCAAGGCGACCGTGACGAAGGCGAAGAGCGACGGCCAGCCATTGAAGGTCGCGGCCTCCCGCGGCAACGCGCAGGACATCCACATGCGCGGCGCCTTCCTCAAGCAGGGTGTCGACCCCAACAAGGACATCCAGTTCATCAACATTCCCAATCCGTCCGACCATCTCGCGGCGTTGCAGCGCGGCGAGGTCGACATGATCTGCTCGGTCGAGCCGTTCGCCTCGCAGATCCGGCTCGCCGGCGCCGGCAAGCATTTCGTGCTGCCGTATGACCAGGCCGCGGGCAACCTGACCAACCTGATCGTCACCCGCTCCGACGTGATCGCCAGCCAGCGCGCCGGCGTGCAAGGCATCGTCAGCGCGGTGGTCGAGCTCGACAACAAGCTGATCGCCGACAAGGGGCCGTGGATCGAAGTCATCAACAAGCTCACCGGCCTCGACAAGACCGTGGCAACCGAAGCGCTGAACAATGCCTCGCCCGATCCCGCGATCCATCGTTCGCAGACGCTCGCGATCGCTGCGATGATGCGCGACCTCAAATACATCTCCAAGGATGTCTCCGCGGAAGCGGAGAAGAACATGGACTATTCGTTCCTGGAGAAGGCCACCGGAAAGGCCAAGAATGACCTCGGTTACTGACGTCTCTCCGGCCAAGCCGGCGTTCCGGTTGACGCGGGCGTTCCAGGGGCTCGAACGCGTCATTGTCCCTGCGCTGCTGATCGCGGGCTGGGAGGCCTTTGCCCGCAGCGGCATGCTGCCGCCGGCGCTGCTGCCGGCGCCGAGCGCGGTGCTGCACGCGCTCGGGGACTGGGTGTTCGGCTTCGACGAGACCACGCAGACCTATTCCGGGCACTGGCTGCGCGACGCGTTCGCCAGCGCGCTCCGCGTGTTCGGCGGTTTTGCACTGGCGAGCCTGCTCGGCATTCTCGCCGGTGTCGCGATCGGCTGGTCGCGCCTGTTCGAGAAGACGCTGGAGCCGACGCTGCAGATGCTGCGGCCGATCCCGCCGGTGTCCTGGATTCCGCTCGCCATCATCTGGTTCGGCATTGCCGACAAGCCGGCGATCTTCCTCGTCTTCCTCGGTGCCTTCTTTCCCGTGCTGATGAACAGCATCCACGGCGTGAAGACCGTGGACCATAATCTCGTCCGCGCCGGCGCGATGATGGGCGCGAACGGTCGGCAGATGCTGACCGACATCGTGCTGCCGGCGGCGCTGCCCTCGATCTTCGCCGGCCTGCGCATCGCCGTCGGATCGGCCTGGATGCTGACGGTCACCGCCGAGATGGTCGCGGTCAAGAGCGGCCTCGGCTACGTGCTGTGGGATTCCTACTACTTCCTGCGCTACGACATCGTGCTCGCGGCAATGATCTCGATCGGGCTGCTCGGCTATCTCTCCGATCTCGGCCTCAAGGCGATCATGGCACGCACGCTGCGCTGGCAGCAGACAACCACCGTGCAGGGCAGGGCGGGCTGATGGCGGCAATCGAGCTTCGCAACATCGTCAAGGTGTTCTCCGACAAGCGGCGCGGCCGCGACCTGCTAACCTTGGACAACATCAATCTCGACATCGAGGCCAACGACTTCGTCTGCCTGCTCGGCCCGTCCGGCTGCGGCAAGTCGACCTTGCTCAACATCATCGCCGGCTTCGAGCAGGCGACCTCCGGCCGCACGCTGGTGGACGGCAAGCAGGTGGAGCGGCCCGGCTCAGACCGCGGCGTGGTGTTCCAGCAACCGACCCTGATGCCGTGGCTGACGGCGATCGACAACATCGCCTTCCACCTCAAGCTCAAGGGCGTCGCCAAGGCCGAGCGTTACGACCGCGCCATGGAGTTCATCGATCTCGTGGGCTTGCGCGGTTTCGAGCATCACCATCCGTCCGAGATGTCCGGCGGCATGAACCAGCGGGTCGGTATCGCCCGGGCGCTGCTGATGAACCCGAGCGTGATCCTGATGGACGAGCCGTTCGCCGCGCTCGACGCCCAGACCAAGCTCGAAATGCAGGAAGAGCTGGTCGCGATCTGGCAGAAGCGCCGCTGCACCATCGTGTTCGTCACCCACAGCGTCGACGAGGCGCTGGTGCTCGGCAACAAGATCGTAGTGATGACCAAGCGGCCGGGCCGGATCCGCGAGGCCGTCAATTTCGACCTGCCGCGCCCGCGCGACATCACCAGCCCCGAATTCAATGACGCAAAGCGCCACATCCTGTCCCTGATCCGGGAGGAGTCGACGCGCCTTGCGCAGGCGTCTTGAGCGATGGAATCAGCAACAATACCGCGCGCCTGTGATCTCCTGGTCAAGGGCGGACTTCTCGTCACCCTGGACGGCGCCGATCGCATGGTCGAAGGCGGCGCGGTTGCCATCGAGCACGGCCGCATCGTCGACGTCGGCGATGGCGACGAGCTCGCGAAGCGTTGGTCAGCAAAGCGGACGATCGACGCGCGCGACAAGCTCGTGATGCCGGGGCTGGTCAACGTTCACAACCACACGCCGCTGATGATCACGCGCGGCATGATCGAGGATCTCGGCTTTGCGCCGATGTTCACGGCCGGCATTCCGCAAGGACATCGGCTGACCGAGGGCGAGGCCACCGCGCTGTCGCGGCTCGGCGTCTACGAGATGCTGCGGACGGGCTCGACGACGATCGTCGATTTCTACCGCTACCCGGAAGCGCTGGCCAAGGCGCATGCCGAGCTTGGCTCGCGCGCGGTCATCGCGGGCCGGATCCACGACGCCGATCCGGAAGCCTTGACGCAGAAGCGTTACGACTATTCGGCCGCCATTGGTGCTGCGAGCATCGCCGAGAACGTTGCGCTGGTCGAACGCTGGCAAGGCCACGACAATGGCCGGATCAGGTGCGACTTTGCCCCGCATGCACCGGATACCTGTTCGGACGATCTGCTGCGCGAGGTCGCCGGTCTCGTGCAGAGATATGGCGGCAACGTCCACACCCACGTCTGCCAGAGCCCAATCGAGGTGTCGCAAACCCAGGCGCGCAGCGGCCGGTCGCCGGTCGAGGTGCTCGATGCGGCCGGGCTGCTCGACCAGCGCCTGATTGCGGCGCATTGCATCCACGTGACCGCCGATGACGAAGCCGCGCTCGGCGCTGCGAAGGCGACAATGGCCTATACGCCGATCGGCAATGCCAAGACCGGTCGCATCGCGCCCGCGGCCTCGATCGCGCGTCACGGCGCCCGGATGGCGCTGTGCACCGATACGTTTTCGGGCGATATGTTCGAGGCGATGCGTTGGGCGGTCGCCATGCAGCGGATCCGCGGCGAGAAGGACGGGCTGAACGCGCGGACGGCGCTCCGCTGGGCGACACAGGGCGGCGCCGAAGCGCTCGGGCTGGGCGACGCGATCGGCTCGATCACGGTGGGGAAGAAGGCGGATCTGGTCCTGCTCGACCTGTCCGAGCCGACACTCGCACCCGTCATCGACGGTTTCGGCGCGCTGGTGTGGTCCGGCAACGGCAATAACGTAAAGACCGTCATTGTCGATGGCCGTATCGTGATCGAGGACGGCCGCTTGCTGAGCACCGATGGTGCCGAGCTGGTTCGCGAGGCGCAGAAGGTTGCGGAAGCGCTGTGGGCCAGACACAATGTCACCCCCGTCAGGCAACGGGCCGCAGGAAGATGACCACCATGCGCAAGCGCCTCGGCATGATCACGCCGTCCTCCAACTCGGTGCTGGAGCCCGTCACCAGCGCCATGCTGGCCGGCGTCGACGGCGTCACCGCGCATTTCTCGCGCTTCCGCGTCACCGAGATTGCGCTCGACGCCGCGGCGCTGAACCAGTTCGATGCCTCGGTGATGCTGCCGGCGGCGGATCTGCTGGCGGACGCCAAGGTCGACGCCATCGCGTGGAACGGCACCTCCGCAAGCTGGCTCGGCATCGGCCGCGACCGGAGCCTGTGCGAGGCGATCACCGCGCGCACCGGTGTCCCCGCGACCACATCGACGCTCGCCTGCATCGATGCCGCCCGCGCGCTGGGGGCAAAACGTGTCGGCCTGGTCTCGCCCTATACGGATGATGTGCAGCGGCGCATCGGTGCCGTCTGGGCGGAGGACGGCGTCGCCCCGCTTGCCGAGCGGCATCTCGGCCTGCGCGACAATTTTTCCTTTGGCGAGGTCGCGCCCGCGACCATCGCGGATATGAGCCGCGCTGTGGCCGCGGAGGGCGCCGATGCCGTCGTCATCCTCTGCACCAATCTCGACGGTGCCGCGCTCGCCGCATCGCTCGAACGGGAATTGAACATCGCCGTGCTGGATTCGGTCGCGGTGACGCTGTGGCGGACGCTCGAGCTCGCCGGGGGCGACATCGGGGCTCTTGCGCAATGGGGCCGGATCTTCCAGACATCAGCAGGCATCAAGTGACGGAGACTCCTGTGACGCAGCTCGATCTCGCCATTCGCGGCGGCACCATCGTGACGGCCGGCGACGAGTTTCGCGCCGATATCGGCATTCGCGACGGCCGCATCGTCAGCATCGCCGACAGCATCGAGGGCGCGGCGCGCGAGATCGATGCCACGGGCCTGCTCGCGCTGCCCGGCGGCATCGACAGCCACGTCCACATTTCGCAGCCCTCCGGCCCCGACGTCGTCATGGCCGACGATTTCGCCTCGGCGACGCGCGCGGCGGCAGCCGGCGGCAACACCATGCTGCTGCCCTTCGCGCTGCAGGAGAAGGGCACCTCGCTGCGCACCTGCGTCGAGAACTACCGCAAGCTCGCCGAGGGCGAGTGCTACATCGACACGGCCTTCCATCTCATCATCTCCGACCCGACCGCGGTCGTGCTCGGGCAGGAGCTGCCGGCCCTCGTCAAGGACGGCTACACCTCGTTCAAGGTGTTCATGACCTATGACGACCTCGTGCTCAGCGATAAGCAACTGCTCGAAGTCTTCGACGTCGCACGGCGCGAGGAGGCGCTGGTGATGGTCCATTGCGAGGGCTATGACGCGATCCGCTTCCTCACCAGCAAGCTCGAGCGCGAAGGCCACATCGCGCCCTATTATCACGGCACCTCGCGGCCGCAGGCGGTCGAACGCGAGGCGACGCATCGCGCCATCAGCCATGCCGAGGTGATCGGCGTTCCCATCATGATCGTGCACGTCTCAGGCCGCGAGGCGATGGAGCAGGTGCGCTGGGCCCAGCAGCGCGGCCTGCCGGTGCATGCCGAAACCTGCCCGCAATACATCACGCTGACGGCCGACGACATGAAGGGCCTCAACATGGACATCACGGGCGCGAAATATGTCTGCT
Source organism: Bradyrhizobium sp. 18BD (assembly GCF_054185225.1). Taxonomy (NCBI): domain Bacteria; kingdom Pseudomonadati; phylum Pseudomonadota; class Alphaproteobacteria; order Hyphomicrobiales; family Nitrobacteraceae; genus Bradyrhizobium; species Bradyrhizobium sp. 18BD. The sequence continues at coordinate 204,129 of NZ_JAVAYL010000009.1, read as the reverse complement.
CGCCGCCGCCGCGCGATGCGGAAAGCCAGCAGGCGATCTGGGAAGGTATCAGCACGGGCGTGTTCCAGACCTTCTCGTCCGACCACTGCCCGTTCCGCTACGACGATCCCAAGGGCAAGCTGACGCCGAATGCACGGACGTCATTCCGCTGGGTGCCGAACGGCATTCCCGGCGTCGAGACGCGGCTGCCGATCCTGTTCTCGGAGGGCGTCTCGAAGGGACGCATTACATTGCAGAAGTTTGTCGAGCTGACCGCGACCAACCATGCGCGGATCTACGGCCTCTACCCGCGCAAGGGTTCGATCGGCGTCGGCTTCGATGCCGACATCGCGCTGTGGGACCCCAAGCTGACGAAGAAGATTCAGCAGGCCGATCTGCACCACGGCTCCGACTACACGCCGTGGGAAGGCTTTGACATCACCGGCTGGCCCGTCACCACCATCGCGCGGGGGCGGGTGGTATACGAGCAGGGCAGGATCGTCGGCGACAAGGGCGCCGGCGAGGTGCTGAGCCGCGGCAAGTCGAGCCTGGTGTAATCCTCACATCGATGCGATGTGATCACACCGGCTCGATGTGATCCTTACATCGGTTCGATGCCGATCTTCTTGATGATCCCCGCCCACTTCGTGGTCTCAGCGGTCATGAAGTCCGTCAGGCGCGTGGAGTCCATCACCAGCGGCTCGGCGCCCTGTTCGACGAAGAGGGCGCGCACCTTCGGATCGTTCATCGCTTCGACCATTGCCTTGTAGAGCTTGTCGACGACGGCCTTGTCGGTATTCGCCGGCGCGAGCAGCGCAAGCCACGCCGCGCTCTCGTAGTTCTTCAGGCCGGCCTCGGACGCGGTCGGCACGTCAGGCAGCGCCGTCATGCGCTTGTCGTTGGCAACCGCGAGCGGTCGCGCATCGCCGCTCTTGATCAGGCCGAGGACGTTCGGCAGCAGCTGGAAGCCGAGCGGGACCTGGCCCGCGATGAAGTCCGGCGTATATGCGGCGATGTTGCGGTAGGGAACGTGCGTGAGCTCGGTGTCGGTGAGCTGCTCGAAATAGGCCGCCGCCAGATGCTGCGACGAGCCGACGCCGACCGTTCCGTAGTTCAGCTCGCGGGGATGGCCCTTGGCGTAGTCGATCAGCTCGGCGAGCGATTTCGGCGGCAGTTTCGAATTGATCACGATGACATTCGGCAGCGTTGCGAACAGGCCGATCGGGGCGAGGTCCTTCAGCGGATCGTAGGGCAGATCCTTGTAGAGCGCCTTGTTCGCGGCCAGCGGGCCGGAGGTGCTCATCAGCAAGGTGTAACCGTCCGGGGCGGCATGCGCTGCGGCTGCGGTGCCAATATTGCCGCCGGCGCCGGGGCGGTTGTCGACCACGAAGGCTTGCCCGAGCGAGGTCGACATGTGGTTGAGCAGGATGCGCGTGATCACGTCGCTGGCGCTGCCGCCGGCAAAGGGCACGAGCACCTGCACGGGGCGGGCGGGATAATCTTGTGCTTGCGCAGAGCGCAGTCCGGTCGCGGCGATAGCGGCGCCTGCAACGAGCGACAGCAGAATCCGGCGGTCGGGACGAAACTCCTCAGCGTACCGCGTTGCGCTGTCCGTGATCTTGCTGCGATCGAACCGTGTCATCTCGGACTGAATCTCCCGACTGCTTGTTCTGCCAGACCTGGGATCGTCCGGGACAGGAGTCGTCGGGGTGAGCGCCAAGTCGCGATTTTCTACGCCTGGATCGTAATTAGCTCGCGAATGCGACCGTCATGCCTGCTGGTCTCAAAACTTACCAACCCGTCTCATTCTGCAGTGGGCGCGACATCTTATCCGAGTGAAGAAAAGCTCAATTCAGCCCGGTCTTGCCCGGTGCCCAATAAGCCTTGGCCTTGATGCGCGATGACGCAACGCCCGCGGCTTTCAGCGCGCGACTGATGCGCTGGATCGAGGATGCCTTGCCGGTCAGCACGAATTGCGCTCCGTTTGCAGCAAGGCGCAGCATTTCCGCTTCAACAGTCGCGAGATGGTTCTCGCTGGTGCTGCGTGCGATCAATCTCGCTTCTCGAAGGTTGATGGCATCCAGCGCTTGCCGCGACTCCGCGATATCTGTGGCTTCGAACATGTGGAGCGCGCCGCCGGCCTGCAGATTGTTGCGCAGAGCTGCAGCGACGCCAAACGAAGTTTCGTCGCCGAACACAACGACAGGCGCCTCCAGACCGGCAAGATCGAGCGAATGGCGCGGGCCGAAGAACTGGCAGGCATCGCCTGTGCGCAAGCCACTCACCCATCGGCTGCCCGGGCCGTCGCCATGCGCGAAGGCGAGCAGCCGCGTCCTGCCGCGGCCCGTGTCCCACGACATCGGCGTATAGGTGCGTGCGCTGAGGCCCGCACCCATCGCGACCTGGATCTTTTGTCCGGCAGTCCAGGCGACGTCCTTGAGGGCCTCGCCTTCGAGTTCGATGAGTCGAAAGCGCGGCGAGAGCGTCTCGACGGCGGTGACGCGCACGGAGCGCATCAGCCAGCGCAGCAACATTTTTGTGACCCGTCCCTGTGATGGTTCGGGGATTTGCGGTGACTGGCCCGGCTCGTTCAAGGCTTGGCTCCCGGATGATCAGGTCTTGATCGTGAGTTCGTTGCCGCGGCCGGGGTCGAACGGCAGTGACAGCGAGAGGTAGCCGTTCCCGGGATCTCTGACGTAGTCGATATAGCCGGAGGCTTCCTCGAACGCGTTCTCACCGACGATGAGCGCGCCGGGCTTCAATTGCGGCTCCAGCAATTGGAGAATGGGAAGATAGAGCGTGAAGGCGCCGTCGAGCATCACCATGTCGATCTCACCGAAGCCGGAGGCGAGGGTCTCGCGGGCATCGCCGAGCCTGAACTCGACGAAGTCGGCGAGGCCCGCGGCGGCGACGTTGGCGCGGGCGCGCTCGATCTTGCCGGGTTCGAGATCGGTCCCGATCAGGCGGCCACCGCCCATGTCGCGCAGCGCGGCCGCCATATAGATCGCCGAAATTCCCATCGACGAGCCGAACTCGACGATGCGTTTCGCCTTGCAGGCGCGGGCGCACATATAGAGGAAACGCCCGAACCGCGGCGAGACGCTCAGGAAATTGTTCGCATAGTTCTGGTAGACTTCGTTGAGATCACGGCTCTCGGCCGCGATGGCCTGGCTGATCATCTCTTCGCGGCTGCCGGCTTCATCGACGAGGGCCTGCATCAGCGGCGCGTCGGCGATCTCTGCGTCCTGGTGAAGGCGATGGAGGACCTCGGCGACGAGGCCCGTGCTGAGTGAATCCATGGTGATCGGCTCCCTTGCAATGCGCCGCCGGCGCTACGGGAGCCTGGATACGAGATCATCCCTCAAGCCGCATTCGGCGAATCGGACAATCGATTGCGAATTCCGGTCAGTGCGCGGCGATACGGCGTTCGGCGAGGTATCGCGCCGGCGGCTTGCCCAGCGCCTTGCGGAACATGGTGACAAAGGCGCTCGCACCCTCATAGCCGAGGTCGAGCGCCACTGTTTGCACCGAGGCACCCTGGTCGAGGCGCTGAAGCGCGATCAGGATGTGGAGCTGCTGACGCCAGCGGCCAAAGCTCATGCCTGTCTCGCGTTGCAGGATGCGGGTGAGGGTTCTAGGGGCAACCGCGATGCGCCGGCCCCAATCGTCGATCGTGGCGCGATCCGACGGATCTTCCATCAATGCGCTCGCGATGCGGCGCAGCCTCGCGTCGACAGGCATCGGGAAGCGCAGCTCCTCGACCGGCGCGACCGCGAGCTGGTCGAGCAGCACGGTTGCGATCCGACCGTCGGCGCCGTCGACATCGTACATCACAGGCATGTGGGTGGCATGGACCAGCAGGCTCGCGAGCAAAGGCGAGATCGACAGCGCGCAGCATTGCCGCGGCAGCGCCGGCACCGCCTCCGGTTCGATGAACAGGCAATGCATCTCGACATCGCCGATCATGCTGACGCTGTGCGGTACATCTCCGGGGATCCACACCGCGCAGCGCGGCGGCACGATCCAGACGCCGTGTCCCGCCTCCAGCCTGACGATGCCGCGCAAGGTCAGGACCAGCTCATCCTTGCGATGCGCGTGCATGGCCAGCTCCATGCCCTTGGTGACCATGCGGCCACCGAAGGCGGCGAGGGTGCGCGGCACGGTCTCGGGGTCGAACTCCCCGAGGTCGTCGGGGAGAACATGGTCGTCGTTGAGCCGGAAGAAGGGCATGGCGGGCGATGGTCGGTCCGGACGCGAGGGCGGGCTCATGCAATATCTGATCGGCGATCGCGACTTTCAACGTACAGAGCGCCAATCTCGATCGGTTCTAACCGGCACGATTTCGCGGCTTGCGACGGTCCTTGCGAGAAGAGGAGCCTTTGCCGCCGGAGGAGGGCTCCACGAACTCTCGTGCGACGGCGGCCGCCTGCGCCAGATCGTGGCTGATGACGTCGAGCACGGCCTTGGCTGCGACCGACACGGCGCGCCGGGGGTGATGCACCCAGGCGATCGAGCGCAGGATCCGCTGCGCGTCGAAGCGATGCGCCCGAATGGCGCCGCTCGCAAGCGATTGCCGGAGCGCGATGGTCGGCAGCACCGTGGCGAAATCGGTGGTCGCGATCACGTCGCAGAGCGCGGGCAGGGTGTCGAGCTCTAGGCGCGGCCGCAGGTCGATGCCGACGGCGGCGGCCTGCTCGTCGAGGATCAGCCGCAGGCCGTGACGCTTGGAGGGCAGCACGAGGTCAAAACCCGCGATGTGATCGAAGCGCAATTTTGCCGGTGGCCTGATCGGGCTGTCCTTGCGGCAGGCGAACACCATCTCCTCGTCCATGATTTGATGCGCGGCCAGCGGCGTCTTCCGCCGCGGCACGTTGATCAGCGCGAAATCGAGCTGGCCGGTGTTGACCCAATCGACCAGCGTCTCGGTGTAACCCTCGCAGGCCGACAGCGTGATCTCGGGAAAGCGGCTCGCGACGGTCGCCGACGAACTCGCCATCGTGCTCTGCGCGACCGATGTGATGAGGCCGACCGAGACGCGGCCGGAGATGCGCCCGCCGAGCTGCGCCATCTCCTGCCGGGCATATTCGGCATCGCGCACGATCGGGGCCGTCAGCCGCACCAGCGCTTCGCCGGCGCTGGTCAGCGTCATACCCTGGACGCTGCGGTCGAACAGTTTTTGGCCAAGCTCGGCCTCGAGCTTGGCGATCTGCATGCTCAGCGCCGGCTGCACGATGTTGAGCTGGCGCGCGGCCCTTGTGACGTTCTTCTCCTCGGCCAGGCATAGGAAATATTGCATCTGCCTGAGTTCCACGGTGCCAGTCCTTCGTTCGCCAATCCAGCTCATGTCATCATCTCAGATGATGAATAATATAATCAATCATTATTTGTGGTGATGGCTGCGATTGCCTAGTCTTGCGGCGGACCGCGCCTCAAGGGCGCGTGCTCAGGGAGCGAAACCGGACCTATGCAGGACACCACGCCCAAGCGGATGATCATCGGCATTTCCGGCGCCTCCGGCGTCACCTATGGCGTGCGCCTGCTGCAGCTCCTGCGCAATGCCGGCGTCGAGACGCATCTGGTGATGTCGAAGACCGCCGAGCTGACCTTTGCCTACGAGACGGACCTGAAGATCGCGGAGGTGAGGGAGCTTGCCAATGTCTGCCATGGGATCGACGACATGGCCTCGGCAATTTCGAGCGGCTCGTTCCGCGCCGCCGGCATGATCGTGGCGCCGTGCTCGATGCGCTCGATGTCCGAGATCGCCTCCGGCGTGACCACGACGTTGCTGACGCGCGCCGCCGACGTCGTGCTCAAGGAGCGGCGGCGCCTGGTGCTGATGGTGCGCGAGACCCCGCTGCATACCGGACATCTCAGGACGATGACGGCGCTGTCCGAGATGGGCGCGATCATCGCGCCGCCCGTGCCAGCCTTCTACGCCAAGCCGGAAAATCTCGAAGACATGGTCGAGCACACCGTCGGCCGCGTGCTCGATCTCTACGACATCGATATCGGCGTGGTGCGACGCTGGGGCGAGGACGAGGCGCTCAAGCGCCGCTCGCCGACGCTGCGCAAGGTAGCGCCCTGATCTGAAGACCCAAGGAAAGACCCGTTACATGCAAATAGAAACTCCGGCTGGAACAAGCGCCAAGGCGCAAGCCGATCTGCGCACCTGGCTCGCTTACCTCGCCGAGCGCGGCAGGCTCGCGATTGCCCGCGAGGGTATTGGGCTGGCTGATGAGCTCGCCGCCATAGCCAAGCGGCTGGAGCGCGATAGCGCGGTGCTGTTTCCGCGGCCCGATGGACACGCGATCCCCGTCGTCGCCAATCTCTTCGCCGGCCGCGACTGGGTCGCCGATTCCATCGGTGTCACCGAGGAGCAGCTGCTGCCACGGTTCCTGGCCGCGGCGAGCTGTCCGCTGCCGACGCATGAGGTCGCGAGCGGGCCGGTGCAGGACGTCGTCCACGAAGACGTCGATCTGCTTCGTCAGCTTCCGGTGCCCAAGCACAATGAGCGCGACAGCGGACCCTACATCACGGCCGGCTTGCTGATTGCCCGCAATCCCAAGACCGGCGTGCAGAATGTCTCGATCCACCGCTGCCAGATCTCCAGCAAGAATCGCATCGGCGTGCTGCTGCTGCCGCGGCACACCTTCTCCTATTATCGCCTGGCCGAGGAGCTGGGCCAGGCGCTGGAGATCGCGATCGTGATCGGTGCGCATCCGGCGCTGATGCTGGCCTCGCAGGCGATCGCGGCGCTCGACGAGGACGAGATGGCGATTGCCGGCGCGCTGCTCGGCGCGCCCGTCGACGTCGTGAAGTGCCGCACCAATTCGGTCCGCGTTCCCGCCCATGCGGAGATCGTGATCGAGGGGCGCATCCTGCAGGCCGTGCGCGAGCCTGAGGGACCGTTCGGTGAATTCCCCCAATATTATGGCCCGCGCGCCAATCGCGAGGTGATCGAGGTCGATGCGATCACGCATCGCAAGGCGCCGATCTTCCACACCATCGTTGGCGGCGGCTTCGAGCATCTGATCCTCGGCGGCGTGCCGCGCGAGGCGACGCTGCTCCAGCATCTGCGCCGCAGCTTCCCGAACGTGCTCGACGTTCGCCTGACGCGCGGCGGCACCTGCCGCTACCATCTCGTGATCAAGATCGACAAGGCCAATGACGGCGAGCCCAAGAACATCATGATGTGCGCCTTCGGCGCGCATTACGACATCAAGCAGGTGGTCGTGGTGGACAAGGACGTCGACATCTCCTCGTCCGAGGAGATCGAATGGGCGGTGGCGACGCGCTTCCAGGCCGACCGCGATCTCATGGTCGTCTCCGGCGCGCTCGGCTCAAAACTCGACCCGACCACCGACAACGGCATCAGCGCCAAGATGGGCCTGGATGCGACCGCGCCGGTCAGTGCGCCCGAGCTCGCCTTTAAGCGCATCCGCGTCAAGGGCGAGGAGGACGTCGATCTCGCCACGGCGTTGCAGGCCGACCCCAGCGCCGCGGTCGCGCGCCTTCTCGCGGAGGCGCGTGCATGAGCCGGTTACCGCCTCCAAGCAACTTGCGTCGGTTTGCATCGTTGGAATATGAAGCGGGTGCTGCCTATAGTGCCGCGCCAACAAAGCAACCATTTTGCAGCGCAATGCTGGGAGGAAGGAACTGATGTCGACGGCCCTGCGCATCGCTCATGGCGCTTTCGGCAGGGTCGCTCTGCTCGACATGGACCGTTCACTGGTCCGCCACGCTCATCATCACTGCCACGTCCTGCTCAAGGTCGAGGGCGCCGACACGCAGTTTATGGTCGGTGACCAGGTCACGCCGCTGACGGACGCTGCTGCCGTGCTCGTCGACGGCTGGAAGCCGCATGCCTATGTGCATGACGTCAATCGCCCGCGCACGCTGATCATGGCGCTCTATATCGAGCCGGAATGGCTGAAGGAGTTCCGCCCCGGTTGGGCCGCGAGCGGCGCGCCGGGCTTTTTCGAGCGTCCCTCGGGCGAAGTGTCGCCGCGCATCCGCCAGCTCACGCTGCATCTGGCCGCTGAAATGATGGCGAATCCCGATGCGGTGCGCACCCACGAGCAGACGCTGTCCGATCTCATGATCGCGGTGATCGAGCGGTTCACGCCCTGGCGCAGCTTTCCGACCTCGATCCGCGGCATGAGCGCGGTGAGCTGCGACTGGCGCATCCGCCGCGCGATGGATGCGATGCGCGTGCATGACTCCTATGCCAATGTCGATCAGTTCGTGAAGGGCGCAGGGCTCTCGCGCGCGCAGTTCTTCCGCCTGTTCGAGACCTCGCTCGGGGTCTCGCCAAAAATCTATCTCAACGTCGTCCGCATGGAGCGCGCGCTGGAGGCTGTGATGCGCGAGGACACGCCGCTCGGCGAGCTCAGCGAGCGGTTTGGTTTTCCGGAGCCGGCGCATTTCACGCGCTTCTTCCGTGATCACGCCGGCGTCAGCCCGCGCGAGTTTCGCAACGTCTCGCGTCTTGCTGGTTGATTCTTCCAGACTGATATTGCGCTGCACGCTCTCGAATGAGACGATTTGGTAAGTCGTGAGAGCGGGCGGTATGGGCCCTGCACCCCTGTCCTGACAAACGTCATCGTCGCGTCAAAGAACGCGTCGGGAGGTATGCCGGGATATGCTGCAGGCGGTCAAATCCGCAAATCCGGGAAGTGGCGATGAGCCGTGGGTCGGACGTTCGATTGAGCGCGTCGAGGATGCCGCGCTGCTCTCTGGCCGCGGCCGCTTCATCGACGATCTCGGCGTTCAGCCCGGCACGCTGCACGCAACGATCCTGCGCTCGCCGCATGCGCATGCCGATGTTCTCTCCATCGATGCTGAAGCTGCAAAGCGCCTGCCGGGCGTTGCAGCAGTTCTGACCGGACGCGACGTCAAGGCCGTCACCACGAGCCTCGTCGTCGGCGTGAAGGCGCCGGTCGAGTGCTGGCCGATCGCGATGGATCGCGTGCGCTATGTCGGCGAGCCCGTCGCCGTGGTCGTCGCGACCGATCGCGCGCGGGCCGAAGATGCGGCTGAGCTCATCAATGTCGAATACCGCCCGCGCGGCGCCGTCGTCGATCCGCTGGACGCGATCACGCCCGGTGCGCCGGTGCTGCATGACGGCTTTCCCGGCAATCTCGCCAGCGACCGCGCCTTCCGGTATGGCGATCCCGAAAATGCCTTCGCGGATGCGCCGCATCGCTTCTCCATCGATATCAAATATCCGCGCAATTCCTGCACGCCGATCGAGACCTATGGCGTCGTCGCCTCGCACGATGCCGGCGAGGATGCGTATGAGGTGCTCGCCAATTTCCAGGGCCCGTTCAGCATCCACACGGTGATCGCGCGTGCGCTGAAAGTGCCGGGCAACCGGCTGCGGCTGCGCACGCCGCCGGATTCCGGTGGCAGCTTTGGCGTCAAGCAGGGTGTGTTCCCTTACATCGTGCTGATTGCGGCGGCCGCGCGTGTCACGGGACGGCCGGTCAAGTGGATCGAGGACCGGCTCGAGCATCTCACCGCGTCGGTGTCGGCGACCAACCGCGCGACGACGCTGTCGGCGGCGGTCGCGGCCGACGGAAAGATCCTCGCGCTCGACTGGGACCAGGTCGAGGATTGCGGCGCCCATCTGCGCGCGCCGGAGCCGGCCACGCTGTACCGCATGCACGGTAATCTGACCGGCGCCTACGACATCCACAACGTCAATATCCGCAACCGCGTCGTCGTCACCAACAAGACGCCGACCGGCCTCAATCGCGGCTTTGGCGGCCCGCAGGTTTATTTCGCGCTCGAACGTCTGGTGCAGCGGATCGCGATCGGCCTTGGCCTCGATCCGCTCGATGTCATCAAGCGCAATCTGATCGTTTCAGGCGCATTCCCCTATCGCACGGCGACCGGTGCTCTGCTTGATTCCGGCAACTACCAGGAAGCCGTCGCGCGTGCGGTCGAACAGGGCAGGCTTGCGGAGCTGAAGGCGAAACGTGATGAGGCACGCGCGCAGGGCCGCCTGTATGGCATCGGCTTCACCGCGGTGGTCGAGCCCAGCGTCTCCAACATGGGTTACATCACGACCGTGCTGACGGCGGCCGAGCGCCGCAAGGCCGGTCCCAAGAACGGCGCGCAGGCGACAGCGACGGTCGGGCTCGATCCGGTCGGCAGCGTCACGGTGCACGTGGCTTCGGTGCCGCAAGGGCAGGGCCATCGCACCGTGCTGTCGCAGGTCGTCGCCGACGTGTTCGGCCTCCAACCCAAGGACATCCGCGTCAACACCGAGATCGACACCGCCAAGGATGCCTGGTCGATCGCGTCAGGCAATTACGCCAGCCGTTTTGCCGCGGCGGTGGCGGGCACCGCGAAGCTCGCGGCCGAGCGCGTCGCCGGCCGGCTCGCTCGCATCGCCGCGAGCCAGCTCAATGTCGAAGTTGCCGACATCGTATTTGCAAAGGGCTTTGTCGCCTCGAAGCACAATCCGGAGAACCGGATCGCATTCTCGCGCGTCGCCGCGCTCAGCCATTGGTCGCCGGGCTCGCTGCCTGATGATGCCGGCCAGACCATCCGCGAGACCGTGTTCTGGACCCCTCCGGAGCTGACGCCGCCCGATGAGAACGACCGCATCAACTCCTCGCTCTGCCACGGCTTCATCTTCGACTTCTGCGGCGTCGAGATCGATCCTGTCACGCTGGAGACGCGGATCGACCGCTACGTCACCATGCACGATTGCGGCACGATTCTGCATCCAGGCATGGTCAACGGCCAGATCCGCGGCGGTTTTGCCCAGGCGCTCGGCGCCGCGCTGTTCGAGGAATATGCCTATGCCGCGGACGGCAGCTTCCTGACGGGAACGCTCGCCGACTATCTGCTGCCGACCACGACAGAGGTGCCGGAGCCCGAGATCTTCCACATGGAGACGCCGTCGCCGTTCACGCCGCTCGGCGCGAAGGGCGTGGGCGAGGGCAATTGCATGTCGACGCCGGTGTGCCTCGCCAATGCGGTCGCGGATGCGCTCGGCGTCGCCGATATCACCTTGCCGCTGGTGCCGGCGCGGCTTGTCGAACTGGTGCGCGGTGCCGAAGCGCCGCCGCCCGCGGGCGGCGCAACGGCTGCGCCCATGCGCGAGGGTGATCGCCGGCTGCGCGGTGAGGGGCAGGCCTCGGTGAAGGGTGCGCCCGAGCAGGTCTGGGCGATGCTGCTCGATCCCGCGACGCTGCAATCCGTCATCCCCGGCTGCCAGCGCGTCGACAAGGTCACCGACACGCATTTCCGCGCCGACGTCACGCTCGGCATCGGTCCCGTCACCGGCCGCTATCGCGCCGATGTCGAGCTGTTCGATCTTGATCCGCCGCATGCTGTCACCTTGCGTGGCGGCGCCACCGGCGCGCTCGGCTTTGGCAACGCCGAGGGACGGGTCACGCTCGCGCCCGACGGCAACGGTGGGACCAAGCTGACCTATAGCTATGACGCCGCGATCGGCGGCAAGGTCGCCAGCATCGGCGGTCGTCTGCTCGACGGCGCGACGCGGGTGATCATCGGCCAGTTCTTCACTGCGCTGGCGCGCAAGGCCGGTGGTGGCGGCGCGGAGGGCGGCGGCTTCTCGCTGTTCGCGCTGCTGGCGAAGGTCGCCAGGCTGTTCGGGGGGCGCCGATGAAACCGCCCGCATTCGACTATCTCCGCGTCGGGAGCGTTGGCGACGTCCTCGAAGGGCTGGCGCAGCAGGGCGGCGATGCGCGCGTGCTCGCCGGCGGGCAATCGCTGATGGCGATGCTGAACATGCGCCTCGCCAAGCCAAAGCTGCTGATCGACATCATGCGCATCAGGGAGCTGCGCCAGATCGAGCGGAAGGGCGATGCCGTTATGATCGGCGCCGGTGTACGCCAAGCCGATCTACTCGCATGGCCTGACCTCGCCGAGGCGCTGCCGCTGGTCGCGCTGGCGCTGCCCTGGGTCGGACACATGCAGACCCGCAGCCGCGGCACCATCTGCGGCTCGCTCGCGCATGCCGATCCCAGCGCCGAGATGCCGCTGGCAATGGTCACGCTCGGCGGCGAGGTGCTGCTCCGCAGCGCCAAGCGCCGTCGCCGGGTCGCCGCGAAGGACTTTTTCTCCGGTATGATGCTGACCGCGCGCAGCGACGATGAATTGATCGAGAGCATCTCGCTGCCGGTCACGAAGGGGTCGCGCTTCGCCTTCCGTGAAGTCGCGCGCCGCCATGGCGATTTCGCCATCGTGGCCTGCGCTGCGATGAAAACGTCAACCGGCGTGCGTCTCGCCGTCGGCGGCGTCGCTGACGTCCCGACCGTGCGCGACTGGCCGCGGCTGGAGGGCAGCGCGCTCGACGATGCGCTCAATGCCTTTGCCTACGAGCTCGGCGCCCGCGACGACGTTCATGCCACAGCGCGGTACCGCCGCGATCTCGTGCGCATGATCGGCCGCGACCTGATCCGCGAGGTGCTGCAATGACCCGTCTCAAGGCCGATCACCGCCATCCCGTCCGCTTCTCGCTCAACGGCAAGCCGGTCGAAGGCGAAGCCGAGCCGCGCATGCTGCTGTCCGATTTCCTGCGCCACCAGTTAGGCGCGACCGGTACCCATGTCGGCTGCGAGCACGGCGTCTGCGGCGCCTGCACCATCGTCGTCGACGGCATGCTGACCCGTTCCTGTCTGACCCTCGCGGCGCAGGTCGACGGTTGCGAGCTCAAAACGGTCGAAGGGCTCGCGCCCTCGGCCGACCGGCTCGGCGTGCTGCAGCAGGCGTTCCGCCGCAACCACGCGCTCCAGTGCGGCTTCTGCACCGCCGGCATCCTGATGTCGCTCGACCACTACCTCGCGAGGAATCCGGCGCCGACCGAGGCGGAGATCCGCGATCTCCTCAGCGGGCATATCTGCCGCTGCACCGGCTACACCCCGATCATCCAGGCGGCGCTCGAAGCCGCCGCCCAGCTCGCTTCATCCAAAAAAGAGACGTCAGATGCTTGATCTCGCCAGCAGCTTCATGGCCAGCGCCGCGCGCGATCCCAACGCCATCGCATTGGTCGATGGCGATCTCCGCCTGACCTACCGGCAATGGTACGACAAGATCTCCTCCCTCGTTGCGTCGTTCGACCGCCTTGGCCTCAAGCCCGGTGATCACGTCGTCACGCTGCTGCAAAACCGCTGGGAGGCGGCGACGCTGCACTGGGCCTGCCAGTTCGCCGGCCTCGTGATCACGCCGATCAACTGGCGCGCCAAGGCCGACGAGCTCGACTACTGCATCGAGAACGCCGAAGCCTGCGCGGTGTTCTACCAGGACATCTCGGCCGAAGCCGTGCAGGGCTCGGCGCTGGCAGGCAAGCTGCTGCGCGTCTCCGTCGATCCCGGAATAGGCGAGGCGACGAGCTTCGCCGGCCTGATCACGGACGCTGCGCTAGATGCCGAGCCGCGCGTCGGCGCTGATTCCTGGTCGATCATGCTCTACACCTCGGGCACGACCTCGCGGCCGAAGGGTGTGCCGCGACGGCATCGTGCCGAGCGGGCCGCGGCGATCGCCCATGTCGCGCAAAATCTCTACGGGCGCGGTGAGCGCACACTCGGCGTGATGCCGCTCTACCACACCATGGGCGTTCGCTCGCTGCTGGCGATGTCGCTGATCGGCGGCACCTTCATTTGTCTGCCGCGCTATGACAGCCGCCAGGCGCTGGCGCTGATCGAGCAGGAAGCGATCACCAACCTCTATCTGGTGCCGACGCTCTATCACGACCTCGTCCATCACGAGGCCTTTGCGAAGACTGACGTGTCCAGCGTGCGCAAGCTCGGCTTTGCCGGCGCGTCGATGACTGACGGCCTGCTGAAGAAGCTGAACGAAGCGTTCAAGCCCGACCTGTTCGTCAACCATTACGGCAGCTCGGAGATCTACACCTTTACGATCGACCAGAACGCCGCGGCAAAACCCGGCTCTGCGGGAAAGGCCGGGTTGAACCAGCACGTCAAGGTCGTGCGCATCAGCGCGAAGTCGGTCGCGGAGCTTGCTGCGGTCGGTGAGGAGGGCGAGATCATCGCCACGCTTGCGGGCGACGAAGCTTTTGAGGGGTACTGGCGCCGCCCCGAGGCCGACGCAAAATCGCTGCGCGAGGGCTGGTACTTTACCGGTGACACCGGTTTCGTCGATCCCGACGGCGATCTGTTCGTCACCGGCCGTGTCGACGACATGATCATCACCGGCGGCGAGAACGTCTCGCCGGTCGAGATCGAGAGCTGCCTGTCGCTGCATCCCGCCGTGGACGAGGTCGCGGTGGTCGGCGTGGCCGACGAGAAGTGGGGCAAGATCGTCGCCGCCTTCGTCAAGCGCAACCGCGCGGTGTCCGAGGTCGAGCTGGAGCAGTTCTGCCGCACCACGGGCCTTGCCAATTTCAAGCGGCCGCGCCGCTACGTCTTCGTCGACGCGATTCCGAAATCGCCGGTCGGCAAGCTGCTGCGGCGACTGCTCGTCGCCGGAGAATACGAGGCCGAGCGCCTGCCGCCGTCGGACGCGGCCTGATCATCACCCATCAACAGAAGGAAGAAGCCATGCCGTCACCCTATACATTCGCCGATCCCCGGCTCGCCAAGCTCGACGGATTCAAGGTCGAGATCGACGAGGCGCATGAGCGCGCCGATATCATCCTGGGCCGTCCGCCCTATAACGTCGTGGCGATGCCGCAGCGCGACCAGCTCCGCCTGACCTTCGAGACGCTGGACGAGGATCCGCGCGTGCGCGTCATCGTGGTGCGCGGCGAGGGCGAGCACTTCTCCAGCGGTGGCAATATCGGCGGCTTCATGGAGGCGAGCCCCGAGCACGTCTCCAAGCTCGCCTTGAACATCGCCGCGCCCGCGCGCTGCGCCAAGCCCGTGATCGTCGCCAACCGCGGCTATTGCTTCGGCGTCGGCTTCGAGCTGTCGCTGGCCTGCGATTTCCGCATCGCCTCGGAGACCACGCAATACGCGCTGCCGGAGCAGAAGCTCGGCCAGATCCCGGGCTCGGGCGGTTCGGCCCGCCTGCAGAAGATGGTCGGCATCACCCGCACCAAGGACATCGTGATGCGCTCCAAGCGCATCTCGGCCAAGCAGGCCTATGATTGGGGCATCGCCACCGAATGCGTGCCGGATGCCGAGCTGGAGAAGGCGACCGACAAGTTGGTCGACGAGCTCCGCACCTTCTCTCCGCTGGCGCAGCGCACCGCCAAGAAGCTGCTCAACGACACCGAGGATTCGACGCTCGCCATCGCCATCGAGCTCGAAGGCCATTGCTACAGCCGGCTGCGCCAGTCGGAAGACTTCAAGGAAGGCGTCGAGGCCTTCAACGCCAAGCGCCCGCCGAAATTCGTCGGCCGCTGAGACGCGACTGAACGAACTGCCGCGGTTCGCAAGGATGCGAACCGCGGCGCTACTCAAACGGGGGAGGTAAAACAACATGGCTGAGATGGATATGCCGGTCGCGGGTGCGCAAGCATCGGCCGACAACAAGCAGATGGTCAACGCGATCATCGCATCGGTGCTCGGATGGGCGCTGGATCTGTTCGATTTGTTCATTCTGCTCTACGTGGCGCCGGTCGTCGGCGCGCTGTTCTTTCCGTCGAGCAATGCGGCGCTGTCGCTGGCCGCGGTTTACGGCTCGTTCGCCGTTACGCTCCTGATGCGGCCATTGGGATCGGCGGTATTCGGACATTTCGCCGACGTGCATGGCCGCAAGCAGGCCATGCTGATCGCTATCATCGGCGTCGGAATCAGCACGGCGGCGTTCGGCCTGTTGCCGACCATCGCTCAGGTCGGCGTGATCGCGCCGATCATCTTCCTGATCCTGCGCCTGGTGCAGGGCGTGTTCGTCGGCGGTGTCGTGGCTTCGACCCACACGATCGGCACCGAGTCGGTGCCGCCGCAATGGCGCGGCGCGATGTCGGGCCTGGTCGGTGGTGGCGGCGCCGGCATCGGCGCGCTGCTGGCGTCCTTCATCTTCCTGATCACGTCCTCGGTGTTCCCCGGCGATGCGTTCGCGGTGTGGGGCTGGCGCTTCATGTTCTTCTCGGGGCTGCTGAGCTCGCTGCTCGGCTGGTTCATCTTCCGCAACCTCGAGGAATCCCCGTACTTTAGGGAGCTCAAGCGCCAGCAGGGCAACAAGCAGGCGAAGGTCTCGAAGGCGCCGGTGAAGGACGTGTTCTCCGGCGAATATCGCGGCGTCTTGCTCGTCAACCTGCTGATCACCTTCGGCGGCGGTGCCGGCTACTACCTGACCTCCGGCTACCTGCCGAGCTTCCTGAAGGTGATCAACGCGGTCCCGAACCAGACCTCGTCGCTGATCCTGATGGGGGCCAGTGTCTCGGCGTTCTTCTCCGCGGTGGCGGTCGGCGCGCTCAGCGACGTCATCGGCCGCAAGAAGACGTTCCTCATTATCGGCGTTCTGGCCGCGGTGCTGCTGCCGCTGTGCTATCTGAACCTCGCCGGCACCAAGGACACGACGCAGATCACGCTTCTTGCGCTCGCCATCGCGTTCATCGGCAATGCCGGTTACGCGCCGGTGCTGATCTTCCTGAACGAACGTTTCCCGACCGCGCTGCGCGCGAGCGGCACAGGTCTGTCCTGGAACATCGGCTTTGCACTGGGCGGCATGATGCCGACCTTCGTCTCGCTGGTGAGCGGCAGCCCGGCGGAGATTCCGATGTCGCTGGCCTACTTCGCGGTCGGCGTGTTTGTGATCTATCTGATCGGCGCGATCGTGATCCCCGAGACCAAGGGCAACTTCCGCTGAGCTCACTCGGCGCGGCTGCACCAGCGGCCGCGCCGATCCTTCGAATTGCGCGACGAGACGGGAATGGATGAGCTGCATTTCGACGATGTGATCGTCGGCGGCGGATCGGCGGGCTGCGTGCTCGCCAATCGGCTTTCCGCGAATGGGAGCCGCCGCGTGCTTCTGATCGAAGCCGGGATGGACACCCCGCCGGACGCGACGCCGCCGGAAATCCTCGACGGCTATCCGATGACGCTGTTCTTCGGCGACAAATACATCTGGCCGGGACTTTCGGCCGCGGCCGGTCGTAACGCCGAGGGCAGGCCGGTCGTCCGCGCCTATGAGCAGGGCCGGGTAATGGGCGGCGGCTCCAGCATCAACGTGCAGTCGGCCAATCGCGGCCTGCCGCGCGACTACGATGAGTGGCGCGATCTCGGTGCGCGCGGCTGGGGTTGGACGGACGTGCTGCCTTACTTCCTCAAGCTCGAGACCGATCTCGATTTCGACGGCCCGCTGCATGGGAAAAGCGGCCCGATCCCGATCCGCCGTATCGCGCGCGAGGCGATGCCGCCATTCGGCAAGGCCGTGAGCGAAGCGCTGTCGGCAACCGGCCTGCCGTTCCGAAAGGACCAGAACGCCGAATTCGAGGACAGCATCTTTCCGCCGGCTTTCTCCAACCGCAACGACAGGCGCGTCTCCACTGCTGCCGGCTATCTCGATGCAACGACGCGGGCGCGGCCGAACCTGACCATCTGGGCTGACAGCGATGTCGAGCAGCTTCAGCTCGAAGGCCGCCGCACGACGGGCGTGGTGGTCTCGCGTGGTGGCCAGAAGCTCACGGTCGGCGCCGGCCGCGTGATCCTCACCGCAGGCGCGCTGCAATCGCCGGCGATCCTGATGCGGGCGGGCATCGGTCCGGGCGCGGCGCTGCAGGCGCTCGGCATCCCTGTCACCATCGATCTCCCCGGTGTCGGCAGCAATCTACGCGATCATCCCGCGATGTCCTTCTGCCAATATCTGCCGCGTGGCTTGCGGCTGCCGCTGGCTCGGCGGCGTCCCAATTTCGCGGCGATGCGTTTCTCGTCGGGACATCCGGGCTGTGACGCCTCCGACATGTACATCACGGCCTCGGCCCGCGGCGGCTGGCACGCGCTGGGCACGCGGCTCGGGCTCTATTTCCTCTGGTGCAACCGGCCATATTCGCGCGGCTCGCTGACCCTGACGAGCCGCGACCCCAGGACCTATCCGGTCGTCGATTTCAACCTGCTGTCCGATCCGCGCGATCTCGAACGGATGGTCGATGCCGTCCGGCTGCTCGCCAGGCTTGTCGTTCATCCCGCGCTCAACCCGGAGGCGGGCGATTTCTTCCCGGCGTCCTATTCGCCGCGGATCAAGCGCCTGAGCCGGTATGGCACGGCCAACCGCATTGTCGCCTCGATCCTCGGCCCAATGCTCGACGTGCCTGCGGGCCTCAGGCAGCTCTTGATCCGCCTCGTGCTGCTGAACGGCACCGCCTTCCAGGCGACGCTGGCGGACGACCGCGCGTTGGAGGCGTTCGTGCGGCAGAGCGTGTTCGGCGTTTGGCACCCCGTCGGCACCTGCCGCATGGGCGATCCCGCCGATGCCATGGCGGTGGTCGATCCCCAGGGCAGGGTGATCGGCAGCGATAACGTCTTCGTGGCGGACGCCTCGATCATGCCGCGGCTGCCGACCGCCAATACCAACATCCCCGTGATCATGGCCGCCGAGAAGATCAGCGATGCGCTGCTGCGGCATCATTGATCCCTTTCCGCCGGGCGCCTTTCGGTGTAGCTCTGCGCCCACTTATTAGGCGGCCGATGGCCGCCGAAATCATGCAGGAGACACCAGGGATGTACCCGAAAGTTCAAATGTTCATCGCCGGCGAGTGGACCGACGGCACGTCCGGCAAGTCGGAGGACATCCTCAATCCCGCCACCGGCCAGCCGATCGGCAAGACCCCGCACGCCTCCAAGGCGGACCTCGACCGCGCGCTGGAGGCCGCCAAGGCCGGTTTCGACGTCTGGCGCAAGACCTCGCCGTTCGACCGCTACAAGCTGATGCGCAAGGCCGCCGACATCATCCGCTCGCGCGCCGCCGAGATCGCGCCCGTGATGACCATGGAGCAGGGCAAGCCGGTCGTGGAAGCGCAGGGCGAGACCATGCTCGCCGGCGACCTCATCGACTGGTTCTCCGAGGAAGCCCGCCGCGCCTATGGCCGCATCGTGCCGCCGCGGATGGGCAACGTCTCCCAGCTCGTGACCAAGGAGCCGGTCGGCCCGGTCGCAGCCTTCACGCCCTGGAATTTCCCGATCAACCAGGCGGTGCGCAAGATCTCGGCCGCGCTTGCAGCCGGCTGTTCGATCATCGTCAAGGGCCCGGAAGAGACGCCTGCAAGCTGCATGGAGCTGGTGCGCGCCTATGCCGACGCCGGCATCCCGCCCGGTGTCGTCCAGCTCGTGTTCGGCGTGCCGTCGGAAGTGTCGGAATATCTCATTCCGCATCCGATCATCCGCAAGATCAGCTTCACCGGCTCGACTGCGGTCGGCAAGCATCTGGCTGCGCTCGCCGGCCTGCACATGAAGCGCGTCACCATGGAGCTCGGCGGTCACGCGCCGGCGATCGTGTTCGCGGATGCCGATCTCGACAACGCCGCGAAGATTCTGTCGGCCAACAAGTTCCGCAACGCCGGCCAGGTCTGCGTCTCGCCGACGCGCTTCCTGGTGCATGAAAGCGTCTACCAGCCCTTCGTCGACAAGTTCGTCGCGGCGGCCAAGAGCCTCAAGGTCGGCAACGGCCTCGACAAGGACACCCGCATGGGCCCGCTGGCCAACCCGCGCCGTGTCGACGCGATGGAAGGTCTGGTCTCCGACGCCGTCCAGCGCGGCGCCAAGGTGCAGGCCGGCGGCAAGCGTATCGGCAACGAAGGCTTCTTCTTCGAGCCGACCGTCATCACCGATGTGCCGCGCGATGCCCGCATCATGAACGAGGAGCCGTTCGGCCCGCTGGCGCCGATCACGTCGTTCCGCAGCTATGACGAAGTGGTGGCCGAGGCGAACCGTCTGCCTTACGGGCTTGCGGCCTATGCCTACACCACCTCGACCAAGACGATGCAGGCGATCGGCTCCGACATCGAGAGCGGCATGGTCTCGATCAACCACCACGGCCTCGCGCTGCCCGAAGTGCCGTTCGGCGGCATCAAGGATTCCGGCTACGGCTCCGAAGGTGGCCTCGAGGCGATCGAGGGGTACCTGAACACGAAGTTCGTGACGCAGGCGAGCTCGTAAGAAAAGGTAGGGTGGGTTAGGCGTTTCCTAACCCACCCTACCACTTGTGTCCGTGCAGTCGGCTACGCTCGCTATGACGATGCGGATACAGGCGCTCATATATATAACCGTCACCCTGAGGTGCCGGAGCGTAGCGGAGGCCTCGAAGGGCGACAGCCCCGCTGCGTCAGCTTGGCCGTTCATCCTTCGAGGCTCGCCCTGCGGCGCTTCGCGCCACAGAACTCGCACCTCAGGATGACGGGATCAGCGCAATCCTATTCCCTCAATTCGTCGGCCCGTCCCCGCGAATGGCGAAGGTCGTCGCCTTCAGCTTGGTCATGCCGAACTTGTCGAACAGCTTGTCGTAGGTGCCGTCGGCGCGGATCGCGGTGAGGGCGTCGGCGGCAGCCTGGGCGAGCAGCTTGTCGCGGAAGGCGAAGGTGATGTCGGTGCCGGCGATGTCGCGGACCCAGATCTTGGCGATGCCCTTCTGCTCCAGCGAGTTCGCGGTCTCGTTGATGTTGAGGGCGGCTTCGAGCTGGCCGGCGCGGAGCGCGGCCGAGGTCGCGGTCACCGTGGCGAAGGTGCGCAGCTCGACCGGCTTGAGTCCCTTGGCCTCCATCGCGGTGCTGAACTCGCGCGCCTTGCGCTCGGTGTAGGTCGCCGATTCCACGCCCACGACGCGGCCGGCGAGATCCTCGAATTTTTCCAGCTTCAAGCTGGAGGAGGGATCGGTGTAGATGCTGATCGCCTGCTGCGCGTAGGGCACGAGGTAGAGCATCTTGGAACGCTCCTCGGTCCAGAACAGGCCGGTGTTGATGGCATCGAAACGGCCTGAGCGCAGTGCCGGGATCATCGGCGGGAAGTCCATGCGCAGGAACACGGCCTCGACGCAGATGCGCTTGGCGATCTCGCGGGCGAGCTCGACATTGAGGCCCTGCAGCTCGCCCTTGTCGTCGACGAATTGCTGCGGCGGCAGCGTCGGGTTGATCGACATCTGCCATTTCGGCGCCTCGATCAGGCTCGATGCCGGCACTTTCGGCGTGCACGTCTGGGCGCCGGCCGCCTGCGTCAGGCCGATCAGAAGCGCCAGGGCGGAGAAGGTTTTGGAAAATCGCATCAAGGTACTCCTGTCAAATCGTGGGTGGCAGTTGAGCCGTCTCCGGTCCGACGTCTATTCCTGGCCTAAGTGGCAGCCGCCGCATCGCGATCGGCTTGCCGGGTCAGGATCAGCGAGATGTGGCGCGCGGCGGTCACGACCTCGTCGCGCTGGTTGAGCAGGTCGAGCGTCTCGACGACGATGCCGCGCTCTGGATTTTTGGTCGGCCGCTTCTCGACGAAGCGGAAACGCACGCGCAAGGCATCGCCGGCGACGATCGGGCCCTTGAACTTCACCTCGTCCCAGCCGAGCGAGGCGACCGAGGTCTCCTCATAGAGCTTCAGCTCCGACTTCAGCCCCTCCATCAGCGACAGGCCGAACAGGCCGTGGCCGATCACGGCCGGAAAGCCGCGCGAGCGCGCGTAGCCTGCGTCGAGATGAAGCGGATGATGGTCGCGCGTGACGTCGGCGAAGGTCGCGATGTCGGCCTCCGTCACGGTGTGCACGGCCGTCTCGAACTCCGCGCCGAGCGCGATGTCCTCGTAACGGAGATTGATCGGGGCGCTCGTGTCCATGCTGATCCCTCAGGCGACCTTGCGCGGCCGCGCCGGCAGGGCCTTGAAGCTCTGCGCAATCCCCATCGGCCCGGAGCGGAAGATGCGCGGGTCCATGTCCTTCAACTGCGGACTGATGCGCGGCCGGAAGCCCATATGGGCGAGGATGTCTTCTTCAAGTCGAACGCCCGGCGCGATCTCGGTCAAGGTCACGCTGCCGTTCTCGAGCTCGAACACGGCGCGCTCGGTGACGTAGCTGACGTGCTGGCCGCGCTGCGCGGCGAGCGAGGCGCTAAAACTGATCTGGCCGACTTGCGGCACGAATTTGCGGAAGGCGCCGTCGCGGCGGATCGCGAGGCGGCCGTTCTCGACGCCGATGTCGAGCTTGCCGCCGGTCATGGTGCCGCTGAAGATCAGCCGCTTGGCGTTCTGGGTGATATCGATGAAGCCGCCCGAGCCGTCGCGCCGCTCGCCGAAACGGGTGACGTTGACGTTGCCGGTCTCGTCCACCTCGGCGAAGGAGAGGAAGGCGCAGGACAGCCCGCCGCCGTCGTAGAAGTCGAACTGATAGGCCTGGTCGAGAATAACGCGCGGATTGATGGCGGTGCCGAACTCGCGGGCATGACCGGGCACCCCGCCGACCACGCCGGATTCCACCGTCAGCGTGATCAGGTCGGAGATGGCTTCCTCGGCGGCGACATTGGGGATCATCGCGGAAATGCCGACGCCGAGATTGACGACGTCGCGCGGGCGGAGCTCGAAGGCGGCGCGGCGGGCAATCACCCGCCGCTCGGTCAGCGGATCGGGCGTGATCATCGCGACCGGCACGCGCGTCTCGCCGCAGCGCGCCGGATCGTAGACGGTGCCGTAGGTCTGCATCTGATCGGGCTCGAGCACGACGTGGTCGATCAGGAAGCCGGGGATCTTCACCATCTGCGGATGGATCGAGCCGCGCTTCACGATGCGCTTGACCTGGCAGATCACGGTACCGCCGGCATTGTGCACGGCCTGTGCGATCGAGAGATCCTCGCGCGTCGTGCCCTCGTGCTCCATGCTGATATAGCCGTCCTCGTCGGCCGAGGTGCCGCGGATGAGCGCAACGTCGGGCGGTGCCGGAACGCGGTAGAGCAGGTACGACTGGCCGTGCAACTCCAGCAGATCGACCAGCGGCGCGGTTGTGCGCTTGTTCATGCGGCCGCCGTCCTGGCGCGGATCCATGTAGGTGTTGAGGCCGACATGGGTGAGCACGCCCGGATGCTTCGCCGCCATGGCGCGGCAGAGCTGGCTCATCACGCCTTGCGGAAAATTATAGGCGTCGATCAGCTCGTCGCGGACGAGGCGCATGAACGGCACCTGAAGTCCGAAATTGCCGCCGATCACGCGGGCGATCAGGCCTTCATGGGCGAGATGGCAGATGCCCTTCTCCGTCACGGCGCCGACGCCGGTGATGTTGATCAGCGTCAGATTGTGCGGGCCCTGGCCGCTGACGAAGCGCCGCTCCAGCGCGTCGAGGATGGACTCGGCAACGCCGGTGCCGCCATTGCCGCCGACGATCATCGTGTCGGCGTCGCGGATCAGGCCAGCGGCCTGCTCGGCCGTGATGATGCTCAGCATGGGTGCGCGTCCCGCATCACGCGGCCTCCTTCTCGACCTGGCGGGCGATGATAAGCCGCTGGATCTGGTTGGTGCCCTCGTAGATCTGGGCGAGGCGGACATCGCGGAAGATGCGCTCGATGCGGTACTCGCGCGAATAGCCGTTGCCACCGTGGATCTGCAGCGCGTTGGAGACGTGCTTCATCGCCATGTCGGTGGTGAACAGCTTTGCCTGCGCCGCTTCCTTGGCGATGGGCTCACCGGCATCGTGCAGGCGCGCGGCGTGGTGGATCAGGAGGCGCGCGGCGGCGATGTCGGTCGACATGTCCGCGAGCATGAACTGCACCGCCTGGAAGCCGATGATGGCCTGGCCGAACTGCTTGCGGTCGCGGGCGTATTTGGTGGCGTCCTCGAACGCGGCCTGCGCCATGCCGAGCGCCATCGAGGCCATCATCAGCCGGCTGAAGTTGAAATTGCTCATCGCCATCTTGAAGGCCTGGTTCTCCGGCCCCATCACGCTGTCCGCCGGCAGACGGACGTCGGAGAAGGTGATCTGGCAGTCGTCGAGGCCGTGCATGCCGAGCAGCTCCTCGTTCTTGCCGCGGGCGATGCCGGGCAGGGCGCCGTCAACCAGCAGGCACGAGATGGAGCGGTGGCCGGCGTCCGTGCCGGTGCGCGCGAACACCATGATGCGGTCGGCGACGCCGCCGAGCGTCACCCAGGCCTTGGTGCCGTTGAGCCGCCAGCCATTGCCCTCGCGCACCGCGTTGGTGCGGATGCCCGCGACGTCGGAGCCGTGGTCGGGCTCGGAGACGGCGGTGGCGGGAATGATGTCGCCGCTGAGGATCCTGGGGATCAGCTCCTTGTGCGCGTCGGTGCCGTGATGATCGAAAAAGAGTGCCGCTTCGACGGGGATAGCAAAAGCATTGGCGACCGCGCCGGAGCAGCGCGCCAGTTCCTCCATCGCGATACAGGCTGCGACCGCATCGAGCCCGGCTCCTCCGGCGCCTTCGCGCAGGCAGATGCCGAACAGGCCGAGATCGGCCATGCCCTTGTAGAGTGTGCGGTCGAACCGGTCCTCGCGGTCGATCGCGGCGGCGCGCGGCAGGATCTCGGCTTCCGCGAAGCGGCGGGCGGTGTCGCGGAGAGCCTTCTGGTCCGGGGTGTAAAAGCGATCCATGGCGTACTCCCGTCAGTCGCTGGCGAGCTTGGAATCGTGGGAGACCTCGCTACGGTCGCGATCGAGGAAGTAGACCGCGACGTCGTCGCCCGGCACGCCATAGGCGCTGCACACGCTGCGGGTCAGCGCGATGGCGGCGGCACGGCGCTCGGCCTCGCTGCGGCGGAAGGCGTGGACCTTGAGCAGGATGCGCTGGCCGGTCGCCTGCGCGCCGAACGTGCCGGCATGCGCGTAATCGTCCGCAGCAATGGGCAGGAAATAGAGCGTGACCGTGTCGGCGGTCACGCCAAACGCGGACATCAGGCCGTCGGTCACGGCCCGCGCCAGCGCGGCCTTGCGCTGGGACGGAACTTGCGGGGCGAGCACTTCGACATAGGGCATCGATCAGACCTTGGCGGATTTGGCCGCAGATGATTTGGATTTGGTGGCGGAGGGCTTGGGCTTGCCGGCCCTGCCGTTGCTTGCGGCGTCGTACTGGCGGCAGGAGTCGCGCTGCACCAGGCGCGCGCCGACGCGATATTCGCGCACGCGGTCGTTGCCGTTGCCTTTGGCATCCATGCGGTGCAGCAGCCGGTCAACGGCGAGATTGGCGAGATCGCGCGCACCGTTGTCGACGATGCTGATCGCCGGGCGATGCCATTCGAACCACGGCATGTCCTCATAGCAGAGCAGCGAGAGATCGTCGGGGATGGCGATGTTCCGCTCGGCGGTGACGCGCAGCACGCCGAGCGTCGCCTCATGGTTGGCGACGAAGATCGCGCTGGGCGGGCGGGGCAGGTCGAGCAGCTTGCGGGCGCATGTCGCGCCGGTCTCGGGCACGAAATGGCCGGCATGAATCAATGTATCGTCCTTGGCGATGCCGGCTTCGCGCAGCGCGCGGACATAGCCGGACAGCCGCTCGCGACCGGATGTGGTGTCCTGGCGGCCGACGATCAGCCCGATGCGCTTGTGCCCGAGTTCGATCAAATGGCGCGTGCCGAGATAGGCGCCTTGCGGATCGTCGGCCAGCACGGTCTCCAGATCGGTTGCGTCATCGCGCCGCACCAGGCAGACGATCGGGACGTCCTTTGCCAGCGCCTCGAGCTGAGCGCCATTCTTGCCGGTGGGAACGACGATCAATCCGTCGATGCGATGGTCGACCAGCGTGGTGAGGGTGTCGCCCTCCTGCTGTGCGTCATCGCCACCGATGCACAGAAGCATCTGATAACCCAGCGCCTTCAGGCGCGCCTGCACCACTTCGGCCATCACCTGGAACGAGGCGTTGGTGAGATTGTGCACGAGCAGCGCAACGAGCCGCGACTGCCCGGTCTTCAATCCGCGCGCGATCGGGTTCGGCCGATAGCCGAGCTCGCGCGCGATGCGCGCCAGGCGCTGTTGCGTGCGCTCACTCGTCAGCCCGGTTCCCGTCAGAGCTCGGGAAGCAGTGCTGACCGAAACGCGGGCCGCCTGTGCCACATCTTTGAGCGTGACGCTCATCAAACCTGCCGATACACTGCAAACGATTGCAAAAAGCTAAGAGCTAATTCTACGCTGATCAAGCTCAAAAAATGGATGGTGTTGCCCAATGCAGAGCCAGTCTTGCAATCGTTTGCAGAAAAGATGCGGATATTCCGCAGGCACCTGCCATCCGCTCCATTCACCTGTATTCCCGGCAGTTTCCTGATGAAGACGTTTCGCGGCACCTACACCGTCATGATCACCCCGTTCACGGCCGCCGGCGAGGTCGATGTCGCGGGCCTGCGCGCCTTCGTGGAGTGGCAGATCGAGCAGGGCATTCACGGCTTGATCCCCCTCGGTTCGACCGGCGAATTCCTGTCGCTCGACGATGACGAGAAGGCGCTCGTTGCGGAGGTCGTCATCAAGCAGGCCGCAGGGCGCGTGCCGGTTCTGATCGGCACCGGCGCGGAGGATACGCGCGAGGTGGTGCGTCTCAGTCGCCGTGCCGAAAAATTGGGCGCGGACGGCGTGATGATCATTCCGCCGTTCTATTCGACCCCGACCGACGACGAGCTCGTCCATCACTACAAGATGGTGGCGGACGCGATCTCCTTGCCGATCATGGTCTACAACAATCCGGCGACCGCCAATGTCGATCTCAAGCCACCGCTGGTGGCGCGCATCGCCGAGATCGACAACTGCCTCTATATCAAGGAGTCGACGCTGGAGGTGACGCGGGTGCGCGACATCATCCGCCTCTGCGGCGACAGGATGACTGTGTTCGGCGGCATTCTCGGCTTCGAATCCTTCGTCGAGGGCGCGCAAGGCTGGGTGGCGGTGGCCTCCAACGTGGTGCCTTCAGAGATGGCGCGCATCTTCAGCCTGGTTGCAGATCACGGTGCGATCAAGGAGGCGCGCGAGCTCTACCTGAAATATCTGCCCGTGATCGAATTCGTCGGCGGCCAGGCCTATGTCGCCGGCAGCAAGGCGCTGCTCGGCCATATGGGTCTTGCGGTTGGCCATCCGCGGCCCCCGCGGCTGCCGCTGCCCGCCGCGCAGGATGCGGCGGCGCTTGCGCTCGTCATGCGCTTCGGCTTGGCATGGCCGGTTGCGACATTATCGCGAGCGTGCGCATGACCGCGTCACTGCCGCGCCGCCGCAATCCGGGCCGCGATTTCCTCGGGCGCATGCTTGATCAGGGATTGCGTCAGCCGCTGTTGCATGCGGCCGGCCGGTACGATGGCGGATATGGTGACTTCGGTCCGCGGCTTGAACGCCACGCTTTTGAGGCGTCTGTAGCGTTTCGAGGACGCGGTCAGCTCGTCCATGATGGTGACGCCGAGCCCTTCCTCGACGAAATGTCCGGCAACGTTCATGAAGCGCACGTCGATGGCGGGCGCGAAGTTGACGGCGCTGCGGCGAAACGCCTCCTGGATCAGGCTGCTGATGCGGCTCGAGGTGCGGGCGTTGATCAGCGGCGTGTCGCGCAGATCGGTCGGGCTGACAAAGCTCAATTGCGCCAGCGGGCTGTCGGCAGGGCAGGCGCAGACCATGTCAAGCTGGGCCAGCGGCAGATAGTCCAGCGTCGGGCGCGGATGCGGCTCCATGGCGAAGCCGATGTCGACCACGCCGGTCTCGACATATTCCAGGAGATCGTCGAGCCGCTGCGTCTCCAGCGAAATCTCCACCCCGCCATGATCGCGGCTGAAGCGCGCGACCACCTGCGGCAGCAGCGATTCCGACAGCTCCGAGGTCGCAACGATCCGCATCCGGCCCTTGCGCCCGGCACGCAGATGCGCGGCCGTCTGGCTGATCAGATCCTGCATCAGGAACAGCGGCTCGGCTTCGGCGAGCAGGATCTGCGCCTCCTGCGTCGGGATCATGCGCTTGTTGACGCGGTCGAACAGCAGGAAGCCGAGCGCGGCCTCCGCATGCTTGATGGCGTTGCTGACGGCCGGCTGCGACATGCCGAGATCCTTCGCCGCCGCGACCGTCGATCGCGTGCGCATCACGGCGCGCAGGATTTCGAGCTGTCGAAGATTCATCAGGTCGATCCAGTCATGGGTGAGCGATGACAATGCGCATCATAGCTTTCGGTTATCAACCTCGTGCGGAAAATAATTGATGGCGATGTTGTCGGTCGTTCAGGCACCAGCTTACGCTCCAGGCGAAGACATCGCGCGATGGCCACAGCATTTGCGAATGCGAGAGCCCAAGCGCCAGCATGGTGTGAATGCATGAACCTGCTCGACGGCGTCAAAATCCTCAGCTTCAATCATTACCTCGCGGGACCGCTCGCCGCGCAGACGCTCGCCGATCTCGGCGCCGACGTCATCGCGGTCGAGCCGATCGAGGGCGCGTTCCAGCGCAACTGGGCGGTCGCCAATCATTTCGTCGCCGGCGACAGCGTCAATCACCTGGCGACCGGGCGCAACAAGCGCAGCATCGCTGTCGATCTCAAGCATCCCGATGGCATCGCCGCCGTGAAGAGGCTGGTCGCGACATCAGATGTCGTGATGGAGAATTTCCGGCCCGGCACCATGGCCAAGCTCGGCCTCGGCTATGAGACGCTGAAGGCGATCAACCCCGGTCTGATCTATGCGGTCGCCACCGGCTTCGGATCGGACGGTCCTTACAAGGATCGTCCCGGCCAGGACCTGCTGCTTCAGGCGATGTCGGGCCTTGCAATGCGCACCGGGCGGGCCGATGGCGAACCGACGGCGGTCGGTGCCGTCATCGTCGATCAGCATGCCGCCTCGCTCTATGCCATGAGCATTCTCGCTGCTCTGTTCGCGCGGACGAAGACCGGCAAGGGCCGGCTCGTCGAGGTCAATCTCTTTCAGGCCGCGATCGATCTCCAGGTCGAGCCGCTGACGGCCTGGCTGAACGGCGCGCCGTCGCCGACGCCGCGTGGTCCGGCCGGCATCGCCGCCTGGTTCAGTCCCGGTCCCTACGGCGTTCACGCCACGGCCGACGGCCACCTTGCAATCTCGATGGCCGCGCCCAGGGCGCTGGCGGTCGCGCTCGGCAGCGAGGAGCTGAAGCAGTTCGGGGAGGCCGACAGTTTTTCGAAGCGTGAGGAGATCACGCGGATCGTTGCGGCCCGGCTGAAGCAGAAATCAACGGCCGATTGGTTGCCTTCATTGGAAGCTGCGCGCGTCTGGCACGCGCCCGTGCAGGATTATAGCGACCTCGTGTCCGATCCGCAGCTCAACCACCTCGGCGCCTTCAAGAGTGCCGAGAGTGCCGGCGGTGCACCGATCCGGATGGTCGCTCATCCCGCGCGCTATGACGGCCGAACGCCGGAGGTGCGGCTGGTGCCGCAACGATTAGGTGCGCAGACGCGCGAGGTGCTCGGCGAGATCGGTTATGTCGCTGCCGACATTGACGCCATGATCGCCGGCAAGGCCGTGGGGGTGGCGCGATGATCGATTTTTCGCTGCCCGAGGATACCCGTCTCCTGGTCGACACCGTCCGCCGTTTCGTCGAGACGGAAGTGCAGCCGCTCGAGGACGTGGTGGAGCAGACGGCCAAGGTGCCCGCCGATGCGCTCGCGGTCACCAAGGCCAAGGCGCAGAAGCTCGGCCTTTACGCCATGAACATGCCGGCTGATGTCGGCGGCGGCGGGCTGTCCTGCGTCGAGCACTGCCTCGTCGAGGAAGAGTTCGGCAAGACCTCCGACGCCCTGATCCGCCGCGTGTTCGGCCAAGTCTATCCGATGCTGATGGCCTGCAAAGGCGATCAGGTCGAGCGCTATCTGTTGCCGACGGTGAAGGGCGACAAGATCTGCGCCATGGCGATCACCGAGCCGGGCGCGGGCTCCGACGCCGCGTCGATCAGCACCACGGCCCATCTCGATGGCGACGAATGGGTGCTCAACGGCGCCAAGCATTTCATCAGCGACGGCGACATCGCCGACTACGTGATCCTGATGGCGCTCACCGACAAGGACAAGCGGGCCCGCGGCGGCATCACGCTGTTCCTGGTCGATCGCGGCACGCCCGGCTTCAAGGTGGCGCGCACGCAGCCGATGATGGGCCATCGCGGCTACGGCCATGCCGAGCTGAGCTTCGAGGACTGCCGCATTCTGAAGGCGGCCGTGCTCGGCGAGGTCGGCGGCGGCTTCAAGCTGATCATGCAGAGTGTGCTGCAGATCCGCCTTGCCCATATCGGCGCGCGCGCCGTCGGCATGGCGCAGCGCGCGCTGGAGATGATGCGCAAGCACGCCGGCGAGCGGCGCCAGTTCGGCCAGCTGATCGGAGATTTCCAGATGGTGCAGAAGCTGATTGCGGATTCCGCGACCGAAATCTTCGGCGTCAAGATGATGGTGATGAACGCCGCCTGGGACATCGATCAGGGCAAGGACGCGCGCGACAAGGTCTCGATGATCAAGGTCGCGGCGTCCGAGATGCAGGGCCGGGTGGTCGACCGCGCCATCCAGGTGTTCGGCGGCATGGGCTTCAGCAAGGACCTGCCGCTGGAGCGCATGTATCGCGACGCCCGCGTCACCCGCATCTATGACGGCACCTCCGAAATCCACCGCATGCTGGTTGCGCGCAGCACCATCAAGAACGGCTTGCAGCTCTAGGGAACGACCGATGTCTCACACACCTCTCAATCCCGGCGCCGCCTTCGCCTTTCGCAAGACCATGACGGTCGCCGAGCAGGCCATGTTCACAGGCATCAGCGGCAATCTCGGCGGTCTCTATGTCGATGCCGTCCGCGCGAAGAAGGCGGGCGCGTCCAACATGGTGGCCTTCGAGCTCGCGGTCGGCGGTCTCGCCACGACCTGCCTCAGCCAGCTCGGCGGACCGACGCGGCGGATCGGCAGCATTGCGCTCAGCTTTGCCGCCCCTGTGATCGTCGGTGAGTCCGTCGAGGCCAGGGCCGAGATCGTCTCGGTCGCCGGCGAGGAGGCGACCTGCCGGGTCACCTGCACGCTGTCGCCATCAGGGACGACCGTGATCGACGGCACCGCGACCCTGGTTCCCTTTGCCAAGGTCTGAGCCATGTATGAGCCGAAATCCTTCGACGATCTGAAGGTGAACGACAGGGTCAGCCTGAGCAAGACCATCACGGAAGCGGATGGCGCGCTCTATATCGCTGCGACCGGCGATTTCGGCCCCGTTCATGTCGACGAGGTCTATGCCGGAGCGACGCGCTTCGGCCGACGGCTGGCGCCGGGGATCATGGTCGCGGGCCTCTGCACCAGCATCCTCACCAGCGAGCTGGTCGGCACCATCGGCGTGTCGGTGGAGGACCGCTTTTGGTTCACTGGTCCCGTGTTCTACGGCGACACGCTGACCTTCGATGTCTGGATCGCTGAGCAGCACGACGAGACCCGCACCATCATCTGGGAGGCGAGCGCCCGCAACGAGGGCGGCCTCGAAGTGCTGAAGGCGCGGGCGAGCCTGAAATTCCCACGGCGGAAACCATCATGAGCAAGCCGATGACAAAACCTGATCTGCGCGGCGTCACGGTCGCGACCGTGCTGCCCTTCAGGGACGACAGCTCGATCGACTGGGACGGCTATGCCCGGGTGCTCGACTATTGCGCCTGTCCCGACGGCATCGCGGCGGTGTTCGTCAACGGACATGCCGGCGAAGGCGGATCGCTCTCGGAGGACGAACGTCGCGCCGTGATCGAACGGACGCGCGGGCAAATCGGCCGCAAGCCGCTGCTTTCAGGCATCATCGCGCACTCCACCGCGGAAGCGATCCATCAGGCGCAGCAGGCCGAGGCGGCCGGCGTCGACTGCGCCGTGCTGTTCCCACCGGCGCCGCTCGGCGGCGGTGCATCGGCGACTTCTCGCGCGCCGGTGGCCTTCGTGCAGGCGGTCAGTTCGGCCATCGGGATTCCCGTGTCGATCTTCCAGTATCCGCTTGCTTCGGGCTTCGGCTATTCGCCGGAGACCCTCGCGAAGCTCGCAGCCCTCGATAGCGTCATCGCCATCAAGGAAGGCAGCGACACCATGCTGGCCTACGACGAGAACCGTCGCGCGGTGAAGCAGGCCGACCCGTCGGTCGCGATCCTGCCGTCGAACTTCAACTGGTTCCTGCCGCAGCTCGCTGTCGGTGGCGACGGCATCCTCTCGGGTCTCGTCAGCCTCGCGCCGCATCTGTTCGCGGCGCTCTGGCAGGCCGCGCTCGCCGACGATCTCAAGGCGATGCGCGCCGTCAACGACCGGCTCTATCCGATCGTCCGGGCGATCTACGGCCCAGCGCCGATCATGGACATGCATACGCGCATGAAGGTCGGACTGAAGGCACTCGGCCTGATCGCCAACGCCGATCCACGGCCGCCGTTGCTGCCGGTCCTTCCGGCACTGTGCGACTCCATCGCAACCACCGTCGGCGCGGCGCGCGCGGCCGGCGATATCAGGCTGGCATGAGGGACGCAGCCATGATGGACTCAGCCATGGCGGACGAAGCCTTCATCCACATCGTGCGGGTCGACATCGATCCCGAGCACGAGGCTGCGTTCAACGCCTGGTACGAGCAGCGGCATTTTCCCGATCTGCTCGCCTGTCCGGGCTGGCTGTCGGCAAAGCGTTTCGTCTCGGTCGGCGAGGGGCCGAAATACGCGGCGATGTACGAGGTCGCGGGGCGGTGGGCGTTCGAGACGCCGGAGTTTCTGAAGGTGAAGGGATTCGGCCCGTTCGCATCCCTGGTGAAGAATTTCATGCGCATCCAGCTCAAGCCGATGTCGGGACCGGCCTGAGGGATCGATGATGATGCAGCCTGTCGTGTCGAAAGATCCGGCCAGCGGCATCCAAGAACGTTGAGGGGGAAAGTCGGGCGAGGAATTGCATCGGTCATTGGCGTCTTACTGGAGGTACAACATGTTCTCGACACTGCTTCGCTTGAGTGCCGCTGCCGCGCTCGTTATCGCATCCCATGCGGCGCATGCCGCATGTACGGCGGCGATCGCCGACAGCGATCTGATCGCGCCGGGGAAATTGCAGCTCTCGATCAACCCGACCAATCCGCCGCAGCAATTCGTCGACAAGGACGGCCAGTTGCAGGGCCTCAATGTGGAACTCGCTGCCGAGCTCGGCAACCGGTTGTGTCTTCCGGTCGAACTCGTCCGGATGGATTTTCCGGCGATGATCCCGGCCATGGGCGCGGGCCGTATCGACGGCATCAACACCGGCATGTTCTGGACCGAGGAACGTTCGAAGCTGATGTACATGGTGCCTTATTCCATTCAGGCCATTTCGGTCGTGGTTGCGCCGGATAGCGGCACAAAAATTGCTACCGAGTCTGATCTGATCGGAAAAACATCCGCGGTCGAGGTCAGCACCTACCAGATGAATTGGCTCAAGAAGCTCAGCGATACGAACGTGGCGAAGGGCGGTCCGGCCATCGAGATGCGCACGTTCCCGACCGCGACCAACGTCGTCAGCGCGCTGCTCGCGGGCCAGGTCGACAACGCGCTGCTCGTCGACAGCGTGGCGCGCGATCTCGTCGGCCGCGGCCGCGTGAAGGAAGCCCTGAGCGGGCTCGGCACGGCGCGGACCACGCTTGGCTTCCGCAACAAGACGGTGGCCGATACCGTCGTCAAGGCGCTCAACGCGATGCGCGCCGACGGCTTCTATCAGACGCTGTTCGACAAGTTCGGCCTGACCAGCATGCCGGCCGACCAGCCGCTCGCGATCGCCGGCCCCGGTCCGGCCTGACACCTGTGGAGACGAGCCGATGAGCCACTTCAGTCCGACGGCCGCCGTCAGCTACTTCTTCAACTACTTCCTGATGAAGGGAGTGCTCGTCACCATCGGCTTGACGGTGGCGGCGGTCATCGGCGGATTGATCCTCGGCATGGGCATCGCGTTGATGCGCATGTCGTCCAATCCGGTCTTGTCCGGCGTCTCGCGCTTCTACATCTGGTTCTTCCGCGGCACGCCGCTGCTGATCCAGCTCGTGGTGATCTACAGCGGCCTGCCGCAGCTCGGGATCAAGTTCTCGGTGATCACCTGCGCGCTCGTCGGGCTGATCCTCAACGAAGCCGCCTATCTCGCCGAGATCGTGCGCAGCGGTTTCATGGCCGTCTCGGCGGGGCAGCGCGAAGCGGCCTGGGCGCTCAGCCTGTCGCCATGGGTGACGTTCCGTCGCGTGACCCTGCCGCAGGCGTTCCGGCTGATGATCCCGCCGCTCGGCAATTCCATCAATTCGCTGTTGAAGGCGACCTCGCTCGCCTCGGTGATCTCGGTGGAGGAACTGATGCGCCGCAGCGACATGCTGATGCAGGAGCACTTCCAGATCCTCGAAGTCTATGCCGCGGCAACGGCGTACTATTTGATCCTCACTTCGGTCTGGGATGCGATCCAGCGCCGGCTCGAGAAGCATTTTGGTCGGTCGAGCGCCGCGAAGTCCCGGCGGGTCGCGGCAAGGGCGCCGGTTGCGCAGGCACAGGCTAGCGTGGAGGCGAGGGCATGAGCGAGATGTCGGCGGCCACGAATGGCGGTGTCGAGAGCGCAATGGTGGGGCTGCGCGACATCCCGGCGGTTCGCATGGAAGCCGTCTACAAGCACTATGGCGACTTCACTGCGCTCGACCAGATCGATCTCAAGGTCGCCAAGGGCGAGAAGATCGTGGTCTGCGGCCCCTCCGGTTCGGGCAAGTCCACGCTCATTCGCTGCATCAACCACATCGAGAAGCACGACGAGGGCCTGATCTACGTCAACGGCGTCGAACTCGATCATCAGCGTAAGAACATCGATGCGATCAGACGGGACACCGGCATGGTGTTCCAGAGCTTCAATCTATTCCCGCACATGACGGTGCTGGAGAACTGCATCCTGGCGCCGATGACCGTCAACTCGATGACGGAGGCGGAGGCGAAGGACCTCGCCATGCATTTCCTCACCAAGGTCAGGATTCCCGATCAGGCTGAGAAATTCCCCGGGCAGCTCTCCGGCGGCCAGCAGCAGCGTGTCGCCATCGCGCGCGCGCTCTGTATGCGGCCGAAGATCATGCTGTTCGACGAGCCGACCTCCGCGCTCGACCCCGAAATGGTCAAGGAGGTCCTGGAGACCATGAAGAAGCTGGCGGAGGAGGGCATGACCATGTTGTGCGTGACCCACGAGATGGGCTTTGCCCGCGAGGTCGCCGACCGCATCGTGTTCATGAACGAAGGCAAGGTCGTCGAGCAAGCCGCGCCGGAGGAGTTTTTCAAGAATCCGAGGTCCGAGCGGGCGCGGACGTTCCTCGACCAGATCATTCACTAGCCGATGTCGGTCGGGACGCGCGCATTCGGCGATCGCCTTCGCGGCATTCATGCCGCCACGATCGTGCCGATGACGCCTGACTTCGGGATCGACGAGGCGGAGCTCGCAGCGCATCTCGCTTCGGTCACCTCCACGCCCGGCATCAACGGGCTGCTGGTCAACGGCCATGCCGGCGAGAATTTCGTGCTGTCGCTCGCTGAAAAGCAGCGCGTGGTGGCGCTGGCGCGCGAGCACGCTCCGAAGGACTGCCTGATCGTCTCCGGCGTCAATCATGAATCCAGCCTGGAGGCGGCGCGAGAGGCGACCACGCTGGAGCAGGTCGGTGCGGATGGGCTGCTGGTGTTTCCGCCCAACAGCTGGGCGCTCGGTCACGCCGACGACTGTGTCATCGAACATCACCGACATATCCGCGATGCTACGACGGTGCCGCTGATGCTCTACGCCGCGCCTGTTGGTGCCGGTGCAATGGCCTATGCGCCGCCGCTGCTGGAACGGCTCGTGGTTGATCCCCGCTTCGTCGCGATCAAGGAGGGCAGCTGGGAGGTCGCGACTTACGAGCAGAATCTGAAACTGATCCGCAAGCTGCGGCCGGAGTTCGTCGTGCTCGGCTCCGGCGACGAGCATCTATTGACGAGCTACATTGTCGGCTCGGCCGGCAGCCAGGTCAGCCTCGCCTGCGTGGTGCCGGAACTTGTGGTCGGTCTCTGGACCGCGGCGGAGGCCGGCGATTGGGAGCGGGCGCGCGCGGCGCACGAGAAACTGTATCCGCTCGCGGTCGCGATCTACCGCGATGCGCCCGGTGGGCGCGCGACGGTGCGGCTCAAGGCCTGCCTGAAGCTGCTCAGGCGTCTGTCCTGTGACGCGGCGCGGCCACCGCAGCCGCCGGCCACACCAAGCGAGTTGCGGGCGCTCGAACAGGCGCTGCGGATCTCCGGCGCGCTTTAGGCCGCGAAGAACGGATTGGCCGGCCGCGCAAGGCCGAGATGATCGCGCAACGTCGTGCCCTCATAGTCTGCGCGGAACAGCCCGCGCTCCTGCAGGATCGGCACGACGAGCTGGACGAAATCCTCGAACCCTTCGTGGAAATAGGGCGGCATGACGTTGAAGCCGTCGGCGGCATGCTCTTCGAACCAGAGCTGGAGCGTGTCGGCGATGCGTTCGGCAGAGCCGCACAGCACCCAATGGCCGCGGGCGGCGGCGGTGAGATTATAGAGGTCGCGCAGCGTCATGTTCTCGCGGCGGCCCTTGGCGAGCATGACGCTGGCGAAGCTGTGATAGCTGTCCGACGGCGCGATGTCGGGGATCGGCCCGTCGAGATCATAGGCCGACATGTCGCGCCCGAAGCGGTCGGACAGGATCGCGAGCGCATTGCTGCCGCTGACGAAGCTCTGCAGCGTGTTGAGCTTCTCGAACGCCTCCTTATCGGTGCGGCCGACAACGGGCATCACGCCCGGCAGCACCGTGACGTCCTCAGGTCTGCGGCCGAGCGCCGGCAGGCGTGTCTTCAGTGACGCGTAGCCGGCCTTGGCTTCCTCGATGTCCTGCACCACGGAGAATACGATGTCGGCCGTGCGCGCGGCGAGCGCCTGTCCCGCCTCGGAGCCGCCGGCCTGCAGCACGACAGGGCGGCCCTGCGGGCTGCGGCCGATGTTGAGCGGGCCCTTCACTTTGAAGAACGCACCATCATGGTCGATCGGGCGAAGTTTTGCCGGATCGATGTAGAGACCGCTGGCGCGGTCGGCGACGATGGCACCATCCGCCCAGCCGTCCCACAGGCCTTTGACCACGTCGAGGAATTCGCCGGCCATCTCGTAGCGGCGGGCGTGGTCGGGATGGGTGGTGCCGAAATTCGCTGCGGTTGCCGGATTGGCCGTCGTCACCGCGTTCCATGCCGCGCGCCCCTTGGAGATATGGTCGAGGGAAGCAAACACGCGCGCGACCGAGAACGGATCGCTGTAGGTGGTGGAGACGGTCGCGCCGAGGCCGATATGGCTGGTCGAGGTCGCGAGCGCGGCCAGCATGGTCAGCGGCTCCAGCCGCAGCGTGTAGGAGGGATGGGCGGCCGCGTCTGCGTAGAGATTGTCGCCCATGAAGATCAGGTCGAACTTGCCGCGCTCGGCGGTGCGGCCGATCTCCTGGATCGCTGCAAAATCCTGGAAGCTGTCGACCGCGCCGGGATAGCGCCAGCCCGCAACATGGCTGCCGGTGCCCAGGATGAACAGGCCGAGATGCATCTGTCGTTTCATGGCGTCATGTCCAGAACAGGATTTTTCGCTCGAGGAAGCCGATCAGGCCGAAAAAGGCGAGGCTCGCGGCGGACGCCACGAAGATCGCCGACCAGACCTGGACGAAGTCGATCTGGAGCACGGCCTGGTAGATCACCCAGCCGAGCCCGCCATGGGCGCCGAGCATTTCGGTGACGATCGCCACGATCACGCTGCGCACCGTGGAGACGCGCATGCCGGCGAGCAGCAGCGGCAGCGCGGTCGGCAGCCGCAGGCGCCACAGCACGCTGAAGCGGCTCGCGCCAAAACTCTTCATGAGGTCGACGGCGCGGCGATCGACGCGGTCGAGCCCGGCCAGCATCGACAGCAGGATGGTGAAACTCACCGCCATCGCCACCATCACGATCTTCGAGCTGACGCCGATGCCGAACCAGAGCAGGATCAGCGGCGAATAGCCGACCACGGGCACTGAATTGATCGCGGTCGCGAGCGGCAGGATCGCTGCGCGAAGCGCCGGCACCAGGGCGATGGCGACGGCAAGCCCGATGCCGATCAGGCAGCCAAGGCCGTAGCCGGCCAGTGCCTCGAGCAGGGTGTAGCCGGCGGCATCGACGAGGATTGCGCGCTTGGACCAGAGGCCGACGAGGATGTCGCTGACGGCGGGGAGCACATAGGCCGGCAGATGCAGTCCGCGCGCCGTGCCTTCCCAGCACGCGATCAGGAGGACGGCGCCGAGAATGCCGCGTTGGACGGCGAGCGAGGGGGAGGCCAGCGCGCGGTTCATTGCTCGGCGCTCCAGAACACGAGGTGACGCTCGACCGCGGCGATCACCGCATAGAAGCTTGTGCCGAGCAGGGCGGCGGCAAGCAGGGCCGCCCAGATCGCGACGACGTTCTCGGTGAACATGGCCTGAAGCAGCAGCACGCCGAGCCCGGTGGTGTCGCCGAACCACTCGCCGACGATCGCGCCGACAAGGCTCAGCGATGCCGCGAGCCGCAGCGCGACGAAGATCTGCGGCAGCGCAGTCGGAAGCTGCAGGCGCAGCAGGAGCTGGCGATTGGAGGCGCCAAAGCTGCGCATCAGGGCGACCTGCTTGGGATCGACGGTCTCCAGGCCCAGCAGCGTGTTCACCGTGACAGGAAAGAAGGTCAGGTAGAACGCGATGATCGCCTTGGCGAGCAGCGTATTGCCGAACCAGAGCACGACCAGTGCGCCGAAGGCGATGACCGGGATGGTCTGCGACACCACGAAGATCGGAAAGATCATCTCGCGCAGTGCGCGGACGCGGAAGAACACCACGCCCATGAGCACGCCGAACGCGCCGCCCGACGCGAAGCCGATCAGCGTCTCGGCCAGCGTCCGTAGGAAGCCGTCAACATAGGCGCGGGGCGTTGCCGCCATCGCCATCAGGATCGTGCTGAGGCGCGGCAGATAATAGGGCCGGATGCCGAACAACAGCACCGCGCCTTCCCAGATCACCGCCGCGATGGCGAGGCCGAGCAGCAGCCGGATCAGCTTGCGCAGCGAATCCGGCATGGCCATGGGCCGCGCAGCCGCGCGGCCTTCACCCAGCGATGTCGCGGCAGGGCTGCTCACGGCAGCCGGTCCGCCGCCGGGACGCTCTGGATGAAGCTGGCGTCATAGGCGGCGGCGAGATCGACCGGCTTGGAGATCACGCCATACTTCAGGAAGAAATCATGCGCGGTCTTGACCGCGTCCGCGTCGATCCAGAACATGCCGTTCTTGGCCGCCGCACCTGATGTCATCAGGCGCTTCACCTCGGTGAGCATGAACTCCTGATGCGCGCGGTCGAGCGTTGGAGCTGCGGCCATCACGGTGTCGACGGCGCCCTTGGGATCGGAGAACGCATCCTTCCATCCCTTCAGCGACGCCCGCAGGAAGGCCTTCACGAGTTCCGGCTTCTCCTTGGCGGTCGCCTCGGCCACGATCAGCGTGTCGCGCGGGAAGGTGATGCCGTAATCCTCCGCGACGAAGGTCTTCAGGTTGTCCTTCGGCATGCGCGACTGGATGGTGTAGAACTCGTTGTAATAGGTCGCGGTGACCACATCGACGCTGCCGTCCACGAAGGGCGTCACCGACACCTGCTGCGGCTGGATCTTCAATTCATCCGGCTTGATGCCTTCCTTGGCGAGCATGCCGTTCAGCACGTGGTTGGCGCCGGTGAACCAGGTGGTGACGGTCTTGCCCTTGAAATCCTGGATCGTCTTCACCGGGCCGTCCTTGCGGGTGACGAAGATGAAGGGCGTGATCTGGTGCGACACGCCGATGCAGACGATCGGCAGTCCCTTGTCGCGGGCCGCGAACACGCTGTCGGTGCCGCCGGAGAGGCCGAACGTGTCGGCGCCGGTCGCGACCAGGTTTTCGGTGAGCAGGTTGGGCCCGCCGGGATTGATGGTGAGGTCGATGCCCTCGGCCTTGTAGTAGCCCTTGGCGGCCGCGACGTAGAAGCCGGCGAACTGTGCCTGCGGCAGCCATTTCAGGCGCAGGCTCGCCTTCTGCAACTCGGCTGCGGGCGCGGCCGTGACCAGCGAGCCGGTCGCCAGTGCGATGGCGGAGAGGACGGAGAGGGCGTGGCGACGGCTCAACATGGTCATGCTCCAGACGGTGAAAATCAATTGCGATAGGATGGATCGGTGCGGTCGAGCTGGCGCATCAGCGCAGGCCATTCGCGTTCGCCGGGCACGAGGATGTCGCCCTGCAATTCCCAGAACTGGCGGGCGGCCTTGTCGCAGACCTCGTGCGGCGGCATCACCAGCCTGGCGCCGGCCGCGGCCGCTGCCTGCATCTGGAGCTGGATCCGCGCCGCGCGCTCGAAATAATAGAGCAGCATGAAGGCTTCGCCCGGCGTCCGGCCAACGGTGAGGATGCCGTGGTTGCGCATCAGCATCACCTTGTGCGGGCCGAGATCGCGCACGAGGCGCGCCTGCTCGTCGAGATCGATGGCAACGCCTTCGTAATCGTGGAAGGCCTGGCGCTCGTAGAAGCGCATCGCGAACTGGCTGAGCGGCAGCAGGCCCTTCTCCTGCCCGGAGACCGCGACGCTCGCGTCGGAGTGCGTGTGCAGCACGCAGGCCGCGTCGTGGTTCGAGGTGTGGATCGCGGCATGGATCACGAAAGCCGCGACATTGACGGCCTGCGGCGTGTCGTCGAGCTTGTCACCCTTGGTGTCGATCTTCACGAGGCTCGACGCGGTGATCTCGTCGAACAGCAATCCATAGGGATTGATGAGGAATTGATCGTCGTGGCCGGGAACGCGCAAGGAGATGTGATTGTAGATCAGGTCGTCCATGCCGAGCCTGGCGACCATGCGATAGCAGGCCGCGAGCTTGACGCGGGCATCCCACTCGGCGGGATCGATCCCGCGCGGTTCTCTCGCTGGCATTGCGTTCACTGCGATTTCTCCTGCGCGATGGAGGACTGGAACGATTTCATGCTTTCCTCCTCGATCGCGTCGAGCAGCGTGCGCTTGAGGCGCACGAATTCGGGAGAGGTGACGATCTCGGGTCGGCGCGGCCGCGGGAGATCGACGACCTGCTCGAGCTTCACCGCGCCGGGGCGTGCCGTCATGACCAGCACGCGGTCGCCGAGGAAGATCGCCTCGTCGACGTCGTGGGTGATGAAGAGAATGGTGCGGCGGTATTTCTGCCAGACGTCGAGCAGCCAGCGCTGCATCATCGCCCGCGTCAGGGCGTCGAGTGCGCCGAATGGCTCGTCCAGCAGCATCAGGTCGCGCTCGAACAGGAAGGTGCGCATCAGGGCGACGCGCTGGCGCATGCCGCCGGACAATTGATTGGGATATTGCTTCTCGAAACCGGCGAGGCCGAACTCGGGCAGCATCTTAAGCGCCTTGGCGCGGGCCTGGTCGCGCGGCATGCCCTCGACCTCGAGCGCGAGGATGGCGTTGTCCACCACATTGCGCCAGGGGAACAGCAGGTCGCGCTGCGGCATGAAGGAGACGCGGCCGAGCAGATCGGCGGCATGGCAGCTCTTGCCTTCGAAACGAAGTATGCCGCCGGCATCGGGCTCTTCGAGACCGGCAACGATGTTGAAGAGGGTGCTCTTGCCGCAGCCGCTCGGGCCAACGACGGTGACGAACTCGCCGGGGGCGATGTTGGCCTGAAGTCCCGACAGTGCCGCGACGGCGCCGAAAGTCTTGTTGATCGCGCGCAGTTCGAGCAGCGGCTGAGGCGCCGGGTGAGGCTGCGGGGCTTCGGTGGCCGGTCCGGGATTGGGAAGGCGGGCAGCCTGCACCGGGATGTCCTTGTATAATGACGGCGGCCATTCGCATACGAAAGCGGACCGCGTTGAAATCTCTTAGCAACTCGTGTGCCAGTGCGATTTCCCGGCAAATCAGGCATAAGACTTGCGAGATTGGTAGCGAACCTGTCGGGAGTCGCAGGCGTCTCCGCGAGAAATCCGGCCCTTTCGCTGGAAGATGAGTGTTCATTTTGTATACTTGTATCGATATCGGAGAAACATGATGGCGGATATTGGTGCACATGGCGGAGGCAAGCGCGTGAA
The DNA here is from genome assembly GCF_054185225.1 of Bradyrhizobium sp. 18BD. Classification (NCBI taxonomy): domain Bacteria; kingdom Pseudomonadati; phylum Pseudomonadota; class Alphaproteobacteria; order Hyphomicrobiales; family Nitrobacteraceae; genus Bradyrhizobium; species Bradyrhizobium sp. 18BD. The sequence continues at coordinate 162,279 of NZ_JAVAYL010000009.1, read as the reverse complement.
AAATGGGCACGAAACCCTTCCCGCAAGCCCGGGCATGACCCTCGCCGAGAGTCTCCGCCAGAAGCTGGAGGGCGCGATCGCGGCCGGCCATCTCGAGCCGGGCAGCCGGCTCGACGAGCAGGAGATCGCCCAGCGCTTCGGCGTCTCGCGCACGCCGGTGCGGGAGGCGTTCCGCCTGATGGCAGCCAACAATCTGGTCGAGCTGCGCGGCCGGCAGGGCGCGACGGTCCGCAGCATCAAGGCGCAGGCCCTGATCGAGATGTTCCAGGTCATGGCGGAGCTGGAGGGGCTCTGCGCGCGGCTTGCCGCAAGGCGCGTCTCGCAGTCTTGGGGAGCCGAAATAGGTGAGATTCACCAGCGACTTGTGGCTGCGGGCGAAACCGGCGACATCGACGTCTTCTACGACATCAACCAGGAATTCCACGAAGCCATCTACGAAGCCTCGCGCAATATTTTCCTTGCCGATCAAACCCGCAAGCTGCGCAACCAGGTGGCGGCCTATCGCCGCCGGGTCACGCGGATGCCGAACCGGATCGCCGACACTGTCCGCGAGCACGAGGCGATCATGCAGGCGATCCTGGCGCATGATCCCGAGCGGGCGCACAGCGCCATGCACGACCACGTCAACCTGCTCGGCGACAATCTCCTGGACTTCCTTGCCGCCTTCGAATGACCTTCCGGCGTCTTGGTATGCAAATTGCTAGACTTTGTATATCTAGCTTGCATCCTGGAGACCCGGAGTGGACCTGAAGCTGACGAACAAGACCGCCCTGATCACCGGCGCGTCGAAAGGAATTGGACTTGCGGTGGCCGAGCTCTTCGCCGCGGAGGGGTGTCATCTGCATCTCGCCGCCCGCAACGGCGAGGCGATGCTCGAGGCCAAGAAGCTGCTCGAAGCCCGCCATGGCGTGAAGATCACGATCCATGCGCTCGATCTGTCGAGCACGGTTGCGATGGAGAAGCTCGCGGCCGAGGTCGGCGACATCGACATCCTCATCAACAATGCCGGCGACATCCCGGCCGGCTCGCTGGAGATCCTCGACGACGCCGCCTGGCGGCGCGGCTTCGATCTCAAGGTGTTCGGCTACATCACGCTGTCGCGCCTTTATTATCCGCGGATGAAGGGCAAGGACGGCGTCATCATCAACATCATCGGCAATTCCGGTGAGAACTGGGACGCGAGCTACATCGCAGGCTCGACCGGCAATGCCGCGCTGATGTCCTTCACCAAGGCGCTCGGCGGCCGCAGCCTCGATCACGGTGTGCGCGTCGTCGCGGTCAATCCGGGGCCGGTGGCCACCGACCGCATGCTCAAGATCATGAAGCGCAAGGCGATCGACATGCTCGGCGACGAAAGCCGCTGGGAGGAGCTGTTCGACAAATATCCGGGTAAGCGCCCCGCGACGTCGGAGGAGGTCGCCGATCTCGTCGCCTTCCTGTCCTCGCCGCGGTCGGGCTACATCACCGGCACCGTGGTGACGATCGACGGCGGCATTGCCGCGCGCGGCTCGGTGATCTGAGGCGTCGATGTCGGGGTCTCAATCCGCGGCGCTGGTCCGCAACCGTTATTTCGACGAGCTCTCGGCGACGCCGGGGCTCTTCTGGCTTGGCCAGAACACCAACCATATCGAGAGCCATCCCGCCGTGCGCGAGGCGATGCTGCGCTCGATCGAGGCGGGCGAGTTCAACGCCTATGCCCCGCCGCTCGGCTTCGAGGCGCTGCGCGCCGCCATCGTCGCCGATCTCGGCACGCCGGGCGCAGAAGCGCTGGTGACCGAGGGCGGCGTCAACGCGCTGGCGATGATCTGCCGCGCGCGCTGCAAGCCGGGCACCACGCTGGTGACGACCGATCCGACCTGGAAATGGCCGTGCCTGTTCGCGCGCCAGCAGGGCGCCGAGGTGATCGAGATTCCGATCTACGATCCGGCCTGCAACTATCGCCTGACGCCCGAGGCGTTGAAGGCGAATGTCGATGAGCGCACCGCGATCATCTATCTCGTCGATCCCAACAACCCACTCGGCATTCGCTACACCCGCGAGGAGATCGAAAGCTTTGCGGCGATCGCGCGCGATTGCGGCGCGCTGCTGGTGCACGATTGCACCTATCGTGATTTCGCCGATGGCCACACGCCGGCGCTTCACGTCGCCCCGAAGGGCGCGGTGGTCTCGACCAGCTTTTCGAAATGGCTCGGGCTCGCCGGTTTGCGGATCGGCGCGCTCGTCGCCGCGCCCGATCTGTTCGAGGAACTGGCGCAGACCTCCACCAGCGTGCTCGGCGCGAGCGTCATTGCCCAGCGCGCGGCGCAAGCGGGCCTGTCGGTCAAGGCCGAATGGATGAAGAAGGTCCGCAGCACCGACCGGGCCAACAAGGCGATGATCCAGGAGGCGGCGGCCGGGATCGAAGGGCTGGCGCTGCCGATCATGCCCTCGCACGGCAACTTCCTGGTGCTCGAGACCATCGCGGCCGGCATCCGCCCGGAAGCGCTGGTCGAATGCTATCGCCGCCAGGGCATCATGATCCGCCAGGGTACCTATCACACCCAACGCTTCGGCGACCGTTTCGTGAAGATCAGCACCTCCGTGCCGCAAGCCTGGGTCGAAAAGCTCTGCACGCTGCTGCCGGAGATGGTCGCGCGAGCGCGCACGCTCAACGACCTGCCGCCGCAATTCTAGGGACGATGCCGATGACGATGATCACAACGAGAGACGGCGTGAAGCTCCATGTGGAAGAGGCGGGCGAGGGCACCCCGATCCTCTTCATCCATGAATTCGGCGGCAATCACGACAGCTGGGAGCCGCAGCTGCGCTATTTCAGCCGGCGCCATCGCTGCATCACCTACGCCGCGCGCGGCTATCCGCCGTCGGACGTGCCTGACAGCGTGGAGGCCTATTCGCAGGCGATTGCCGCGGACGATGCGGTCGCCGTGCTCGACGCGCTCGGAATCGACAAGGCGCACATCGTCGGGCTGTCGATGGGCGGATTCTGCACGGTCCATTTCGGCCTGCGCACGCCTGACCGCGCGCTGTCGCTCACCGTGGCCGGCGCCGGCTATGGCTGCGAGAAGGAATTCGAGGACTATTTCCGCGGCGTCTCGCTCGAGGTGGCCGACAATTTCGAGAAGCAGGGCGCGAAGGAGTTTTCGAAGATCTATGCGCTCGGCGCGAGCCGGGTGCAGTTCCAGAACAAGGATCCGCGCGGCTGGAAGGAGTTCGCCGATCGGCTCGCCACCCATCCCGATCGCGGCGCCGCCAACACCATGCGCGGCGTACAGGCACGGCGGCCGTCCTTCTATGATCTGGAAGACGGCTTGAAGAAGATGATGGTGCCGACGCTGGTCGTCGTCGGCGACGAGGATGATCACTGCCTCCAGCCCGGCATCTTCCTGAAGAAGACCATTCCGGCGTGCGGCCTCTCGGTTTTCCCCAAGACCGGCCATACGCTCAATCTCGAAGAGCCTGCGGCGTTCAACGCGTTGCTCGCCGAGTTCATCGCGCAGGTCGAGGCCGGACACTGGCTGCCACGCGATCCACGCGCGCTGCCGGGCCAGATCATGCGCACGAAGTAGCCGATGACGAGTCTGCCCCTGATCAACGCCGACCGGCTCTGGGCCCGCTTGATGGCGCTCGCGGAGATCGGCGCGACGCCGGCCGGCGGGGTCAACCGTCAGGCCTTGAGCGACGGCGAGATCGTGGCCTGGCGTCGCGTCATCGGTTGGGCGCGCGAGGCGGATCTGGCGCCTTCGACGGATGCCGCGGGAAACCTGTTCCTGACGCTGGCCGGGCGCGATCGCGCAGCGCCGCCGCTTCTCCTCGGCAGCCATCTCGACAGCCAGCCGACCGGCGGCAAATTCGATGGTGCGGCCGGCGTGATGGCCGCGTTGGAGGCGGTCGTCTCGCTGACCGAGCAAGGCGACAAGCCCGCGCGCGATGTCGTTGTCGTTGCATGGATGAACGAGGAGGGCTCGCGCTTCGCCCCGGGCATGATGGGCTCGGAGGCCTTCACCGGCGAGCGCAACATCGACGCGATCCGCGCCGCGCGCGATGCGGACGGCATCACCGTCGGCGAGGCGCTCGATCGTCTGCATCAGGCCTTTCCCGAGATGCCGCGCAGGCCGCTCGGCTTTGCCGCCGGAGCCTATCTCGAATTGCACATCGAGCAGGGACCGGTGCTGGAAGCGGCCGCCTGCACCATCGGGGTTGTCACGGGTATCCAGGGCAAGAAGACGTTTCAGGTGGTGGTCGAGGGCGCCGAGGGCCATGCCGGCACGCTGGCGCAGCAGGAGCGGCGCGATGCGCTTGCGGCCTTTGCCCGGATGGCGACGGCGCTTCATGCCGAGATCGGCAGCATCGATGCTGACATCAAATTCACCATCGGCCGGGTCACGGTCTCGCCGAATGCGCCGTCGGTGGTGCCGTCGCGCGTCAGCTTCAGCATCGATCTGCGCCATCCTGATAATGCCGTGCTCGATGCGGCCGGTGTGCGCATCAAAGCTCTCTGCGAGCAGAACGCGTCGCCGTGCACTGTGACGGTGACGCCGCTGGTCGATGCGCCCTCGAACGCTTTCGACGCGCGCCTGCGGGCCAGCATCGCGGAAGCCGCCCGTGAACAGGGGCATTCGGCCATGGCCATCCTCTCGGCCGCCGGTCACGACGCCCGTCATCTCGCAAAAATCTGTCCTGCCGCGATGATCTTCATCCCGTGCCGCGACGGTGCGAGCCATGTCGAGCACGAATGGGCCGAGCCTGATCATGTTGCCGCCGGCGCCTCCGTGCTGGCGCAAGTGTTGCGTGGGCTCGCGTTTGCGCCAGCCGTCGAGGCGTAGTGAAGATGGTGCAGGACGTCGCTCCACAGGACTACCGTGACGCGATGGCCTGCCTCGGTGCCGCCGTCAACATTGTCACGACCGACGGCGCTGCGGGCCGCGCCGGATTTACCGCGTCGGCGATTTGCAGCGTCACCGACGATCCTCCGACGCTGCTGGTCTGCATCAACCGCGGCTCCTCCGCCTATGCCGGCGTGACGACCAACAAGGTGGTGTGCGTCAACGTGCTCTCGGCCCGGCACGAGCCGCTGTCGCGCCTGTTCGGTGGCAAGGTGCCGGCCGAGGAACGGTTTGCCGCCGCAGCATGGTCAACACTCGCAACCGGCGCGCCGGTGCTGGCCGACTGTGCGGCCGCGTTCGACTGCCGGATCGTTGATGTCGTCAATGTCGGCACGCACGATGTGCTGTTCTGTCGCGTAGTGGCCCTGAAAAGATCCGGCTGCGCCGACAATCTGATCTATTTTGGCCGTGCCTACCACACCGTCGGGGTGACTGACCCAGCCGAGACTGGACCCGAATCCGCTTCTAGCCCATCCTGAGGCGACGCCGGCGGGCATCGCCGGCCATTCCAACCACCGCCGCCATGTGATGGACAACAGCCGTCAACCGCACCCGCGCGTGTCCCTTGCGGGGATGCATATCGACCGGAATTCGGCCGTGCCGCTGCATCTGCAGATCGCGGCCCATATCCGCGACGGCATATTGCGCGGTGTCTTTCCGGCCGGAACGCAGTTTTTGGGCTCGCGCGAGATCGCGCGAGAACTCGGCTGCTCGCGCACCGTGGTGCTGACCGCCTGGGATCTGCTCTATGCCGAGGGCTATCTGGAATCGACACCGCGGGGTAGCGTCATGGTGGCGTCCGTCGCAACGCCCCTTGCGAAGCCTCCGTCCGCGACGCCGCCGGCGACCGCGCCCGGCCACATGTCGGAGCGCTGGCGCTCGCTGCTGGCCTCCGATTACGAGACCAACTGGCCCTCGGAGTTCGCCCCCGGCGCGCCCGATATCTCGACCTTCCCGTTCAAGGAATGGTCGCGTCTGCTGCGACAGAGCTGGCAAAACCCGAGAGAGCAGGAGTGCCTTGATCTTCCCTCCGAAGGTCATCCGCGTCTGCGCAGCGAGATCGCGAATTTCCTCGGTTCGGTGCGCGGGCTGGTCTGCTCGCCGGAAGAGGTCGTCGTCACGTCAGGGACATCAGGCGCGCTGGATTTCTGCAGCCGGATGATCCTCGATCCCGGCGACGAGGTGTGGGTCGAGGAGCCTGGTTTCGTCGAGGCGCGCTGGGCGCTCACGGCGGCCGGCGCAAAGCTGGTTCCGATTCCGGTCGACGACAAGGGCCTCGTCGTCTCCGAGGGCATCCGGCGCGCACCGCGCGCGAAGCTGATCGTCGTGACGCCGTCGCATCAATATCCGCTCGGCGTCAGCATGGGCCTCGAGCGGCGGCTCGAGCTGCTCGACTGGGCCAACAAGAACGACGTCTGGGTGATCGAGGACGATTACAATTCGGAGTTCAGGCATCAGGACAGCATGATCGCGTCCTTGCGCTCGCTCGACCGCGAGGGGCGGGTGATCTATTTCGGCACGTTCTCGAAGATCATGATGCCGAACCTGCGGCTCGGCTACATGGTTGCGAACAGGCATTTCATAGAAGGCTTCTCGAAGGGCCGCGCTCGGATCGAAGTCCACACCTCCGGCATCGGCCAGCTCGCGCTCGCCGAGTTCATGCGGGAAGGGCACCTGCTGCGACATCTGCGCGGGATGCGGCGGCTCTATGCGGAGCGACGGAAGGCCCTGATCGATGCGATCACGGCGCTGATGCCTGACGATCTCTCCGTATCCTCCGCCGTCACGGGCCTGCATCTGGTGGCGCTGTTCACCGACGCGATGCAGGCGCGGATGAGCGATCGCGAGGCGGCGGCCGTGCTGAAGCAGGCCGGTCTTCACGTGCAACCCTTGTCGCAGAATTTCCTGGAGCAGCCGACGCGGCAAGGCCTGGTGTTCGGCTACGGCCGGCTGCACGTCGAGGATGCGGCGCCGCTGCTCGCGAGAATCGCGGCTTGCATCGGCAGCGGCAATGCACCATCCGATCCGGCCAAATCCTCCCGTACTGTTCGTACAATAACGAAAAGCTGAGCCGACGACCGTGCATAGCTCGTAGGCATCCGGTGATCCCGCACTGCCGTTCAATCGCCTGCAAAATAGACAGCTGATTTTGAGCGCTTCGATTGCACTGCGAGAGGCGTCGCGATTTATGCGGAGAATTCCGTGGTGCGCTGCACTTTCACTGCGTGGAACGATCGCCATTTTTGTGCACTCCGCGCAGGCATGGCTGCACCAAAACGTGCAGTAGGTGGCGCGGCGCGCGGCGTCGGTCGTGCGCTGGTCTAGTGGTTTGCGACAACTCTGGCCCTATCCTGAGCCAGTCGCTCTGTCGCACGCTCCCAGTCGGTGGCATGACAAGGGATGCATGATGAACGCTCTCGGTTTGGCATTGGACGTTGCGATGGACGGCAAGGATCCGGCGTCCGGTTCAGACGCCATTCGTAGCTGACCCTGCACATGAGCTCTTCCGAACATCACTGGGAAGTCGGCACCGATATCGGTGGCACCTTCACCGACATCATCGCCATTAGGCGCGATTCCGCCGAGGCGCGGATCGCAAAGGTGCCGTCACGGCCACAGGCGCCGGTCCAGGCCATGCTGGAGGCGATCGAGGCGGTGGGCCTGCGCAAGAGCGAGGTCAAGCGCTTCGTCCACGGCACCACGCGCGTCACCAATGCCATCGTCGAAAACCGGCTGCCGAAAGTGGCGCTGGTCGCGACCCAAGGCTTTGCCGATGTGCTGGAGATCGCGCGCTATCGCCGCCGCGATCTCTATCGCCTCGACATTCCCCCGAAATCGCCGCCGCTGGTGCCGCCGGACCGGTGCTTTGGGCTGGCCGAGCGCCTCGATCACGAGGGGCGGGTGCTGAAGGCGCTTGATGACGCCGAGATCGAACGTCTGGTCGCGTGGCTGAAAGAGACCGGCGTGCAGAGCGTCGCGGTCGCGCTGCTCCACGCCTATGCCAATCCCGTCCACGAAAAGATGCTCGGCGAGCGGCTCAAGGACGTCGTTGCCCATGTCTCGCTGTCGCACGAGGTCAATCCCGAGGCCCGCGAATATGAGCGGACTTCGGCGACCGTGTTCAATGCGGCCGCGATGCCCATCGCGGTCGAATATCTCAGCGAGCTGGAGCAGCGGCTGCCGATCGGCCCCGGCCTGCAGGTGTTTCATTCCGCCGGCGCCATGATCCCGATTTCGGCGGTGAAGCGGCGGCCGCTGGTGATGGCGATGTCGGGCCCCGCAGCCGGCGTCTCGGCCTCGGTCAGCATCGCGCGGCAACTTGGCACGTCGCGGATGCTGACCTTCGACATGGGCGGCACGACGACAGACGTGTGCCTGATCGTCGACGGCCAGGCCGAAATGACCGACGGCCGCATGCTCGGCGACAAGCCGCTGCGCCAGCCCATGCTCGCGGTTCATTCGATCGGCGCGGGCGGTGGCTCGATCGTGCGTAACGGCCCCGGCGGCCTGACTGTCGGGCCCGAGAGCGCCGGCTCCGAGCCGGGCCCGGCCTGCTACGGCCGCGACGGCACCGAGCCGACCATCACCGACGCCAATGCGGTGCTCGGCTATCTCAATCCCGAAACGAAACTTGGCGATCGCATCGGCATCGACATCGAGGCCGCAAGGCGCGTCATCGCGCCGATCGCGCAGGCCTTGGGCCTGAGCCTGACCGAAACCGCGCTCGGCATCATCAAGGTCGCGAATGCGACCATGGCGCGTGCGCTCCGCCGCGTCACGGTTGAGCGCGGCATCGACGGACGCGACTGCACGCTGCTCGCCTTCGGCGGCGGCGGCCCGATGCATGCCGCGGGCCTTGCCGATCTCTACGGGATCGCAGAGGTCGTCGTGCCCAGTGCGTCGAGCGCATTCTCGGCGCTTGGCTGCCTCACCGCCGATTTCAGCTTCCTGCAGCAGCAGACGCTGCGAGCGGCGCTCGACGGCATCGATCTCGCTCGCGTCTCGGACCGGATCGGGACGCTGATTGAGGATGCTTCCGCGCCGCTGATCGCCAACGGCGTCGCGAAGGCAGAGATCCAGGTCGAACTCGTCGCGCTGATGCGCTACGCCGCGCAGAACGACGCCATACCGGTGCCGTTCACGCTGCCGCTCGATGTCGCTAAACTGAAGAAGGACTTTCTGGCGCGGCATCACGAGCTGTTCGGTTACGCGACCAGCGAGGCTTGCGTCATCGAATCCGTGCGCGTGCAGGCGCGCCGCCCGTCCACGACCGTCGTGAGCCGGCCGGAGACGGCGGTGCGGGCGGTATCGACGGGCAAACGGGCCTGCTCGTTCGACGGCCTCCACGACACCGCGACCGCGATCATCGATCGCGCCTCGCTGACCGAGACGGTCAGCGGCCCCGCCATCATCGAAGATGCCTGGTCCACGGTGGTGGTGCCGCCCGGCTGGCAGGCGAGACCCGATGCCGCCGGCAATCTGTTCCTGACGCGGAGGGCGGCATGAAGCTCGATCCATTCGTCGTCGAGGTCATCAGGCACGGACTTTCCGCGGCCGCCGAGGAAATGAGCCTGGTGATGACGCGCTCGGCGCGCTCGCCGCTGTTGCGCGAGGCCGGCGATTTGTCGTCGGCGATCACCGACGGCCACGGTGGCCTGGTCGGGCAGGGCCGCGACATCCCGATCCATCTCGGCGCGATGGCTTACACCATCCCTGAAATGCTGAAGGTGGTGCCGCGCGACAGCCTGAACGACGGCGACGTGCTGATCTACAATGTCGGCGCGCTCGGCGGCAATCATCTCAACGACGTCAAGGTCGTGCGGCCCGTCTTCGTCGATAGCGAGATCGTGGCCTTCGCCGTCAGCCTTGCGCACTGGCCTGACATCGGCGGCACCTGGCCCGGCAGCTATTTTGCCAAGGCCATCGACACGTTCCAGGAGGCGATGCGGATTCCGCCGGTGCTGATTGCGACCGCGGCCGGCATCAGCACGCCGATCGTGCAACTGCTGAAGGCCAATGTCCGTGACGCCGAATCCTGCGAGGGCGATCTGCTCGCCCAAATCGCGGCGACCAAGGCCGGCGAGAAGCGCATCGTCGAGCTCTGCCGCGTGCACGGCAAGGCCGTCTTCATGGCGACCCAGTCGCGCCTGCACGATCTCTCCGAGATCGAGATGCGCGAAGCGCTGCGTGCTCTGCCTGACGGTGTCTACGAGGGCGAAGACTATCTCGACGACGGCAGCGTCAACAACGCGCCGGCGCGTATCCATGTGAAGATCACGATTCGCGGCGACGAGGCGACCTTCGATCTCTCCGGAAGCTGCGATCGCGTCTCCAACTTCTGCAACACGACGCCGTTCATGGCGCGCTCGGCCGTCGCCTATGCCGCGCGCATCATGAGCGGGCGCGACATGCACCAGAATGCCGGTGCGCTCCGGCCTCTCACCATCATCACGCGTCCGGGCTCGATCCTGGAGCCGGGCTGGACTGCGTCGGTCGCTGCCGGCAATCACGAGACCTCCATGCGCATCGTCGATGCGATCTTTCGCGCGATGCAGGACACCATTCCGGAACGTTTGTCGGCGGGCGGCGCGACCACCGCAGGTGTGCTGTTCTTCGCCGAGCCGCGGCAGAACGGCTCATGGAAGATGCTCTATGAGGTTCACGGCGGCGGTGAGGGGGCGCGGCATGACCGTGCCGGCATGTCGGCGACGCGCGTGCATCTCTCCAATACCTCGAATACGCCGGTCGAGGTGATCGAGGCGAACTACGCGATCCGTCTCGAGCAGCAGGCCATCCGCTGGAATTCCGGCGGTGCGGGCGCCCATCGCGGCGGCGACGGCTCCGTCCGCACCTATCGCGTCCTGGCGCCCTCGACGCATCTGACCACCTGCATCGAGCGCATGGTGGTCGCGCCCTGGGGCATGCAGGGCGGCGAGTCCGGCAAGGCCTGCCGCATCTCGCTGGTCAGGCAGGGCGCGAACGTTGCCATCGACGGCAAATCGAACCTGGTGTTGCAGCAAGACGATCTCGTCACCATCGAAATGTGCGGCGGCGGCGGCTACGGCGCCGCGGCTGCGAAGTGAGGGGACCCGCGATGAGCAGATTGTTGCGAACCGGTTTGAACGCGGGCGACAGCGCGCCGATGGCCGTGGTCGGCGGCGAGGGCGTCTACTTCCATCTGTCGGATGGCCGCAAGCTGATCGACGGCAGCAACACCGGCGGCGGCCTCGGCCATCGTCATCCCGCGATGGTGGAGGCGATCCGCCGCGCGGCGGATACACCCGTCGTCAATGAGGGGTGGACCTGGGTCGGCCGCGAGCAGGCCGCCGACGACCTGATGGCCACGGCGTTTCAAGGCGAAGACGATTGGGTCGGCGCGGTGCGCTTCTGTATCAGTGGCAGCGAGGCCAACGACATGGCGCTGTCGCTCTGCCAGGCGCTGACGCAGCGCTCCGCATTGGCGACGCGTGAACGCGCCTATCACGGCATCACCGGCCTGTCGCGCAGCATGACCGTGCAGCCGCAATGGCACGGCGGCCTTGCGGTGCACGCAGGCGGCTCAAAGCTGCCGGCGCCGATGGCGCCGGTGCGGATTCTGCCGGCGCCGGATGGCGCGATCTATGGGGCTCCCGCCAACAACACTCCGCCGAGCGAATATCTCGCCGATGCCGCGCGGCTGCTCTCGGATACGGCGGCGACGATCATCGACTACACCCAGGGCGGCATCTATTACGACGGCGCCTATCAGGACGAGGTGGCGAAGCGTGCGCGAGAGGCCGGTTCGTACTGGATCGCGGACGAGGTCGTCACCGGCGCGGGCCGCGCCGGACGCTGGTTCGCGTTCCAGGGCGCCCAGAGCCGCCCGGATATCGTCACGCTCGGCAAATCGCTCGGCGGCGGTGCCGCCGCGGTCGCTGCGGTGGTGGTGTCCAAGGACATCGTCGAGCGGCTCAAGGGCGCGAGCTGGCAGAATTACGGCACGTTGCGCGGTCATCCGATCAGCATGGCGGCCGTCAGCGCCTATCTGAAGGTCGTCACTGACGACAAGATTTTGGAGCACGTGCAGATGCTCGAAAAGCTGTTCACCCGCCGTCTGCTCGCGATCGCGCAAAAGCATCCGAGCGTGCAGCGCGTGGCCGGGCAGGGGCTGCACTGGACGGTGGAGCTGCACGGTCCGGATTGGCGCACCTGGCACGCCGATACCACGGAGGTGCCGATCGCCTCGCGTGTCGCGGCGCGGGCGCTGGAGGCGGGCGCGGTGATCGGCACCAGCGGCGAGCAGACCTCGCTGTTCCTGGCGCCGCCGCTCGTGATCTCCGAGCGCGAGGCGACGCTGCTGCTCGATGCGCTCGACCACGGTCTCGATATCGCCGACGAGGAGCACGGGTGAACGCGGACCACGCAGCGTCGCGTCGATCGCCGGCCTGGCCGGCGGACGAGCCCTGGCATCTCGCGATGCCGGAGGGGACGCTGTACGATGCCTTGGCGCGCGCCGCGCAAGCGCGCCCGTCACATCCGGCGACGGTGTTTTACGGCGCGAGCCTGAGCTATGCCGAATTGCGCGCGCGGGCCGATGCCCTGACCGGCTTCCTGCAACACGCTTGTGGCGTGAAGCGCGGCGACCGCGTCATGATCGCGCTTCAAAACTCGCCGCAATATGTCGTCGCCTATTATGCGGTGATGCGGGCCGATGCCGTGATCGTACCGGTCAATCCCATGAACAAGACCGCCGAGATCGCCTATCTCGCGGAAGACAGCGGGGCCCGGATTGCGATCATCGGCAGCGAGCTGAGCGATGTCTTTGCGCCGCTGGTGGGCAATGCCGTCACCGATGCGATTGTCGCGCAATATCGCGACGAGGTGCCGGCCGCCACGCCCTATACGCTGCCGTCCTGCGTGACCGAAGCGCCATCGGCCGTGCCGTCCTTGCCGGGTTGGCATTCGTGGTCATCCGCGATCGCGCAAGGCCTTGTCCCCGCTGCGATGAGTGCAGGGCCGGACGATCTCATGATCCTGCCCTACACTTCGGGGACAACAGGAAAGCCCAAGGCGTGCATGCATACGCATCGCAGCGCGCTGTTCACCGCTGTTCTGCAGGCACGCTGGTATGGCATGGGCGGCGACGACGTGATGACCGGCTTCATGCCGCTGTTCCACGTCGCGGGCATGCAGGGCTCGATGAATGCAGCGATGGTCGCGGGCGCCACGCTGCTCTTGATGGCGCGCTGGGACAAGGATCTTCTACCTGATCTGTTCGAGACCTATGGCGTGACGTTCTGGAACGCGGCGCCGACCATGATCGTCGACGTGCTTGCCAGTGCCCGGTTCCGCGACCGCTGTTTTGCCAGGCTGAAAGTGCTGACCGGAGGCGGTGCAGCGATGCCGACTGCGGTGGCGGAGCGGCTGAAGAGCCGCTTCGGTCTTGATTTCGTCGAGGGCTACGGCATGACCGAGACGATGTCGCCGACCCACATCAACCCGATGGCCGCGCCGAAGCGGCAGTGCCTCGGCATTGCCGTGCAGGAAACCGATGCGCGGGTCGTCGATCCTGATAGCCTGATCGAGCTCGACGACAATGTCGTGGGTGAGATCGTCGTGCACGGGCCGCAGGTACTGCAGGGCTATTGGAACAGGCAGCAGGCGAATGCCGAATCCTTCATCGAAATCTCCGGAAAGCGGTTCCTGCGCACGGGTGATCTCGGCTATCGCGATGCCCAGGGCTATTTCTTCGCCGTCGACCGCCTGAAGCGGATGATCAATGTCAGCGGTTTCAAGGTGTGGCCGGCCGAGGTGGAGGCCGCGATGTACCAGAACCGCGCCATTCGGGAGTGCTGCATCGTCTCGTCACCGGACGATTATCGCGGCGAGACGGTGAAGGCACTGATCGTGCTGGACGAAGCCGCGCGCGCAACGACCTCGGCGGACGAAATCGTGAACTGGGCGCGCGAGGCGATGGCGAGCTACAAGGCGCCGCGCGCCGTCGTCTTCGTCGACGAGCTGCCGCGCACCGCGAGCAACAAGATCAATTGGCGGCTTTTGCAGGATGCCGAATGGGGGCGGACGGCATGAAAGCTGCTTGGCTGGAAAAACGGCGCAAGACCGCGTTATGCTGCGCGCGCCGGCACACCCCCGAAGCTGCGATCGCCAGCCTCACCAAGAAACTTGTGAAGAAATCAGGAACTCGCTGATGCGTATCGTCACCGTTGCCGCCGCCCAGATGGGCCCGATCCAGAAGGCCGACAGCCGCGAGGCCGTGGTCAAGCGCATGATCGCGCTGATGGACGAGGCCAAGGCGAAGGGCGCAGATCTCATCGTCTATCCAGAGTTGGCGTTGACGACGTTCTTCCCGCGCTGGTATTCGGAGGACCGGGCCGAGGCCGACATCTGGTTCGAGCGCGAGATGCCGAACGCGGCGACCAAGCCGCTGTTCGATCGTGCGGCGCAGCATCAGATGGCGATGAATTTCGGCTATGCGGAGCTGACGCCCGATGGCCACCACTTCAACACCGCGATCCTGACCGACAAGTCCGGCAAGATCGTCGGCAAATACCGCAAGGTCCATCTGCCGGGCCATGTCGAATACGACACCAAGCGGTCGCACCAGCATCTGGAGAAGCGCTATTTCGAGCCGGGCGATCTCGGCTTCAACGTCTGGCGCGAACTCGGCGGCATCATCGGCATGGCGATCTGCAACGACCGGCGCTGGCCCGAGACCTATCGCGTCATGGGCCTGCAGGGCGTCGAGATGGTGCTGATCGGCTACAACACACCGTCCGTGAATGCCGAGAAAAGCGAGGAGGGCGTCGAGAAGCGCCTATTTCACAACCGCCTCTCGGTGCAGGCCGGCGCCTATCAGAACGCAACCTGGGTCGTCGCGGTCGCCAAGGCCGGCAATGAGGACGGCCATCCGCTGTTCGGCGGCAGCCTGATCGTCGATCCCAACGGGGAGATCGTCGCCGAGGCCAAAACGGAGGAAGACGAGCTTCTGGTTCACGCCTGCGACCTCGATGCCACCACCTTCGGCAAGACCACGATCTTCAACTTTGCGGCGCATCGCCGCGTCGAGCATTACGGCCTGATCACCAGCCGCACCGGCGCGGTGCCGCCGCCGGAGAAGTGATGTAGATGGCGGACAAGGGCACATCGGGCATATCCCTGCGCGAGCTTGATCCGCGCGATCGCTACAAGCTGCTCTGCGGCGTGATCGTGCCGCGGCCGATCGCGCTGGTGACGACGCTGGACGAGAACGGGGCGGTCAATGCCGCGCCGTTCAGCTTCTTCAACGTGTTCTCCGAGAGCCCGGCGCTGATCGTGCTCGGTCTGCAACACAAGCCGGATCACTCGCCAAAGGACACGACGCGTAACATCCACCGCGACGGCGAGTTTGTCGTGCACATGGTGGACGAGTCGCTGTCGGGCGCGATGAACGACTGCGCCGTCGATTTCCCCTCCGGCGACAGCGAAGTCGCGGCAACGGGGCTGGCGACGCTTCCATCCGTCGATGTGAAAGTGCCGCGGCTTGCGGCCGCGCCTTTCGCGCTCGAATGCCGCCGTCATGTCGTGCTGACCTTCTCGCCGGATCGCGAGTTGCTGGTCGGCGAGGTGCTCAGGGTTCACGCCCGCGACGGTCTCGTCGACGAGGCTAACATGTATGTCGATCTCGACGCCTACCGCCCGATCGGCCGCATGTTCGGCAATCTCTACACGACGCAGCGGGATACGTTTGCGCTGTCGCGCGAGAGCCATGCGCAATGGCTCGAACGCCAGGACGGGAAAGAGCTGAAGGACGCCTAGTGAGCCGAGAATTGCACCGCACCCAGCGCCATGGTGACGGCCGCCTGTGTCGGGTCGATCACGGGAATGCCGAGCGCGTCCTCGAGCGGACGGCGGTGGCGCGCCATGCCGGCGCAGCCCATCACGATGGCGCGGGCGGCGTCCTCGTCGCGCAGCGCGCGGCCGACCTCGATCATCTTCGCCAGTGTGCCTTCGCCCGAGGCGGTTTCCGCAACGCTCATGTTGAGCGGGCGCTCGCCGGCAAGGTGCTCCGTCAGTCCCATCTGCCTGAGATAGCGCATGTGGCGCGGGATCGAGCGCTGCGCGATCGCGATGACGCCGAATGTTTCGGCACGGGCAAGCGCCGTCAGCACGCCGCACTCGGCGATGCCGAACACGGGACGGTTGGTGCCTTCGCGGCAGACCTGAAGCCCGGGATCGCTGTAGCAGGCGATGACGAAGGCGGCCGAGCTGTTGTCACCCTCGACCAGTTTGCGCAGCGGCATGGCGACGCCGTCGACATCGGCCTGGCTTTCAATGCCGAACGGCCCCTCGGCCAGCGACTGGCAGACCAGTTCGGGGCCGCCCTCGAAGCCGAGCGGCTTCAACGCTTCCTCCAGCCCGCGCGTGACCGCAGGGTTGGAGTTCGGATTGATGACGAGAATACGCGGCCGGGACATGCTGGTCTTCCTGCAAGAGGGCGATCAATTGGCTCAGGCATATCATGGAGTGCCTCATGACTGAACCCACTTACGACCTGATCATCCGCGGCGGCCGTGTCGCCACCACGACCGATGTGTTCGAGGCCGATGTCGCCATCTCCGGCGAGACCATCGCGGCGATCGGCCGCGGGCTGCCGGCGGCCAAGCGCGAGATCGACGCGCGCGGCAAGCTGGTGCTGCCCGGCGGCGTCGACAGCCACGCCCATATCGAGCAGCTCTCAGCGGCCGGCATCATGAACGCCGACAGCTTCGAGAGCGCGACGGTTTCTGCCGCTTTCGGCGGCACCACAACGGTGATCCCGTTCGCCGCCCAGCATGTCGGCATGAAGCTGCCGCAGGTCGTCGAGGACTATCACGCGCTCGCCAAGAAGGGCGCCGTGATCGACTACGCCTTTCACATGATCATCGCGGATGCGACCAAGGAGACGGTCGAGGAGCACATTCCGGCGCTGGTGAAGCAGGGTCATGCCTCGATCAAGATCTTCATGACCTATGACCGGCTCAAGGTCGACGACGAGCCGCTGCTCGACATTCTCCTTGCCGCACGCCAGTCCGGCGCGATGTTGTGCGCCCATGCCGAAAATCACGGCATCATCGCCTGGATGGTCAAGCGCCTGCTGGCGCGCGGCTACACCATGCCGAAATACCACGCGGTCAGTCATGCGCGCGTGTCGGAAGCCGAGGCCTTCACCCGGCTGATCGGCATGGCGGCGCTGATCGACCAGCCGATCATGATCTTCCACGTCTCGACCGCCGAGGGCGCCAAGGTGATCCGCGACTCGCGCGGGCAGGGGCTGAAGGTCTTTGCGGAGACTTGTCCGCAATATCTGTTCCTCACCGCGAACGATCTCGACAAGCCCGGTTCGGAAGGCGCCAAGTGGATGTGCAGTCCGCCGCCGCGCACGCATGCGGACCAGGAGGCGCTGTGGCAGGCGCTGTCGCTCGGCGATCTCCAGACCATCTCCTCGGACCACGCGCCGTACCGCTATGACGAAACCGGCAAGCTGCGCGCCGGCCCCAATCCGAACTTCAAGCAGGTCGCCAACGGCCTGCCGGGCCTGGAGCTGCGCCTGCCGCTCTTGTTCGACGCGATGGTGTCGAAGGGCCGGCTTGGCCTCGAAAAGTTCGTCGAGCTGACCGCGACCGCTCCCGCAAAGATCTACAATCTGCATCCGCGCAAGGGCTCGATCGCTGTTGGCGCCGATGCCGACATCGCGATCTGGGATCCCAATCGCGAGACCGTGATCGCCGACGAGATGATGCACGACCTCGCCGGCTACACGCCGTTCGCGGGCCGCAAGCTGAAGGGCTGGCCGGTATCGGTGCTGTCGCGCGGCCGCGTCATCGTCGACGGCAACAAGTGCCTCGCGTCCGCCGGCAGCGGAAAATTCCTGGCGCGCAGCGGCGGTGAGGCGGCAAAGCCCACCGGCCGGCTCGTGGCCGACATGGATCCGGAACGGAATTTTGGAGCAAAGCTGCTGTGATGATGGATCGCGCGCGATGAAGGTCATCATCTTCGGCGGTGCCGGTTTTGTCGGTCTCAATGTCGCGGAGGCGCTGCTGGCGCGCGGCCACGACGTGACGCTGCATGACCGCGCGGAGTTGCCGCCATCCGCGCGGCGATCTTTTGCCGACTACGGCGCGCGGCTCAAGGCCGTGCAGGGCGATATCACCGACGCGGAGGCGGTCGACGCCCTCATCGCCGAGGGCTGCGATGCGATCGTGCTCGGTGCGGCGATCACGGCGGGCGACGAGCTCGAGCGGGCATCGACCGCACGGGTGCTCGAAATCAACGTGATGGCGCAGATCCCGATCCTGCTCTCCGCGATCCGCCATGGCGTTCGCCGCGTCGTCAATCTGTCGTCGGCCTCGGCTTATGGCGCTGCGGGTGGGCGGGTCGAGATCCTGAGCGAAGACACGCCCTGCGATCCCGTCTCGTTCTACGCCATCAGCAAATTCACTTCCGAGCGATCGGTCGCGCGGCATGCCGAACTCTTCGGCGGCGATTTCCTGAGCGTGCGGCTGAGTGCCGTGTTCGGCCCGTGGGAGCGGCCCGGCTCGGTGCGCGATACGCCGAGCCTCCAGTACCAGATCCTGGCCGCGTTCGCGCGCGGCGAGGCGGCGCTCATGCCCGAGCCGGGTATGAGGGACTGGATCTATGCGCCGGACGCGGCCGAGGCTGTCGCGATCCTGATCGAAGCGGAGAAGCCGCGTCACCGGCTCTACAACATCTCCCGCGGCGGTTTATGGCCGGCGCTGCAATGGGGCGAAGCCTTTGCTGCGTTGAATCCCGGCCTGGAGTGCCGGCTCACAGCGGCCGGAGAGAAGACCGTCATCAAGCTGCACGGGCGGCATCGCGCGCCGCTCGCGATCAACCGGATGGAAGACGAGTTCGGCTGGCGCGCACGGTTCGGCTGCGCCGAGTCCGCCGCCGCGATGAACGCCTGGTTGACCGAGCACAAGGAGTGGATCTGAGATGCGGCTGCAAGGGCGCACGGCCATCATCACGGGAGCAGCTTCCGGCATCGGCCGCGCCAGCGCAAAGCTGTTTGCGGAAGAAGGCGCGCAACTCGCGCTGGTCGATCGGGATGCTGCGGGTCTCGCCGAGACGATGGATCTGGTTGGCGAAGCGACAACGCATGTCGGCGACGTCGGCGATGCCAAATTCGCCGAGACAGTCGTCGGCGAGGTCATCGCGCGCCACGGCCGTCTTGACGTCCTCATGACCGCGGCCGGCTTCTCCTGCGGCGGCACGGTGCTGACGACGAGCCCTGATGACTGGGACGCGGTGTTCCGCGCCAATGTCGGCGGCACCTGGCTGTGGGCGCGGGCCGCGGTGCCGCACATGCAGCGGCAGAAGGGCGGCTCGATCATCACGCTGGCGTCGCAGCTCGCGATCGCCGGCGGCAAGGGCAACAGCGCCTATATCGCGGCCAAGGGCGCGATCGTCAGCCTGACGCGGACGATGGCTGTGGACTTTGCTACCGACGGCATTCGCGTCAACGCGATTGCGCCCGGCGCGATCGACACGCCGATGCTCCGCCGCAGCTTTGCCCGTCACGCGAATTCGGAGGAGGTGCGCGAAGCCTCCCGCAACCGCCACGCCATGAAGCGGTTCGGCCAGGCGGAAGAAATCGCGCAGACCGCGCTGCATCTGGCGAGCGATGCGTCCTCGTTCACGACCGGGACCGTGGCGGTGGTCGACGGAGGTTGGCTCGCGGCATGAGTGAGGCGCTGACAGAGCTCGAAGCATGCGTTCGCGCCGATCTTGCCCGGATCGCGCATCCCCACGCCGCATGGCTCGAACCGAAAACGGGACCGGACGGCAGGCCCGCGCTCGATGTGCTCATCATCGGCGCCGGCCAGTCCGGCATTGCCATCGGCTTCGGCCTGATGCGCTCCCGCGTCAGCAACATCCTGCTGCTCGACAAGGCCGAGGAAGGGAAGGAGGGCCCGTGGCTCACCTACGCCCGCATGCCGACGCTGCGCAGCCCGAAGGATTACACCGGTCCGGACCTCGACATCCCCAGCCTGACCTATCAGTCCTGGCATGAGGCGCGCTTCGGCAAGGAGAGCTGGCAGACGCTGAACCTGATCCTGCGCGAGCATTGGGCGGAGTATCTGCTCTGGCTGCGACGCACGATCGGCATGCCCGTGCGCAACGGCTGCGAGCTTCTGGAGATTGCGCAAGCCCCCGATGGCCTGCTCGCTGCGCGCGTGAAGCGCGACGACACGGTCGAAACGCTCTATGCCCGCAAGATCGTGCTCGCGACGGGGCAGGAGGGCATGGGCGACTGGATGATTCCGGAGCAGTTGCGCGATCTGCCGGCAAGCTCGGTCGCAACCGTCGCCGATGACATCGACTTCGAGGGCCTGCGCGGAAAGCGCGTCGCCGTGATCGGTGCCGGCGCCTCCGCCTTCGACAATGCGGCGACTGCGCTGGAGGCGGGGGCGGCCGAGGTTCATCTGCTCTGCCGTCGTACAAAAATCCAGGTGATCCAGCCTTATCGCTGGCTGACCTTTCGCGGCTTCCTGCGTCATCTCAGCGATCTCGACGATGCCTGGCGGTGGCGCTTCATGCGCAAGGTCCTGGAAATGCGCGAGGGCTTTCCGCAGCCGACCTACGACCGCTGCGCGCGTCACGCCAATTTCACATTGCACGAGGGCGCCCCGCTCGAGGCCGCGCGCCAGACGGTCGCCGGCGTTGAACTGGAGACGCCGCGCGGTTCGATCATTGCGGATTTCGTCATCTGCGGCACCGGGATCGACATGGACTTTGCCGGGCGCGGCGAACTCAGCCGGTTTGCCGGCAATATCGCGACCTGGGCCGATCGCTACCAGCCGCCGGCAGACGAACGCAACGAACGGCTCGGCCGCTTTCCCTATCTCGCCGACGATTACGCCTTCACCGAGCGCGTGCCGGGCGCGACGCCGTGGATCTCTGACATCCATCTCTTCGCGATCGCCTCCACCATGAGCTTCGGTCCGTCGGGATCGTCGATCAATGCGATGACGACCGCGGTGCCGAAGCTCGTGAATGGCCTCACGCGCGGCCTGTTTCGCGCCGATGTCGAGCGTCACTGGGCCTCGCTCAGCGCCTATGACGTGCCGCAGGCCGTGGTTGCGCGGCCGGCGCGAACAATGGAGGAGCAATGATGATCAACCATGCACCGCCGCGACGACGCGCCTCCATGAACGAGCCATGAGATTGGCGCGCAATTTGCTTCTTTCTTGACCAGCCTTTGCCGGCGTTTCTTGCCAAAATCTTGGGGAAAACGAATGCGTTTTGTGTCTTTCAGGTCCGCGACCTCAGTCCTCGCCACCACTGCGCTGTTGCTCATCGCGACCGCGCCTTCGCAGGCGCAAACCCGGGCGGAGACACTGCGTTACGTCACCGGCGCATCGGTCAATACGCTCGATCCCAACATTCCCGGCTCGACGCGCGAGTCCTTCGCGCTGAGCATGAGCACCTATGACCGGCTGGTCGCGTTCGGTCGCAAGCAACTCAACGGCAAATGGGTGTTCGATCTCGACACGATCACCGGCGAACTCGCCGAATCCTACGACGTCAGCCCCGATGGTCTGAAGCTCACTTTCCGCCTGCGCAAGGATGCCAAGTTCCAGGACGGCTCGCCCGTCGCGGCCGAAGATGTGAAATGGTCGCTCGATCGCTGCGTCACCGCGCCGATCCTCGGCAAGGCGCAGCTGCTGACGGGATCCCTGACGTCGGCCGATCAGTTCAAGGTGATCGATCCCCTGACGATCGAGGTGACATTGCCTAAGCCGGACAAGCTGGCGCTGCCCAATCTCGCCACCGTCTACCCGATGATCATCAATTCGAAAGTGGCAAAAGAGCACGCGACGGCGGATGATCCCTGGGCGACCGCATGGCTGAAGGAGCATACTGCCGGCAGCGGCGCCTATACGGTCGAGACCTTCAAACCCGGCGAGCAGGTCATCCTCAAGCGCGACGAGAGCTGGAACCGCGGCTCGGCCAACAAGCCGGCCTTCTTCAAGCGCGTGATCGTGCAGTCGGTGCCGGAGCCGGCGACCCGCGCCAACCTGGTCGAGCGCGGCGATGCCGATATCGTCGTCGATCTCCAGGCTAGCGACGTGCAGTCGCTCGAGGCCAAGGGCAAGCTCAAGGTGATCTCGACGCCGCAATACAACGCGATCACCTATGTCTCGATGAACAACCAGATGCCGCCGTTCGACAACGTCAATGTCCGCCGCGCCATCGCTTACGCGCTGCCCTATGGCGACATGTTCAAGGCCGCTCTGTTCGGCCGCGGCGCGCCGCTGTTCGGCGCGACCTGGCCGGACGGCAAACCGCTGAACGGCACCTATCCGTTCCAGCAGCCGGTGAAGATCGACCTCGACAAGGCCAGGGAATATCTCAAGGCCGCGGGCCTGCCGGAGGGCTTCTCGACCACCTTCAGCTTCAACGTCGGCCAGGCCTCGACCGCCGAGCCGATGGCGGCGCTGGTGAAGGAATCGCTTGCGAAGATCGGGATCAGGGTCGACATTCAGAAGCTGCCGGATGCGCAGATGTCGACGCAGATCAACGAGAAGAAACTGCCGTTCTTCACCGAGGGCATCGTCGCCTGGCTGCCGTCGACCGACTATTTCTACCGCAACTTCTACACCGGCAATCAGCGCTGGAACTACAGCTCGATCAACAATCCCGACCTTGCCGCGATCGCGCAGGAAGCTCGCTTCGAGCCGGATAAGGCGAAGTATGAGGAAGCGGGCCGCAAGCTCAACGCGATGCATGCCGACCTGATGCCGCAGATCATGCTGTGGCAGCCGAACCAGGATGCGGTGATGGCGGCGTCGATCGAGGGCTACACCTACGAGTTCCACCGCCAGGTCGACTATCGCGACGTCAGCCGCAAGTGACATCCACAAAGAGGAGCTCTGAAAGGTGACGACCGGTCTTGGTGCAACATTGGTACGGGCGGGCAGGCGGCTTCTGTCGTCGCTGCCGGCGCTGTTCGGTGTGCTGGTCTTCACCTTCCTGCTGATGCGCGTCCTGCCCGGCGACCCCGCGGTGTTCTTCGCCTCGGGGCCCAATGCCGGGAAGGAGGAGATCGAGCAGATCCGCAAGCAGATGGGGCTGAACAGGTCGGTGCCGGAGCAGCTCGTCTACTATCTCTCCGACATCGGCCACGGCAATCTCGGCCGCTCCATGATGACGGGGCAGCCGGTGCTGAAGGATCTGCGCGAGCGGCTGCCGGCCTCGCTCGAGCTGACCTTCACCGCGCTGCTGATCGCGCTGATCGCGGCGGTGCCGCTCGGCGTGATCGCGGCGCTCAGACCAGGGTCGGTCGTCGATCATGGTGTGCGGCTATTCTGCGCGCTTGGCGTCTGCGTGCCTACCTTCGTCTCGGGCCTGCTGCTGATCTACGTGTTCTACTATCTGCTCGGGCTTGCGCCTGATCCGACCGGGCGGATCGACGTCTTTACCTCGCTGCCGCCGCAGCGCACCGGCTTCCTCTCGATCGATTTCCTGCTGGCCGGTGACATGGAAGGCTGGTGGGCGGCGTGCAAGCAGCTGATCCTGCCGGCGGTGAGTATGGCGCTGTTCGTGATCGCGCCGCTGGCGCGGATTACGCGGGCCTCGATGCTGGTGTCGCTCGGCAGTGATTTCGTGCGCACCGCGCGCTCGGTCGGATTGTCCTGGCACAAGGTCGTCGTCACTTATGCGTTGAGGAACGCGATCCTGCCCGTCATCACCATCGCCGGCATCGTGTTCTCGACCATGCTGGGCGCAAATGTTCTGGTGGAGAAGGTGTTCTCCTGGCCGGGCGTTGCGTCCTACGCGCTCGATGCGCTGTTGTCCTCCGACTATGCGCCGGTGCAGGGCTTTGTGCTGCTGATGGCCAGCCTGTTCGTGCTGGTCAATCTCGTGGTCGATGTCGCCTATGGCATCGCCGATCCCAGGGTGTCGATCGAATGACCAGCGCCACCCTTCGCCACTCGGTCTGGATTTTGCGCGGCAATCCGCTCACGGCGGTCGCCGCGGCCGGCGTGACCCTATTCGTCCTGCTTGCGATCTTCGGGCCGTGGATCGTGCCTTACGATCCCGTGGTCTCCAACGTCTCGGAGGCCTTGCTGCCGCCGAGCGCAGCGCATCTCGCCGGCACGGACCAGCTCGGCCGCGACGTGTTCAGCCGCCTCATCATCGCCGCGCGGCTTGACCTCGCCATTGCGGTGTCCGCGGTCGGCATCTCCTTCGTGATCGGCGCCGTCGTCGGCGCCTTCTGCGGTTATGCGGGCGGCCGGCTCGATCGCGGCGTCGGCCGCTTCGTCGACGTGATGATGGCGTTTCCCCTGTTCGTGCTGGCGATGGCGATGGTCGCTGCCCTCGGCAACCGGATCGAGAACATCGTGATCGCGACCGCGATCATCAATCTGCCCTTCTACATCCGCTTCGCGCGCGCCGAGGTGAACGTCCGCCGCAATGTCGGCTGGGTCGAGGCCGCGCGCGCCTGCGGCGAGAGCCATTTCTCGGTGGTGCTGCGTTTCCTGCTGCCGAACATCCTGCCGGCGATGGCGGTGCAGATCTCGCTCAATCTCGGCTGGGCCATCCTGAATGCGGCCGGCCTGTCCTTCATCGGCCTCGGCGTCAAGCCGCCGACGCCGGAATGGGGCATTATGATCGCCGAAGGCGCGCGCTTCATCTCGACGGGACGCTGGTGGCTGGTGGCCTTTCCGGGCCTTGCACTGATGATGGCTGTGCTGTGCTTCAATCTCCTTGGGGACGGGATGCGGGACATTCTCGATCCGCGCATGCGTACATGAGCGAGGATCTGCTCAGCATCGAGGACCTCCACGTCGCGTTCTCGACGCGGCGCGGCCTGGTCGAGGCCGTGCGCGGCGTGACGCTCTCGGTCGGGAAGGGCGAGATGCTCGGCCTCGTCGGCGAGAGCGGTTCGGGAAAATCGGTCACCGGTTTTGCGACGACGCGGCTGCTCGATGCGGCCGGCCGCGTCACCGGCGGCAAGATCCTGTTCCGCGGGCAGGATGTGACGAAGCTCCGGGGCGATGACCTCCGTCATCTCCAGGGCGCCGCGATGTCGATGATCTTCCAGAATCCGCGGGCGGCGCTCAATCCGATCCGGGCGATCGGCCTGCAGATCGCGGACGCGATCCTCACCCACAAGCGCATCTCGAAAGACGCCGCGCGCGCCGAAGCGCTCGACCTGCTGCGCGCGGTCCAGATCCGCGATCCCGAAACGCGGATGAACGCCTATCCGCACGAGCTCTCCGGCGGCATGTGCCAGCGCGTAATGATCGCGATCGCGATCTCCTGCAATCCCGCGCTCCTGATCGCGGACGAGCCGACCACCGGTCTCGACGTCACCACGCAGAAGGTGGTGATGGATCTGCTGGCGGACATCGCCGCCGCACGCGGCATGGCGACGATCCTGATCACGCACGACCTTGGCCTCGCGGCACGCTATTGCCGCCGCATCGCGGTGATGGAGCGCGGGCGTATCGTCGAGGAGGCGAGTTCCAAGACACTCTTCACCGCGCCGCAGCACGCTTACACGAAACGCCTGGTGGCGGCATCGCCGACCGCGACCTCCCGCATCGAGGATCTCGTCACGGAGGAGGAGCGGGAGCGCGCCGCCGCCGTCGTGATCAAGCCCCGGCAGGAGCCTGCGCACGGCACGCCGCCGCTGCTGGAGGTGCGGAAACTTGCAAAACGTTTCGACCAGGGCTCTGCGGCGGTTGCCGACTTCTCGATGACGATGGCCGGCGGCGAGAGCGTCGGCCTCGTCGGCGAATCCGGCTCCGGCAAGAGCACGACGTCACGGATGATCTGCCGCCTGATCGACCCGAGCGAAGGCGACATCGTGTTCGACGGACAGTCGATCGGCCATGTCGCGTCGCGCGATTTCCATCGCTCGCGCTTCCGCAAGGACATCCAGATGGTGTTCCAGGACCCGAACGAGAGCCTCAATCCGCGCTTCACCGCCTTCGACTGCATTGCCCATCCGCTGATGCGGCTCGACGGCATGCGTGCCGGCGATGTGCTGCGCAAGCGGGTGGAAGAATGCGCCGAGCGGGTGGGCTTGCCGCTCGATCTGCTGCCGCGGTTTCCGCACCAGCTCTCCGGCGGACAGAAGGCCCGAGTCGGCATCGCCCGCGCCATCGCCTGCCGGCCGCGGCTGCTGGTGCTGGACGAGCCGACCGCCGCGCTCGACGTTTCGGTGCAGGCCGTCGTGCTGCAACTGCTCGATCGCCTCAGGCGCGAGAACGACATCGCACTGCTGTTCGTCAGCCACGATCTCAACGTGGTGCGCATGCTGTGCGACCGCACCATCGTGCTGCGCAACGGCGGCATCGTGGAGCAGGGAGAGAGCCGGGCGCTGTTCGATAATCCCAAGACCGACTACACGCGCAAGCTGGTCGAGGCGATCCCCCATATCGAGACCGGACCTGCGCTCGCGGCTGCTCTCTGAAGCCATGGTCAAATCAACCTGGTTTGGCCCGAAAGTCGGCAAGATCCCGCTGGCGAGGGCGCATTTACTGGCATACCATTTGCAAGCCAATGGGCTCGGTTTCACTTGCCCTTGGCCAACGATTGGCCGGCATCACGGCATTACTGGGAGGACTTCATGGATCGCAGGACCGTATTGAAGGGACTGGCTGGCGCGGGCGGTCTGGCATTGACGGGTGGCATCTCGGCCCCTGCGATCGCACAGGGCGCAGCGGCCAAGACCCTGCGCTTCGTGCCGCAGGCCAATCTCGCCAATTTCGACCCGATCTGGGGCACGCAATACGTCGTGCGCAATGCGGCCGCGATGGTCTGGGACACGCTCTACGGCATCGATGCCAAGTTTCAGCCGCAACGGCAGATGGTCGAGTCCGAACAGGTGAGCGACGACGGCACGACCTGGACCTTCAAGCTGCGGCCGGGTCTCAAATTCCACGACGGCGAGCCGGTGCTGAGCAAGGACGTCGTCGCGAGCCTCAACCGCTGGGCGGCGCGCGATCCGATGGGGCTGATGATCAAGGCGGTCCAGCAGGAGCTCACGGCCGTCGATGACCGCACGTTCAAATGGGTGCTGAAGCAGCCTTTCCCGAAACTGCTCTTCGCGCTTGGCAAGAACAACGCGCCGGTCGCCTTCATCATGCCGGAGCGCATCGCGCAGACTGATCCGTTCAAGCAGATCTCGGAGTATATCGGCTCCGGTCCGCTGAAATTCGCGAAGGGTGAGTGGGTCCCCGGTGCAAAGGCCGTGTTCGAGAAATTTACCGACTACGTGCCGCGGCAGGAGAAGCCGGATTGGCTCGCCGGCGGCAAGCAGGTGATGATTGATCGCGTCGAATGGGTGATCATGCCGGACCCGGCAACCGCGGCGGCCGCGTTGCAGAACGGCGAGGTCGACTGGTGGGAGAATCCGATCGCGGATCTCGTTCCGGTTCTGAAGAAGAACAAGAACATCAGCGTCGATATCGGCGATCCGCTCGGCAATATCGGCTCGTTCCGGATGAATTTCCTCTATCCGCCCTTCAACGACGTCAAGGCGCGGCGTGCGGTGCTGATGGCGCTGAGCCAGGAAGACTACATGCGTGCGCTCGTCGGCGACGACAATTCGCTGTGGAAGCCGCTGCCCGGCTTCTTCACGCCGGATACGCCGCTCTACACCGAGGTGGGCGGCGATATCCTGAAGGGCAAGCGCGACTTCGACGCAGCCAAGAAGCTGCTCGCCGAGAGCGGCTATTCCGGCCAGCCGGTGACCTGCCTGGTCGCGCAGGACCAGCCGATCACCAAGGCGATGGGCGACGTGACCGCCGATCTCCTCAAGAAGCTGGGCATGAATGTCGACTTCGTGGCGACCGATTGGGGCACCGTCGGCTCCCGCCGCGCGCAGAAGACACCGCCGGGACAGGGCGGCTGGAACATGTTCCACACCTGGCATGCGGGCGCGGATTGCGTCAATCCGGCTCCCTACACCGCCATCCGCGCTACCGGCGACAAGGCATGGTTCGGCTGGCCCACCAGCACGGCCACCGAGAAGGAGGTCGCGTCGTGGTTCGAGGCCAAGAACATCGACGAAGAGAAGGCCGCGATCGGTCGTCTCAACAAGGCGGCGATGGACGACGTCGTCTACGCGCCGACCGGCTTCTTCCTCAGCTACACCGCGTGGCGCAAGAACGTCTCGGGTGTTGCCAAGGGCCCCGTGCCCTTGTTCTGGGGCGTGTCGAAGTCCGCTTGATCGTGCGTTGAGGCCAGATGCTCTCCTACATCCTCCGTCGCATCGTCGCGACCTTGCCGGTCATGGCAATCGTCGCGCTGTTCGTGTTCAGCCTGCTTTACATCGCGCCGGGCGATCCGGCCGTGGTGATCGCGGGCGACCAAGCGAGCCCGGAGGATGTGGAGCGCATCCGCCAGAGCCTCGGCCTCGACCGGCCGTTCCTGATCCAGTTCGGAAGCTGGGTCTGGCGCATCCTGCACGGTGATCTCGGCACCTCGATCTTCACCAACCTGCCGGTCTCGACCATGATCGGGCAGCGTCTCGGACCGACGCTGTCGCTGATGATCGTCACCCTGCTGCTCACGATCGTCGTCGCCGTGCCGCTCGGCGTGGTGGCGGCGTGGAAGGCCGGCAGCCTGATCGACCGCGTCATCATGGGCTTCGCCGTGTTCGGCTTCTCGTTGCCCGTGTTCGTGGTCGGCTACATGCTCGCCTACATCTTCGCGCTCGAGCTCGAGTGGCTGCCGGTGCAGGGCTACACGCCGCTCACCGCAGGCTTCTGGCCGTGGCTGGAGAACCTGATCCTGCCGGCGATCGCGCTCGGCTGCGTCTACATCGCGCTGGTCGCGCGCATCACCCGCGCCGCCATGCTCGAAGTGCTGCAGCAGGACTATATCCGCACCGCCAAGGCCAAGGGCATGGGGCAGGGCGGCATCCTGTTCATTCACGCGCTAAAGAACGCGGCGGTGCCGATCGTGACCGTGATCGGGATCGGCATCGCGCTCCTGATCGGCGGTGCGGTGGTGACCGAAAGCGTGTTCGCGATCCCCGGCCTCGGCCGGCTCACGATCGATGCGATCCTGCGCCGCGACTATCCCGTCATCCAGGGCATCGTGCTGCTGTTCAGCTTCGTCTACGTCCTCGTCAATCTGATGATCGACGTCACCTATACGCTCGTTGACCCGAGGATCCGCTATTGACCGACACCACCGTCAATCCTCAATCGCTTCCGGCCGGCCTCGTCCTCGCGCCGCAACTGCCGGACATCCTGCGGCCGGTCAAGATCCGGCGCGGCTTCTTCGGGTTCCTGCGCAGCCATCCCACGGTCGCGATTGGCGGAGCTCTGCTGCTGGTGCTCGTGCTGATCGCGATCTTCGCGCCGTATCTCTGGACGGTCGATCCAACCGCGCTCGCGCCCGCCAAACGCACAAGGGCGCCGTCGGCGGCCTACTGGTTCGGCACCGACGTACTCGGCCGCGATATCTATTCGCGCGTGCTGTTCGGCGCGCGGGTCTCGCTCACGGTCGGCCTGTCGGTCGCGATCTTCGCATCCGTGGCGGGGCTCGCGATCGGCATGGTCTCGGGCTTCATCCGCTGGGCCGACGGCATCTTGATGCGCTTCATGGACGGGTTGATGTCGATCCCGCCGATCCTGCTCGCGATCGCGCTGATGGCTTTGACGCGCGGCAGCGTCGGCAACGTCATCCTGGCGATCACCATCGCCGAGATCCCGCGCGTCTCGCGCCTCGTCCGCAGCGTCGTGCTGTCGCTGCGCGAGCAGCCCTATGTGGACGCGGCGGTCGCCTGCGGCACGCGCACGCCGATGATCATCCTTCGCCACATCCTCCCCAACACGCTGGCGCCGATGCTGGTGCAGGCGACCTACATCTGCGCCAGCGCCATGATCACGGAGGCGATCCTGTCCTTCATCGGGGCGGGGACGCCGCCGACCATTCCGTCCTGGGGCAACATCATGGCCGAGGGCCGCGCGCTCTGGCAGGTCAAGCCCTACATCGTGTTCTTCCCGGCCGCGTTCCTGTCCGTCACCGTGCTTGCCGTGAATCTGCTCGGCGATGGCCTTCGCGATGCGCTTGATCCGCGCATGGCCAAGAGCCTGTGATGTCGAGAGGCTGAACACGATGGCGCTGCTCGAAGTCGAGAACCTCCAGACCCATTTCCGCACGCCCGGCGGCATCAACCGCGCGGTGGACGGGGTGTCTTTCCATGTCAACGAAGGCGAGACGCTCGCCATCGTCGGCGAGTCCGGCTGCGGCAAGTCGGTGACCTCGATGTCGCTGATGCGGCTGGTGCCGGAGCCGCCCGGCAGGATCGCCGGCTCCATCCGCTTTGCTGGCAGGGATCTCCTGAAACTCTCTGACCGCGAGATGCGTGCGATCCGCGGCAACGACATCTCGATGATCTTCCAGGAGCCGATGACGAGCCTCAATCCGGTGCTCACCGTCGGCCGCCAGATCCGCGAGACCTTGATGATCCATCAGGGCCTCGACAAGCAGGCCGCCGAGGCGCACGCGGTCGAAATGCTGACGCTGGTCGGCATCCCCGAGCCGAAACGGCGGGTGCGCGAATATCCGCACCAGCTCTCTGGCGGCATGCGCCAGCGCGTGATGATCGCCGTGGCGCTGGCCTGCAATCCAAAGCTCCTGATCGCGGACGAGCCGACCACGGCGCTCGACGTGACCATCCAGGCGCAGATCCTCAAGCTGATGCTGGACCTCAAGCGCCGGGTCGGCGCCGCGATCATCCTGATCACCCACGATCTCGGCGTCGTCGCCGAGATCGCCGAGCGCGTCATGGTGATGTATGCCGGTCGCAAGGTCGAGGAGGCGCCGGTGGCAGAGCTGTTCCGCGCGCCGCGCCATCCCTATACGCAGGGCCTGTTAGGTGCGGTGCCGCGGCTCGGCTCCTCGCTCGCGGGCACCGCGACGCGGCTCTCCGAGATTCCCGGGCAGGTGCCTGATCTGCGCAAGCCGATCGTCGGCTGCGTGTTCGCCGGGCGCTGTGCGCTCGCGACCGATCTCTGCCGCCAATATGCGCCGGGGCTGGAGGAGAAGGGCCCGCGCCACATTGCCGCCTGCCACTATGCGGCCAAGGGAGCCGTTGCGGCATGAGTGTTCCGTTGCTCCAGGTCAACGACCTCAAGAAGCATTTCCCGATCAACAAGGGCCTGTTCGGGCGGCAAACCGAATTCGTCTATGCGGTGGACGGCGTGTCGTTTGAGATCGCGCGCGGCGAGACGCTGTCGCTGGTCGGCGAGTCCGGCTGCGGCAAGTCGACGGTCGGCCGCGCTATTCTGCGCCTGTTCGACATCACCGCAGGCCAGGTCATCCTCGATGGCCAGCGCATCGACGACGCGCATCCGAGCACCATGCGTCAGATGCGGCGCCGCGTGCAGGTCGTGTTCCAGGATCCGTTCTCCAGCCTCAATCCGCGCATGCGCGTGCGCGACATTCTCGCTGAGCCGATCCGCAATTTCGGCCTCGCCAAGTCCGCGGAGGATCTCGAGGTCCGCGTCACGGAGCTGATGGACACCGTGCGGCTGCCGCGGGAGGCGCTGAATCGCCGGCCGCACGAATTCTCGGGCGGCCAGCGCCAGCGCATCGGCATCGCGCGGGCGCTCGCGGCCGAGCCCGAGCTGATCGTCTGCGACGAGGCGGTCTCCGCCCTCGACGTCTCGGTCAAGGCGCAGGTCGTCAATCTGCTACAGGACCTGCAGCAGAAATTCGGCCTCGCGCTGCTGTTCATCAGCCATGACCTCGCCATCGTCGAGCACATGACCCATCGTGTTGCGGTGATGTATCTCGGCAAGATCGTCGAGGTGGCGCCGCGCCGGCAGATCTTTGCTGCGCCGAGGCATCCCTACACCAAGGCGTTGCTCTCGGCGGTGCCGCTGCCCGAGCCGGGCGCCCAGCGCAATCCGATCATCCTCGGCGGCGACGTGCCGAGCCCGATCAATCCGCCGAGCGGGTGCCGCTTCCACACCCGCTGCCCGTTCGTGTTCGACCGGTGCCGGACCGAGGAGCCCACGCTCCGCGCTGCCGAGGGCGAGCAATGGGTGGCGTGCCATTTGGATGCACTGCCGGCGTGAGCCCCTGGAACGGCGTCAGCCGATCGCGGTCACGGCGCGGCGGATGGCCGCGAAGATGTCCGCGATCTGCTCCTCGGTGATGATCAGGGGCGGCGAGATCAGCAGCGTGTCGCCGCTGCCGCGGATCAGGATGCCGTCCTCATAGCAGCGGCTGGCGCACTCGCTGCCGCGTGCACCCGGCGCACCCTCGCGCGGCTTTAGGTCGATCGCGGCCAGGAGCCCGATGTTACGGATATCGACGACATGGGGAAGGTCGCGCAGGCCGTGCGCGTGGTTCTCCCAGACCGGTGCGAGGCGGCGCGCCCGCTCGAACAGGCCGAGATCCTGATACACGTCGAGCGCGGCAAGGCCCGCCGCGCAGGCGAGCGGGTGCGCCGAATAGGTGTAGCCGTGGAACAGCTCGATCGCGTTGTCTGGCCCCTGCATCAGCGCGTCATGGACCTTGCCGCTGACGATGACGCCGCCCATCGGCACGGCGGCGTTGGTCATGCCCTTGGCGCAAGTGATGAGATCAGGCGTCACGCCGAAGGCATTGGCGCCGAATGCCGCGCCGAGACGGCCGAATCCGGTGATCACCTCGTCGAAGATCAGAAGGATGCCGTGCTGATCGCAGATCGTTCGCAGCCGCTCGAGATAGCCGACCGGCGGCGGCAACACGCCGCCGGAGCCGGTGACGGGCTCGACGATGACGGCGGCGATGGTCGAGGGATCGTGGACTTGCAGCAGCTTTGCAAGCTCGTCGGCCAGATGCGCGCCCCATTGCGGTTGCCCTCGGGAGAACGCCGCATACTCCGGATCGTGCGTATGCGGGAGGTGATCGACCTCCGGAAGCAGCGGGCCGAAATCCCGGCGGTGCCGGACGATGCCGCTGACCGACAGGCCGCCCCAGCCCATGCCGTGATAGGCCTTGGCGCGCGAGATGAAGCGGATGCGGCTGGCTTCGCCGCGAGCGCGGTGATAGCCGCGCGCGATCTTCAGCGCGGTGTCCACTGATTCCGAACCGGAATTGGTGAAGAAGACGTGGTCCAGCCCGTCGGGCGCGATCTCGGTGATGCGGCGCGCGAGCTCGAAGGCGGCGGGGTGGCTCATCTGGAACGATGAGACGAAGTCGAGCTTCGCCGCCTGCGCCTGGATCGCCTCGACGATGCGTCGTTGCGCATGCCCTGCGTTCACGCACCACAGCCCCGCCATGCCGTCGAGAATGCGCCTGTTGTCATCGGAGATGTAATGCATGCCCTCGGCGCCGACGAAGATGCGCGGCTTCGCCTTGAACTGCCGGTTCGGCGTCATCGGCAGCCAGAACGGCTCCATGGCCTCGCGGGTGAGGGGACTGTTGGACGAGGCGAACGCATTCATGGTCATGACAACTCTTGCACGTCGTTAAGCGATCTTTGATGGAGCGGAATTGGCCGGGCTGCGCTTGAGCTTCGCTGCGCCTTCGAGATGGCGGCGCAGCAGCGCGGCTGCGGCTTCGTTCTGGCCGGCTTCGAGCTGGTCGAGAATGGCGAGATGCTCGCGGCAGTTCACGATCACGCGCTCATGGCCGAAGGTCCAGTCGTAGTTGCCGAAGCGCCGCAGCCGGTTCTGCTGCTGAACCGCGACCAGCAGGTAGCGATTGCCTGACGCCGCGGCGAGGCCTTCGTGAAAGGCCGCATTCATCTCGTAGAGCGCGATGCTGGCCGTGTCGCTCCATGGCATCGCCAGCATCTCCTGATGCCGCCGGCGCATCTCGGCGGCCCAGGCCGGATCGAGCTGGAAGCCCGGCTCGAGCAGGCCGGCCGGCTCGATCAGCAGGCGATAGCGATAGCTCTCGTCGCGCGCCTGCGTATCCGCAAGCGTCGGCTGGAAGCGCCAGCCGTGTCCGGGCTTGCGCTGGACCGCGGCAACTTCGGCAAGCTTGGTGAGCACGCGCTGCACGATCGGCCGCGTCGCATCGTAGCGCTGCATCAGGTCACGCTCCGATACCTCATCCGGCAGCCGGCCGGCGCGGCGGTCGCGCGCGATCGCGAGGAACAGCCGGTCGGTGTCGTCAGGGCTCGGTTTTGGCGGCGCCTTGTGCGGGGCCGGGGTCGTCTCGGCGACGAAATAGCCGCGGCTGGCGCCGGCGTGCACGAGCTTGCGCCGCGCCAGCAGCTTCAACGCGGCACGCACCGGCGTGCGCGAGACCTGGAGGCGCTCGGCCAGCGCGACCTCGGCAAGCCTTGTTCCGGGCGCGAGCCCTTCGCTCCGGATCAGGTCGATGATCCCGGCGGAGAGTTCACGCTGGAGCCGGCTTGGGGACGTTTTTTCCACGGTCGATTTCGCGGCAGAAGATTTTTGTTTCATGTCATCACAAAATACATTACGCTTCCCGAGAAAGCAAAAGGAACTTGGCGTCCCATGGTCGAACCCTTTCCCCTCATCGAAATCTCCGGTGCTCCGCGCGAGCGTGGCCGTCAGTACGGGCAGAAGGCGGCAGGCCGCATCAAGAAGGGGACTACGCATTACTTCGCGCAGTTGAAGGAGCTCTCGCTCGACGCGAAGGGGGTCGCCGATCTGGTGCGGGATTATCTGCCCGTCATCGAAGCTTTCGAGCCGGGCTATATCGAGGAGATGCGCGGCATCGCCGAGGGCGCCGATGTCCCATTCGAGGATATCGTCCTGCTCAACGCCCGCACCGAGATCCTCAAGCTTGCCAATCCAAAGATCCGCGCGCGCCTGAAGACCCCTGACGAGCCCGATGGTTGCACCGGCGTCGTTGCGCTGCCGACGGCGACCGGTAACGGTCGCCTGATCCATGCCCAGAACTGGGATTGGAAGCGCGAATGCGCGGAGACGGCCGTGGTGCTGAAGGTGCGGCGCGACGATGGTCCTGATCTCATGACCTTCACCGAGGCCGGTGCGCTCGGCCGTTGCGGCTTCAATGCCGTCGGCATCGCGATCACGGCCAATTATCTCCAAAGTGACCGCGACTACCGCCAGGTGGGCGTGCCTCTGGCGCTGATCCGCCGCAAGGTTCTGGAGCAGGAGCATGTCGCGCTTGCCATGCGGGCGGTCTATTGCACGAAGAAATCGGCGGCCAACAACATGATCGTCAGCCATCGCGAGGGCGTGGCGATCGATTTCGAATGTGCGCCGGATGAGACCTTTCAGGTGCATCCGCAGAACGGCCTGCTGGTGCATGCCAATCACTTCGTGAGCCCGGTTGCGCTTGGCA
Organism: Bradyrhizobium sp. 18BD; assembly: GCF_054185225.1. Lineage (NCBI taxonomy): Bacteria > Pseudomonadati > Pseudomonadota > Alphaproteobacteria > Hyphomicrobiales > Nitrobacteraceae > Bradyrhizobium > Bradyrhizobium sp. 18BD. The sequence goes on along the minus strand of NZ_JAVAYL010000009.1, from coordinate 127,108 downwards.
AGCTCAAGGACGCGGGTATCCAGGATACGCCCGACAGTCTCTACCGCGACATCCGCGTCCGCGATCTGCTCCAGCCGCATATCGGCAACATCACCTTCGACACCGTCAAGACTGCGCTGTTCGACGAGTTCGCCTATCCCTGGTCGGTGTGCCGTCCGCCGCGGCGCAATCTCAGCAACAATCTCAGCGCTACTGTGGCGATGATCCTGATGGAGCCGGCGAGCGGATTGATGCAGGCGGCGCCGCTGCCGTCGCTCAATCGCGAGTTCACCGAGTACCGGCTCGAGATCGACGAGATCGGGCGGGCCGCGTTCGAGAGGTCGGCCGCGGCGGGGGCGGCGTGATGCGGCGGCGTCGGCCATCGCCGGCATGGGCGGTCGGTCTGGCCGCACTCGCCTTGTGGGCCTTGCTGGGGAAAGCCGGCGCCGAGACATTGTTGCGGACACGGCTCAATGCCGACATCCGCTCGACCGATCCCGGCACCAACCGTGACGCCAACACGGATGCGGTGGTTGCGCACATCGTCGAAGGCCTGGTCGCCTTCCGCGACGATACCTCGATCGGCCCGATGCTCGCCGACAGCTGGACCGTTTCGAACGAGGGCAAGACCTACACCTTCCGCCTGCGTCAGGGCGTCAAGTTCCACAACGGCGCGACCATGACCGCGGATGACGTGGTCTGGTCGCTGAAGCGCTGGCTGGACCCTGCAACGCAATGGCGCTGCCTGTCCGAATTCAGTGCCACCGGCATCGCGCGGATCGAGAAGATCGAGGCGCCCGATCCGCAGACCGTCGCCATCACGCTCGACCAGCCGACGGCGTTGTTCCTGCCAACCCTGGCGCGGCCCGATTGCGGCCAGACCGCCGTCATTCACCACGACTCCGTCGGACCGGACGGCAAGTGGATCGCGCCTGTTGGCACCGGCCCGTTCAAGCTCGGCGAGTGGAAGCGGGGGCAATATATGGATCTCGTCCGCTTCGACGGTTATGTCTCGCGCAGCGAGCCGCGCACCGGCTACACCGGCGCCAAGGACGTCAAGGTCGATCGCGTGCGCTTCAACGTGATCCCGGACAGTTCGGCGGCGAAGGCGGGGCTGCTCAGCGGCTCGCTCGACGTCATCATGAGCCTGTCGATCCCCGATCTCGAAGAGCTCAAATCGCGCCCCGAAGTGCAGCTCAGCATCACGCCCGCGCTCGGCCTTACCGGCATCCTGTTCCAGACCCGGGATCCGTTGCTGAAGGACGTCCGGATCCGCCGCGCCATTGCGCTCTCCCTCGACACCGCGCAGATCGTCGACGCCGTAACGCAGGGAACGGCGCGCTCCAACAATTCCGCGTTGCCGCTCGGCAGTCCCTTCTACAGCCTCGTCCAATCCAACGGCTACGCGCAGAACATCGCGGAGGCCAAGAAGCTCCTGGCGGAGGCCGGCTATCGTGGCCAGCCGATCAAGATGATCACCAACAAGCGCTACAGCTTCGTGTTCGATGCCTCCGTGCTGGTGCAGGCGATGGCGCAGACCGTCGGGATCAATATTGAGCTCGAGGTGATGGACTGGGCGGCGCAGCTCGACCGCTACAACCGCGGCGACTACCAGTCGATGGCCTTCGTCTATTCTGCGCGGCTCGATCCCTCCTTGAGCTTCGAGATGCTGACCGGGCCGAAGGCGACGCAACCGCGCAAGGTCTGGGACAATCCGGAGGCGCAGGAGATGCTGCGTCAGTCCATGATCACGGACGATACCGTGAAGCGGCAGGCGCTGTTCGACGAGATGCACAAGCGGTTCATCGCCGACGTGCCGATGATCGTGCTGTTCAACGGCGCCGAGCTGACGGCGCTGCGCAAGAGCATCAAGGGCTATGCCGGCTGGCTCTATCCGGAGCCGCGGTTCTGGGGCGTCACGGTGCAGTAGCAAGGGCGCGCCATGTTGGGTTACCTCGCAAGACGGCTGGCCATGACGATCCCGACGCTGCTGCTGGTCGCGATCGCCGTGTTTGCGCTGGTCCGGCTCATCCCCGGTGACCCCGTGCAGGTGATGCTCGGCGATGCCGCCGATCCCGCGCAGGCGGCGCAGCTCCGCGCCCAGCTCGGCCTCGACCAGCCGATCCCCGTGCAGTTCATGCACTGGATCGCAAAGCTTGCGGCCGGCGATTTCGGGCACTCCATCACCAACAATCTCGCGGTGCTGCCGCTGATCCTCGATCGCTTCCAGGTCAGCGCCGTGATCGTGCTGGTGGCGGTCGCGGCGGCGGCCTGCATCGCGGTCCCGGCCGGCCTCGTCGCGGCCTGGAAGCAGAACAGCCTGCTCGATCTTTCCGTCGTCGGCGGCGCCACGCTGCTGCTGTCGATCCCGAGCTTCTGGCTCGGCCTCCTGCTGCTGCTCCTGTTCGGGCTGAAGTTGAAATGGCTGCCCGTCATCGGCTACGTGCCGTTCGCCGAAAATTTCTGGCAGGCGGCGACCTTCATCGTGCTGCCGATCGCCACGCTCACCATGGTCGAGATCGGCGTGCTCACGCGCATGGCGCGGGCCGCCTCGATCGAGGTGCTCCGGCTCGAATATGTCACGCATGCCCGCGCCAAGGGCGTGCCGGAATGGCGGGTGCTGGCCCGGCACGTGCTGCCCAATGCGTTCGCGCCGACCTGGACGCTGATAGGCCTCGTGCTCGGCCATCTCCTCGGCGGCATCGCCGTGATCGAGACCGTGTTCACGCTGCCTGGGCTCGGACGCCTGCTGGTCGATTCCATCTTCGCGCGCGACTATCCGGTGGTGCAGGGCTGCCTGCTGTTCACTGCCGTGATCTATGTCGTGGTCAACCTCATCGTCGACCTCTGCTATCCCCTGTTCGATCCGAGGGTGACGGTGGCATGAGGATGCGCGCCAACACCGCGATCGGCGGCACTCTCGTCGCGCTCCTGCTTGGTGCGGCGGTCACCGGTGCTGTCTGGACCCCGTTCGATCCGCTGCGCATCAATCTGCGCGCAAGGCTGCAGGCGCCGTCGTCGCTGCACTGGCTCGGCACGGATGAATTCGGCCGCGATGTGCTGAGCCGCATCATGGTCGGGGCAGGCGCCAGCGTCGTGATTGCCCTGGTCACCGTATTGTTGGCCGTGGCAGCCGGCATGATGATCGGCTGCGCGGCCGGCTACATCCGCGGCTGGGCTGACCGCATCATCATGGCCGTCAACGACGCCCTGCTCGCGTTCCCCGGCATCCTGCTGGCGCTGGCCGTGATGATCGTGGTCGGCGCCAACAAGGTCGGGCTCATTCTCGCGCTCGGCCTTGCCTATATCCCGTCGGTCGTCCGCGTGGTGCGCGGCACCGTGCTGTCGATCCGCGAGAAGGAATATGTCGAGGCATCGCGCGTCATCGGCAATTCCGAGGTCTATTCGATGCTCCGCCATGTGATGCCGAATGCGGTCGCACCGGTTGCGGTGCTCGCGACCAGCATGTTCGGCTGGGTGCTGCTGGCCGAGAGCGCGCTGAGCTTCCTCGGTCTTGGCGTGCCGCCGCCGGCGCCGACCTGGGGCAACATGCTGGCGGCAAGCCGTCCGTTCATGGAGACCGCGGCCTGGCTCTCGATCGCGCCGGGCCTGTGCATCGCACTGACGCTGCTCGGCATCAATCTGCTCGGCGATTCCCTGCGCGATCGCCTCGACCCCAGGATGGCGCACGGATGACGCTGCTGTCGGTCGACAATCTGCGCATCGAGGTCTCGGCCAGCAAGGCCGTGATCGTCGACGGGGTCTCCTTCGCGGTCGAACGCGGCGAGTTCCTGGCCGTCGTCGGCGAATCCGGCAGCGGCAAGACCGCGGCGGCGCGCGCCGTGCTCGGCCTGTTGCCGCCGGGACTGCGCAAGGCCGGCGGCCGCATCGCGCTCGACGGCGTCGATCTCGCGAACCTCTCGGCGCGCCAGATGCGGACGTTGCGCGGGCCGACCGTCGGCATGGTGTTCCAGGAGCCGATGGTGTCGCTCAATCCCGCCATCAGCGTCGGGGCACAGATGGCGGAAGGACTCGGCCTGCACGAGCGGCTCGGCAAGCGCGAGATCAGGCGCCGCTGTCTCGACATGCTTGTGCGGGTCCAGATCCGCGATCCCGAGCGGACCTTCGACGCCTATCCGCACGAATTCTCCGGCGGCATGCGCCAGCGCATCATGCTGGCCTCGGTGATGCTGCTGAAGCCAAAGCTGCTGATCGCGGACGAGCCGACCACGGCGCTGGACACGCTGACGCAGCGCGAGGTGCTCGACCTCATGGTTGGGCTGGCGCGGGACCACGGCACGTCGGTGATGTTGATCACCCACAATCTCGGCCTCGTCTCGCGCTATGCGCAGCGTGCGCTGGTGCTGCGCCAGGGCAAGATGGTCGAGACCGGCACGACGCGGCAGATCCTGTTCTCGCCGCGCGAGGCCTATACCAAACGTCTGGTCGAAGCCCTGCCGCGCCGGGGCGCCACGACCAAGGCGCGACAGGGCGGCGAGCCGCTCGTCAGCGTGCGTGATCTCAAGGTCGGCTTCGCCGGGCGGCAGCGGCTGTTCCGCCGCGACACCGGTGTCTCCGCCGTCAACGGCGTCGATCTCGAGATCGCCGCGGGCGAAACGGTCGCCGTCGTCGGCGGCAGCGGCTCCGGCAAGACCACGCTTGGCCGGGCCATGCTGCGGCTGATCCCGACGTCAGCCGGCGAGATCAGGTTCCGGGGCAGGGACGTCACCACGACCGTCGATCGCGACTTCCGTCTCGCCTCGCAGCTCGTGTTCCAGGATCCCTACTCCTCGCTCGATCCGCGCATGCGCGTCGGCGAGATCGTCGCCGAACCGCTGCGTCACGTGCCGCAACTGACGACCAGTGAGCGCGACAGGCGCGTGGAGGCGATGCTGGAGGAGGTCGGGCTCGCCGGTCTCGGCAGGCGCTGGCCGCATGAATTGTCCGGTGGTCAGCGCCAGCGGATCGCGATCGCCCGCGCCATCGTGCGCGAGCCGGCCTTCGTCGTCGCGGATGAGCCGGTCTCGGCGCTCGACATGACCATTCAGGCGCAGGTGCTCAAACTGTTCGAGCGGCTCCAGGCCCAATACGGCTTTGCCTGCCTGTTCATCAGCCACGATCTGGCCGCCGTCGAGCAGGTCGCCGACCGCGTCGTGGTGATGCAGGGTGGCAGGATCGTCGAACAGGGCTCGCGCGACGAGGTCTTCGACCATCCCCAGCATGACTACACCAAGGCGCTGCTCGCGGCCGCGCCCGTCTTGGACTTCGCCGGTGCGGCGGCGGCGCGTGCCTCGGGCTAGACAGGATTGTGCGTATGAAGCGGTTTGTCGTTGCGTTGTGTCTGATGCTGGTATCGCTCTCCGCAGCCCGTGCCGAAAGCGTTTTGCGCAGCATGGTGACGACCGACATCCGCGGCCTGATGCCGGGCAACAGCCCCGACGACAACACCGGCCTCGTGTTGCAGCAGATCTATGAAGGCCTCGTTGCCTGGCGCGCCGACGGCGCCGTCGCCCCGATGCTGGCCAGGATCATCGAGACATCCACGGACGGGCGAACCTACACTTTCACGCTGCGCGACGGTGTAACGTTCCACAATGGCGCGCCCCTGACCTCAAAGGAGGTGGCGTGGACCTGGGAGCGCTTTCTCGACCCGAATTCCGGCTGGCCGTGCCGGACCAATTTCGACGGCACGCGCAAGATCAAGATCGTCGAGATCACGGCGCCGTCGCCGGAGCAGGTGGTCTTCCGCCTCGCAGAGCCAAGCGGTGCCTTCCTCAGCACGATGGCGCGGGCCGATTGCGACGGGACCGGCATTGCACATCCGGAGTCGGTCGGCGCCGATGGCGTCTGGCAGAAGGCGATCGGCACGGGTCCGTTCAAGCTCGCCGAATGGCGCCGCGGCGAGTTCATCGAGCTTGCTCGCAACGAGGCCTATGCCGCGCTCAGCGAGCCGGCGGATGGCCTCACTGGGGCCAAGCTTGCCAAGGTTGACCGTATCAGGCTGTCGATCGTGCCGGACCCTGCGGCGGCGAAGGCGGCGATCCAATCAGGCAATCTCGATCTCTGGCCGTCGGCTGATCCCAAATTCGCGGGCGAGCTGAAATCGGCAGGGCTCGTGATCGCAGCGGCGCCGGTCGCCTCGCTGAATGCGATCGTGATGCAGACCAACGATCCGCTGCTGAAGGACAAGCGCATCCGCGAGGCGATTGCGGCCTCGCTCGACTATCCCAGCATGAGCGACAGCCTGACCGATGGCTATGCCAAGCCGAGCACGTCCCTGGTGCCGCTCTCCAGCCGCTATTACGGCGCGGTCGAGCAGGCCGGCTACAGTCTCGACATCGCGCGTGCGAAGAAGCTTCTGAAGGAGGCGGGCTACAAGGGCGAGCCGATCAGGATCACCACCAATTCGCGTTTTCCCGTCATGAACGACGTCGCCGTGCTGGCGCAGGCGATGGCGCAGCAGGCGGGCCTCAATCTCACCGTCGAGGTGGTCGAATTCGCGACCCAGCTCAGCCGCTACAACAAGGGCGACTATCAGCTCATGGTGTGGAACTACACGCCCTATCTCGATCCCGCCTTTGGTCTCGACCGGTTCGTCGGCGACAAGGCCGCGCAGCCGGATCGCGTCTGGGGCCATCGTGAGGCGATCGACCTGCTCGGCAAGCTGATGGAGACGGCCGCGCCCGAGGCGCGCCAGCCGCTGTTCGATGCGCTTCACAAGCTGTTCGTTGACGATGTGCCGATGATCGTGTGGAGCTCGGGCGTCAACGTCTCCGCGGTCGCGCCCGCGGTGCGCGGCTATGCGCCATGGGCCGGCCGCAAACCCCGCTTCTGGAACGTCGAGGTTGTCAGATGATCTCCCTTGCCCAACGCAGGCAACATGCCTGGCCGGATGGCGCGCGCTGCGTCGTCGGCCTCACGCTCGATTTCGACGGGACCTCGCTGGAGCGCGGTCGCGGGCAATTGCCGTTAGGGGCCCGCTCGCACGGCCGCTATTCCGCCAAATGCGGCATCCCGCGTTTCGTCGACATGTTCACGCGCCACAACGTGCCCTGGACGTTCTATGTCTCCGGCTATGACGCCGAGGAGAGCCCCGATCTCGTGCGCGACATCTCGCGTGCCGGCATCGAGATCGGCTCGCACGGCTATTTCCACGAGGGCGTCGATCCCGGCGATGCCGAGCCGGAGCTGCTGGAGCGGACGCACCGGCTGCTCACAGAGATCACCGGCATCGCGCCAAGGGGATGGCGCTCGCCGTCGGGACACAAGACGGCACGGACGCTGCGCAAACTCCGCGAGCTTGGTTATGTCTACGATTCCAGCGACAAGGATTTCGACCTGCCTTATCTCGCGCGCTATGACGGCGAGGAGCGCAGCGACTATGTCTGCCTGCCCAACAACACGTCCAGCCTCGATGATTTTCCGTTCTACCGCGTCAGCTACACGCCGCCGTCGGAAGTCCTGACGCATTGGGAGCAGGAGTTCGACGCCATCTACGCCGAGGGCGGATACTACAACCTGACCTTCCATCCGCGCGTCGGCTACGGCTCCGGCTCGCCCGCACGCGTCGCGGCGGTCGAGGGGCTCATCAACTATGCCAAGCGCCACGAAGGCGTGCGCTTCGTCGGCATGCTGGAGCTGGCGGAATGGTGCCTGAAGCGTCCGTCGGACTGGCGGCGGGACTGGAGCGGACAATGACGAAGCCGATCATTCCCGTCGTCGTGACCGTTAATCTCCAGGGCAAGACGGTGGAGCTGACCCAGCTCCCTGAGGATGCGCTGTTCGGCCGCGCCTCCTACGGGAAATACGCCTACGCGGTCGGTTGCGAGCGGCTGTTCGGTCTGCTCGATCGCCACGGCATCAAATCCACCGTGTTCGTGCCCGGCGCGGAGGCGGAAGCCAATCCCGCCTATATCGCGACGCTCGCCGGCCGCGGACATGAGATCGCCGCGCATGGCTGGGCGATGGAGGAGATGGACGCGGTTGGTATCGACGAGCGGGCGCTGCTGGAGCGCACGCATGTGGCGCTGTCGCGGATCGTCGGCCGCGCGCCGCGCGGCTTTCGGGCGCCGCATGGCCACCTCACCGAGCGCACGCTCGGACATCTCGCCGATCTCGGCTATCGCTATGATTCGAGCTTCCAGGACGACGACCATGCGTATCGGCTCGATGCCGATGGCGGTCGCGGCATGGCCGAGGTGCCGCATGCCGAGATCCTGATCGACGCGATCCTCTACGGCCAGCGCCAGACGCATGATCGCGTCATGAAGATGTGGCGCGAGGAGATCGAGGCGATGCATCGCGAGCGCTGCCTGATCACGCTGACGCTGCATCCGCGCAGCGACTACGGTAGCGCGCGGGCAAGCCGCGTCGCCGCGCTCGACGGGCTGCTGACCTGGCTGCGGGGGCTCGACGGAGTTGTGTTCCTGACCTGCGAGGACGTCGCCGGCCAGACGCTTTCATAAGGGCTGTTTGCTCGCAACTCTTCCGCCCGGATGGCCTGCACATCCAGCGAGACTCCCGTCGAGGCCGCTAGCGCGAGCCCGTCAGGCCGGGCGTGGCATGCGGGATTTGGCCAGCACGCAGTGAATGCCCTTGTTGCCGTCGACGAGCTGCGTGACGCGCAGGTCGGCGGCGATCGAGCAGAGCGTATAGGCGTCCTGCGCGCTGAGGCCGCTTGTCTCGCGGATCAGCGCGATCATGTCGCGCAGCGCCGCCTTGGCCGCATCGTCGAGATCCTCGTCGAAGCCCATGGTGATCCAGTCCGACGCCGTCTCCGCGCGCGGCGAGGTGAGGCGGAGATCGCGGCGGACGTGGAATTCGAAGGTGCCGGTGAGCGCGGCCTCGATCGCGGTCAGGCAGACCTCGCCGTCGCCCTGCAGCGCATGGCCGTCGCCGGCGGAGAACAGCGCGCCCGGCACGAACACCGGAAAATAGAGCGTGCTGCCGACGCCGAGCTCCTTGTTGTCCATGTTGCCGCCGAACGCGCGCGGCTCCTTCGAGGACAGCCTTCCCCAGCCTGGCGGCGGCGCGACGCCGAAATTGCCGAAGAAGGGCGCAAGCGGCAGCTCCTGCCCCCAGGGAAGCGTTGCGACGTTGCGCGCGCGGTCCAGGGGAATGTGGATGCGGCGGAATTCCGGAAAGTCCTCCGGCAGCGTGCCGAGCGTCGGGACCTGGATATTCCAGCCCCAATTGCAGCGCAGCGCGATGTCGAGGACGCGCACTTCGAGCACGTCGCCGGGCTCAGTGCCCTCGATGTGGATCGGCCCGGTGAGAAGGTGCGGCCCCGGGCCGCGGAAGGTGCTTGCCAGCACCTCCGCATGTCCGGGGACGGTGTCATAGCCGAGCGCGGGATCGGGCAGGTCGTCCGGCTCGCCCGAGAGCGTCTCGATCGTCACGCGGTCTCCGGATGCGATCCGGAGCACGGGTTTCAATCGTCCATCCCAGAGTCCCCACTGGACATTGCCGGGTGTGGAGCGCAGCACGTGGTCCATGATCTTGCACTACCTGCCTGCGCTGCTCGCAACGATCGATGAGGGCGACGTCGCGAACTTGCCCAGCGCAAGGTAGGCGAGGCCTGCGACCCCGATGCCGAACAGCCAACTCAGATCGGCGCCGCCGAGCAGATTGATCGAGACCGGCCCCTGCAGCGCGCCGACGAGGCCGTCCTCCACCAGCCATCCAGAGACAAGGCCCGCGAAGAACGCGATCATGCCGGCCCAGTTGATGTCGCCATAGGCGCTGGTCTCCGGCGAGCGATAGAGTTCGGCGACCTCGATCTTGCCCTTGCGCTTGATGAAGAAGTCGGCGAGCACCACGCCGGCCCACGGGCTCATCCACAGCAATAGGCTGATCATCCAATTGTCGAACGCCTTCGCAAAGGACGGCGCGAAGATGAAGTAGAGGGTGACCAGATAGCCGGCGATGCCGACGATGACGGTGAGCCAGAAGCGCGGGATCTTCAGCCCCGCGCTCAGCGCCGCAAGCGTCGCTGAGTAGACGTTGAGGATGTTGGTCGCGATCGGGCCGTGCAGCACCATCAGCAGCACGAGGATGCTGACCGGTCCGCCGAACACCGCACTGACCATTTTTGCGGGATCGGTGTCGAGCGTCGTCGAGGCGATGGTTGCGCCGAGGATGCCGAGCCAGACCGTCGGCACGAACATGCCGATATAGCTGTACCAGAACACGGATTTCGACGGCACGCTTCTGGGCACGAAGCGCGAATAGTCGGACGCCCAGGTCACCCAGGAGATGCCCCAGCCGACGCCGATCGCGGTCATCAGCAGGGTCAGCATCGCCAGATGCGCGCCTGGAGGCAGCGAGGTCGTGAGACCCCAGTTGACGACGCCGGGACGCGTCCACGCCAGCACGCTCATCAGCACCATGATGGCGATGGTCGGCGGCACCGTGTATTTCTCGAAGGTGCGGATCGCGTAGAAGCCGTAGACGCCGATCAGCACCTGCACCACCATCACCAGCGTGATGACGACGATCTCGATGAACCAGGTGTCGGGAACGCCGAACTGGCCGAGGATGCCCATCGAGACCTTGACCGGGAAGTAGGTGTTCACCCCGATCCAGCCCAGCGTCATCAGGAACATCAGGATGCTCGGCAGGTAGGCGCCGCGGACGCCGAAGGCGGACCGGCTCAGCACCATCTGGTTGACGCCGGTCTTGTGCCCCATCACCGTGAAGGTCGCGAAGATCGCGCAGCCCACGATGTTGCCGAGCACGATCACCGCGATCGTCTCCATCAGGCCGAGCTTGAGAATGATGCCGAGCGCGCCGAGCGCCCAGTTGACCGGTGCGATGTTGGCGCCAGCCCAGATCCACATCTGCTGCGGGCCGGTGGAGTCCCGGTCCGCATCGGGAATGGGCTCGATGCTGTGAATATCAGCGCGAAGTTCGGAATCCGTCATGACATCCCCCAAATACGAAGCACGCTTCGCATCATCGCAGCATAAATCGTGCCATGGGTTGCCGAGCGGCAGGAGCAGGGCGTGCGCGGACATCAGGTGCAGCGTCGCTCGTGCCGATTGCTATTGCGTTTTCAAGTGTGCGCGCGACTTCACGCGCCGGCTCGCGGCGACCCGTTTGCGGCAACGTTACTCGGTTCGGGCTTGTCGCCGCGAGGCGAAGGATGTCGCACGGCCGGGCAGCGGTACGATGATAAATTAAGCAGCCCAACTCAAAACGGCAGCAGGTGCCTCTAGTCGAATAGGGCAGCGGCGCTGCCGCGACTGGGGTCGCCGGCCACGATGCGCTGCATCATTTCGATGAACAATGCCTGTTCGCGCTCGCTGAGATCGCCGAGCGTGGCGCGATGCGCGCGCCGTGCGGCGCCCTCGATCTTGACCAGAAGGGCAGCGCCGGCCGGCGTCAGGCGGCACAATCGCGCGCGGCGATCGTCCTTGTTGACGGCGCGTTCGACCAGGTTCCGGGCGGCGAGGCGCTTCAATGCGCCGGTCGTGGTGGTCCGATCGAGGGCGATATCGGCCGCCAAAGTGGTCTGATCGGCGGTTTCGCGCACCGCCAGCGCCGAGAGCAGGCTGTATTGCAGCGGCGTGACCTCGAACTCGCCGCAGGCATCCTGAAACAGCGCGACGTGAATCTGGTGCAGCCGCCGGATCAGATAGCCGGGACGTTGCGACAAGGGCCAGGGCCTGTGCCTGCCCCCGCTGCGCCGCTTCTGTGCTTGCCGCAATGCACGCTCTCCCAACCCGAAACCCCGCCGCGCTTAGCTCGATTCGAGCGCGGCTGCTACCGCCTGATCATGGCATGATGCTTGCTTTTGTCAAAATACGAAGCATACTTCGTATTCAAATGCGAAGCATGCTTCGTAATCCGGGGCGGGGCAACCGCCTGCGTGGGACCGAGGAGAGCACCATGTCCGTTACTGCCAGCTTCGACCTTCTGCTGCGAGGTGGTCGCGTGATCTGCCCGGCCTCGGGTGTGGACGGCGTCAGGGACGTCGCCATCCGCGGCGGCAAGATCGCGGCGGTCGCGGCGGACATCCTGCCGACCAGCGCGAAGGAGGTCGTCGACGTCAGCGGCAAGCTGGTGCTGCCCGGGCTGATCGACACCCACGCCCATGTCTACCAATATGTCTCCGGCCGCTTCGGCATGAACCCCGACATGGTCGGCGTGCAGTCGGGCGTGACGACGCTGGTCGACCAGGGCGGCCCGTCCTGCATGACGCTGCCCGGCTTTCGCCATTTCATCGCCGAGCCCTCGGCCTCGCGCGTCTACGCGTTCCTGTCGGCCTATCTCGTCGGCGGCCTGGAAGGACATTTCTATCCGCAGCTCTACAGCCCCGACGGCGTCGACGTCGACGCCACCGTGAAATCGGCGACGGCCAATCTCGACCTCGTGCGCGGCATCAAGGCTCACGCCGAGATCGGTGGCTTCGCGCGCTGGGGCATCCGCGTCATCGAGATGGCGGCGGAGATCGGCAAGCGCGCTGATCTGCCGGTCTATGTGCATTTCGGCCAGCTCTGGGGCCTGCCCGAGAGCGGGGCCAATGGCGAAGATGCCGACACCATCCTCACGCGCGTGATTCCGCTGCTGCGCGAAGGCGATATTCTCGCCCATCCGTTCACGCGCCATCCCGGCGGCTTCGTCAATCGCGAGGGTGAGGTGCATCCGGTGATCCAGGCGGCGCTCGATCGTGGCCTGAAGGTCGATGTCGGTCACGGCAGCCATTTCTCCTATCGCCTTGCCAAGAAGGCGATCGCCGCCGGCATCATTCCGACCACGCTCGGCGCCGACATCCACGGCTACAACACCCATGTGCCCGCGCCGGCCGGAACGCCCGATCAGCACGAGGACGAGGAGAACCATCCGTTCGCCGGCCAGGCCAAGTTCAGCCTGGTGCAGGCGATGAGCTCGATGATGGCGCTCGGCCTGTCGCTGGAGCAGGTGGTGCCGATGGTGACCTCCAATCCAGCGAAGATGCTCGGCCGCAGCGCCGAGATCGGCGCGCTCAAGGTCGGCATGGATGCCGACGTCTCCGTGCTCACGGAGCAGAACGGCCGCTTCGTCCTCAAGGACAACGAGAAAAACGAGGTGATCGCCGAGCGTCTGCTGCAGCCGGCCTTCTGCCTGCGCGCCGGCACGCGCTTCGACGCGGTCGCACCGATCCTGCCGCAGGCCGTCGCGGCGTAAGGCCAGGCGGTGAAGGAGGACGCCTTCGTGCGCAACGAGCGGGAATTTCCTTCGGGCAGGTCCGGGCAGGGCGTCGGTGCGCGCCTGCCGCGGAAGGAGGACGATCGCCTGATGCGGGGCCGCGGCCAGTATGTCGCGGACATCAGGCTCGCGGGGCTTCAGGACGTCGCCTTCGTGCGCAGCCCGATGGCGCACGCACGCATCCGCGGCATCCATGTGCCCGAGCGTTATCGCGATCGTGTGTTCACGGCCGCGGACCTCGTCGGCATCAAGCCGATCCGCGCGGTGTCGGGTCTTGCCGGCTTCAAGATCTCGGAGCAGCCGGTGCTCGCCACCGGAAAAGTGCGCCAGGTCGGCGAGCTCGTCGCGATGTGTCTCGCGCCGACGCGGGCCGAAGCCGAGGACATCGCGGCCGCCGTGACGCTCGATCTGGAAGAGCTTCCGGCGGTCTACGACATGCTGAAGGCGCGCGAGCCTGATACGGCGCTGGTGCACGAGCATTGGGGCGACAATGTCTTCCTCGAGACCAATTACGAGGTCGACATCTCCGCCGCGCTCGATGCGCCGATCAAGGTGACGCGGGAGATCTCGACCGCGCGGCAATGCATGTCGCCGCTGGAAGGCCGCGGCGTGGTCGCGACCTTCGATCCCAGGCTCGACCAGCTCACGCTGCATTCGGCGGCCCAGATGCCGCACATCACGCGCAGCGGCCTTGCCGAATGTCTCGGCATGGAGGAGGGCCAGATCCGCGTCATCTCGCCGGATGTCGGTGGCGGTTTTGGCCACAAGGGCATCTTGCTGCCCGAGGAGGTCTGCCTGTCCTGGCTGACCATGCGCTGCGGCCATCCCGTGCGCTGGACCGAGGACCGCCGCGAGCATCTCGTCGCCAGCTCCAATTGCCGCGAGCATCATTACAAGATCACGGTCTATGCCGACCGTGACGGCACGTTGCGCGGCATCGATTGCGAGGCGACGGTGGATTCCGGCGCCTACTCGTCCTACCCGTTCTCGGCCTGCCTCGAAGCCGCGCAGGTCGCGAGCATTCTGCCCGGCCCCTACAAGATGCCGGCCTATCGCTGCCGCACCTTCTCGGTCGCCACCAACAAATGTCCGATCCTGCCGTATCGCGGCGTGGCGCGCACCGGCGTCTGCTTTGCGCTGGAGCTGATGCTCGATCTCGTGGCGGCCGAAGCCGGACTTGAGCCGGGCGAAGTGCGGCTGCGCAATCTGGTGCTGCCGGAGCAGATGCCGTTCGACAACATCACCAAGAAGCATTTTGACAGCGGCGATTACCCGGAAGCGATGCGCCGCGCGCTTGCCGCTGTTGACATCGAGTCCATTCGCGCCAGGCAAGGCCGGGGCGAGGCAGACGGCCGCCGCATCGGCGTCGGGGTCTCCATCTATTGCGAGCAGGCCGCGCACGGCACCTCCGTCTATTCCGGCTGGGGCATTCCGATGGTGCCGGGCCACGAGCAGGCTTCGGCCCGGTTGACGCCGGATGGCGGCCTCGAGCTGCGCGTCGGCGTGCACTCGCACGGGCAGGGTATGGAGACCACGCTCGCCCAGGTCGCGCACGAGATGCTCGGCATCGATGTCGCAAAGATCCGCATCATCCTCGGCGACACCGCGATGACGCCTTATTCGACCGGCACCTGGGGCTCGCGCTCGATGGTGATGGCAGGCGGCGCGGTGGCAACCGCCTGCCGCGAGCTCGGCGAACGGGCAAGGCGCATCGGCGCCAAGCTGTTGCAGCACGATCCGGCCTCGGTGGTGTTGCAGAACGGCGAGGTGCGCGGCGTCAATGGCAGCGTCAGCCTGAAGACGATCGCCCACACCTGGTACCGCCGCCCGCAGGACCTGCCGGCCGATGTCGATCCCGGCGGGCTGGAAGTGACGCAAGGCTATAAGCCGGTGCGCGACAGCGGCACCTTCAGCTACGCCGCGCATGCCGCGGTCGTCGCTGTCGATCCCGATATCGGCGAGGTCGAGATCCTCGACTACGTGATCGTCGAGGACGGCGGCGTGCTGGTCAATCCGCTCGTCGTCGACGGCCAGATCTATGGCGGCCTTGCGCAAGGCATCGGTACCGCGCTCTACGAGGAAATGCCGTTCGACGCCTCCGGCCAGCCGCTGGCGACGACGCTTGCCGACTATCTGCTGCCGGGCCCGACGGAGGTTCCGGGTGCGCGCCTCGATCACATGGAAACGCCGTCGCCCTATACGCAGTTCGGCGTCAAGGGTATCGGTGAGGGCGGCGCGATCGCCCCGCCCGCCGCGATCGCCAATGCCGTCAACGATGCCTTGCGCCCGCTCGGCGTCGAGCTGATGCAGTCGCCGATCACGCCGCATCGTGTCGTCGAAGCCGTGCTGGCGGCGCGCGTCACCGAAAGGAGCGCGGCATGAAACCGGCGCCGTTCAGCTATGAGCGCCCGCGTGATCTCGACGCTGCGCTGTCGATGCTCGCGGCCACCGGCGGATCGGCAAAGATCATCGCCGGAGGCCAGTCGCTCGGGCCGATGCTCAATCTGCGGCTGGTGCAGCCGGAGCTGATTGTCGACATCTCCGGCCTTGCCGAACTCAAGCGCGCGGAGGTAGCTAGCAGCGAGCTCGTGCTCGGCGCCCTCGTCACCCATGCCGATATCGAAGATGGGCGCACGGCCGACGTGACACGCGGCGCCATGCGCGGCGTCGCCACCAATATCGCCTATCGCGCAGTACGCAACCGCGGCACCATCGGCGGCTCGCTCAGCCACGCCGATCCCGCCGCGGACTGGATTTCGGCGCTCGCCGCATTGGGGGCGCGGGTGACGCTGCGCAGTCTTGCCGGCGCGCGGACGATGGCCGTCGAGGCCTTCGTCGTCGGTGCCCTTGAATCGGCGCTGCACGTCGGCGAGATCGTCGAGGCGATCCACGTTCCCTCGCGGGCGGCCTCCGCGCATTGGGGCTATGCCAAGAGCTGCCGCAAGACCGGTGAGTTCGCCCATGCCATCGGAGCCGCGCTGGTCGATCCGGCCGCCGCCTCGGCGCGCGTCGTGATCGGCGCGATCGACACGGCGCCGATCGTCGTGACCGATGCCACCGAGCTGTTCGGCGGGAGGATCGCCGCCGACTACAAGCAGCGTTTCGACGCGCGTGTCGCCGACGCGCTTCTCGTCAAGGCCGGCATCGACGATGCCGTGCAGCGCCATATCCATGTCAGCGTGTTGAAGCGCGCCGTGCTGGAGGCTGCGGCATGACCACGATCGCGCTCAACGTCAATCGCCGTGCGGTCGAGCTGCCGGCCGAGCCGCGCACCAGCCTTGCCGACTTCGTCCGCGACAGGCTCGATCTGACCGGCACCCATCTCGGTTGCGAGCACGGCGTCTGCGGCGCCTGCACCGTGCTGCTCGACGGCGTCCCGGCGCGCTCCTGCATCACCTATGCGGTGGCCTGCGCGGGCGCCGATGTTACCACGATCGAAGGCCTCGACGAGGACGAGGTCACGACCGAGCTGCGCGCGGCCTTCACCCACGAGCATGCCCTGCAATGCGGCTATTGCACGCCCGGAATGCTGGTGTCGGCGCGCGATCTCGTGCTGCGCCTGCCCGACGCCGACGAGCGGCGCATTCGCGTCGGCCTCAGCGGCAATCTCTGCCGCTGCACCGGTTATGTCGGGATCGTGCGCGCGGTGCAGTCCGTGATCGAAGCCCGGCGCGCGCGCAACATTGCGCCGCAGGCTGATGGCGGCCGCGCCGGTCTTGGCCCGGTCGGATCGGGGCGCGCCACGTCGGGCGGAGAGGGGGTGTCTGCGCGGCAGGCGTCGGCGCCGGCATCGGAGAATGCCGCTCCGGATCGCATTCCGGACTTCACCCCGGCGACCATGCTCGAGCAGCGCTTCGCACTGCCGCATCCGCCCGCAAAAGTGTTCGCGATGTTCGATGACATCGCCGCCATCGCGTCCTGCCTGCCGGGCGTGTCGCTGACCACACCGCCAAGGCCCGAGCGCATGGAGGGCCTGATCCGCGTCAGGCTCGGGCCGATCGCGGCAGCCTTCGAGGGCGCCGCGCGCGTCGAACGCGATCCCGCGACGCTGTCGGGGCGCATCGTCGGCATCGGCACCGACCAGCGCAGCCATTCGGCGACGCAGGGTGAAATCCGCTATCGCCTGCTTCCGCTCGAAGGCGGCGCGGCGACCGCCGTCGAGCTCTCGATCGGCTACACGCTCACGGGCATGCTGGCGCAGGTCGGCCGGCCGGGCCTCGTGCGCGATCTCGCCAGACGCCTCGTTGCCGAGTTCGCGGCAAATCTCGACCGCCACATGTCCGGCGCGACGTCGGGGCAAGCGCCCGCGGCGCAGCTCAGCCTCTGGTCGATCGCATCGGACGTTCTGCGCGCCCGTCTTGCGCGCGTGTTTGGCCGCGTCTTCACCGGAAAAGGTGGCGCGGAATGATCGGCGCGCCGGCGCCGCAGAGTGACGAAGCCTGGACTGCCCTGGACATCAACAGCGTGGGATTTGGAGAGACAACATGACACGAGCACTCGGACTGGTTCCGGCCATCGCGCTGGCGACGGCCTTGTTAGGCGGCGCAGCGGGGGCGCAGACCATCAAGATCGGCGTCAATGAGCCGCTCACCGGCGCGTTTGCGGCGTCCGGCACGTACGTCGTCAACGGCGCCAAGATCGCCGCCGACGAGATCAATGCCAAGGGCGGCATTCTCGGCAAGAAGATCGAGCTCGTCATCGAGGACAACAAGAGCAACCCGACGGAAGCCGCCGCCGTCGCCGAGAAGCTGATCACCAGCGACAAGGTGCCGGTGCTGATGGGCGCCTGGGGTTCGAGCCTGACGCTCGCGGTGATGCCGAAGCTGATGGAATACGAGACGCCGATGGTCGTTGAGACCTCGTCCTCCGGCAAGATCACGACGACGGGCAACCCCTTCATCTTCCGCATCTCGCCGCCCTCGGCGGTCGAGGCCGCGGCGTTCAAGGGCATCGTTGACAAGCTCGCGCTGAAGAAGGTCGACTTCCTCGTCATCAATAACGACTGGGGCCGCGGCACCGCCGAGGACTTCAGCAAGATGATGAAGGACAAGGGCATCACCATCGGCCTGGTCGAGACCATGGATCAGGGCGCGCAGGACATGAGCGCCCAGCTCTCCAAGATCAAGAGCTCGGATTCCGAGACTGTCATCGTCACCACGGCGGTCGACCAGCTGACGCTGATTTTCAAGCAGGCGGCTGCGCTCGGCCTGAAGAAGCGCATCATCACCACCGGCGGCTCGCAGAACCCGGACCAGATCATCGCCCAGGCGGGAGCTGCGGCCAACGGCACCATGCATCTGACGACCTTCCTGCCCTGGTTCCCGGACAAGACGCCGAACCCGGAGGCGACCAACTATTTCATCACGGAATGGAAGAAGCGCGGCTTCGACTTCGCCGGCTGCACCGAGAGTTTTCGCGGCTATGACGGTATCCGTACTGCAGCTGCCGCGATCGAGAAGGCCGGCAAGGCCGAGCCCGCGGCGATCAAGGCGGCGCTCTGGGAGATCAACATCAAGGGACTGAACGGCGACATCGTGTTCCGCAAGTCCGGCCCCGAGGGCAAGGAAAGCGGGCAGAGTCAGCCGAACGTCTATCTCATCGAGATCAACGATGGCAAGGTCGGGATGAAGACGCTCTAGCGGCGTGTCATCAGGGCGAGGGCGGCACAGCGCCGCTCTCGTCCCATCACCTGTGATTTGGGAACGGTCTTGAGCGAGTTTCTTCAGCATCTGGTCAACATGCTCGTGCTCGGCGGCACCTATGCGCTGCTGGGCATCGGGCTGACGCTGATCTTCGGCATCATGAACGTCGTGAACTTCACCCACGGCGTGCTGTATACGTTCGGCGCCTACATCATGTTCATCGTGGTGCAACAGCTCGGGCTGAACTTCTTCCTGGCCTTGCCGGTTGCGGTGCTGGCCGGATGGCTGCTCGGGGCGGCGATCGAGCTGACATTGCTGCGGCCGCTGCGCGGCTCCGACATCGACACCACGATGCTGGTCATGATCGGCGCCTGGATCGCGATGCAGTCGGGCACGCTGTGGATCTGGGGCGGCGTCGCCAAATCGGTGGCCTCGCCGTTCCCGGAAGCGCCGCTGGTGCTCGGGCCGGTGTCGGTCTCGTGGCTGCGCCTGTTCGTTCTCTTCGCCGCGGCCTTGCTGATCCTGGTGACGTATCTCCTGATCAACAAGACCAGTCTCGGCCGCGCGATGCGGGCGACGTTCCAGGACCACGACACGGCCTCTTTGATGGGCGTCAATGTCGACATGATCTACACCTCGACCTTCGCGATCGGCTCTAGCCTTGCCGCCGCCGCGGGTGCGCTGCTCGGACCGGTCTACGTCATCTTCCCGCAAATGGGCGATCTTGCCGCCGTCAAGGCCTTCGCCATCGTCATCCTCGGCGGCCTCGGCAACATCACGGGCGCGGTGATCGGCGGCTTCATCCTGGCGCTCGCCGAGGAGCTCGGCGCCGGCTACATCTCGTCCGGCTATCGCGACGCCATGGGCTTCCTGATCATCATTGCGGTGCTGATCTTCCGGCCGACCGGCCTGTTCGCGCGCGCGGAGCGGGTCGGATGAGAACAGTCGTCACCATCCTCGCGGTCGCAGCGCTGGCCTCGGTGCCGCTCTGGCTGCGCGATCCCTATCTCCTCAATGCGCTGATCACGACCGGCATCTTCGTCATCGGCGCGATGAGCCTCAATCTGCTGCTCGGCTTCACCGGCCAGCTCAGCCTCGGCCACATTGCCTTCTTCGGCATCGGCGCCTATGTCAGCGCGCTGACCTCGCTCGGCTTCGACATCGGCCTGCCCGGTGATATCCGTCTGGTCCACACACCCTGGCCGCCGATCGCGGGCCTCGTGCTCGCGATTATCGTCGCGGGACTCTGTGGTTACTTCGTTGGCCTGCTGTCGTTCCGCGTCCGCGGAGCCTATTTCGTCATCGTGACGATCTCCTTTGCCGAGGTGGTGCGGCTGGTCGCGCTGAACTGGGTGGAGTTGACACAGGGCCCGCTGGCGCTGACCAATATTCCGTCCATCGCGCTGCCTTTGCCCGGCTTCGGCGAGCTGACGCTGCGCACCAAGATGCAGAACTACTATCTCGTGCTGGTCGTGGCGCTGATCGCCTATCTCCTGATCGCGCGCCTCGTTCATTCCCATTTCGGCCGCGCCATGCGCGGGCTGATGGAGAACGAGACGCTGGCCGTCTCCGTCGGCATCGACGTGACCAGGACGCTGACGCTGGCCGCGGTGATCTCGGCCGCGATCGCGGGCGCCGCCGGCAGTCTCTACGCGCACTACATCAGGATCATCGATCCTGAAGTGTTCGCCTTCATCAACACCGTCACCATGGTGATCATGGTCATTAGCGGCGGCAAGGGTTCGCTGGCAGGTCCCGTCGTCGGCGGTCTGATCTTCGGCCTGCTG
Organism: Bradyrhizobium sp. 18BD; assembly: GCF_054185225.1. Taxonomy (NCBI): domain Bacteria; kingdom Pseudomonadati; phylum Pseudomonadota; class Alphaproteobacteria; order Hyphomicrobiales; family Nitrobacteraceae; genus Bradyrhizobium; species Bradyrhizobium sp. 18BD. The sequence goes on along the minus strand of NZ_JAVAYL010000009.1, from coordinate 106,512 downwards.
CCGGTCGCGCTGCGTCCGGTGATGGCGCCGGAAGCGCAATGGATCGCCTATGGCGGCGTGCTGATGGCGATCCTGTTCGTGTTGCCGCGCGGCATCGTGCCCTCGCTCGCGCTCCGCTTCACCAAACGGCGGAGCGCGACGGCGGCGCTGGCGCCGGTTGCGCTGACTGAGACCGGCGCCAAGGAGCCGGCGTGATGACGGCGCGCAGCGTGGCCATGACGATCGATCAGGTCGCCGTCCGCTTCGGCGGGCTGGTCGCGATCTCCGACATGAGTTTCACCGTGGGCGAGGGCGAGATCGTCAGCCTGATCGGACCGAACGGCGCGGGCAAGACCACGGCCTTCAACGTCATGACCGGCTTCCTCACGCCGAGCGCGGGCCGCGTCACCTATCAGGGCACGACGCTCACCGGATTGAAGCCGCACGAGATCGCCGACCTCGGCCTGATCCGTACCTTCCAGCGCACCAGCGTGTTTCCCAACGACACCGTCTACGACAATCTCCTGATCGGCCTGCATCGTCAGGGCAGGGTCCGCCTGCTCGACGCCATCCTCGGCCTGCCCGCTGCGCGCGCCTCGGAGCGCAGGCTGCGGCAGAAGGCGAGCGAGCTGATCGAATGGGTCGGGCTCGAACGCCGCGCACACGATGCGGCGGGCTCGCTCTCCTATGGCGAGCAACGCCTCGTCGGCGTCGCGCTGGCGCTCGCGGCGGAGCCCTCGATGCTGCTGCTGGACGAACCGGTCTCGGGCATGAACGCCTCGGAGACGCATCGCTTCGTCGAACTGATCCGCAGCGTTCGCGACCGCGGCATCACGATCCTGCTGGTCGAGCATGACATGCCGATGGTGATGACGGTCTCGGACCGCATCGTGGTGCTCAACTATGGTCGCATCATCGCCGAGGGAACCCCTGATGTGATCCGCAACGATCCCGCCGTGATCGAAGCCTATCTCGGACATGGAGCCGCGCGTGCTTGAGATCCGTGACATGGTCTGCGGCTATGGCGGTGTCACCGCGCTGCGCGGCATCTCGCTCGACGTGAAGGCCGGGCAACTCGTCGCGCTGATCGGCGCCAACGGTGCCGGCAAGAGCACGACGCTGCGCGCGATTTCCGGCCTCGTGCCGCCGCGCTCCGGGCAGATGCGGTTTGAAGGCATCGACATCACCGGCGCCAGGCCGCCGCGCGTGCTGGCCAGCGGCATCGCGCATTGTCCGGAAGGACGGCGGGTGTTTCCGCACATGAGTGTCGAGGAAAATCTCGACATGGGGGCTTACCTCCGTCGTGGTTCAGGTGAGATCGCTGCCGATCGCGATCGCATCTACGCCGAATTTCCGCGGCTGGCGGAACGGCGCAAGCAGGCGGCGGGCACGCTGTCCGGCGGCGAGCAGCAGATGCTCGCGATCGGGCGCGCGCTGATGTCGCGGCCGCGGCTGGTCATGTTCGACGAGCCTTCGCTCGGGCTTGCGCCGAACATCGTCGAGCGCACCTTTGCGATCATCCGCGGCATCCGCGATGCCGGCACCACGGTACTGCTGGTCGAGCAGAACGCGTTCGCCGCGCTCGAGATGTGCGACCACGCCTATCTGCTCGAGAACGGCCGCATCGTGCTGTCGGGCGCCGGCTCCGAGCTGATCGAGAACGAGCATGTGCGGAAGGCCTATCTCGGTGGGTGACGAAGCCACCCGTCCGGACGAGGGATGGACTGCGGTCTGCGATCTCGACCGGTTGGAGGCGGAGACGATCGTTCGCGTCGCCGGGCGCGATCTGCTTCTGATCTGGAACGAGGGGGATGTCGTCGCCTGCGAGCGCGCCTGTCCGCACGAACAGGCGGATCTGGGTCTGGGACGCGTGGCTGCGGGGCGGCTCTATTGCCCGCGCCATGCGGCATCATTCGACTTGCGCGACGGAGCGATCACCGCGGGATGGCCGAGCCCGCCGTTACGGCTCTACCCGGTGCGCGTCACGGGCGAGAAGATCTGGGTTGAGGTGCAGGAGCGCCGGCCGGGGCGATGATGACATCATGCTCCTGTTTTGCCCGACGAGTCAAAGTCACCTGCGGTGAAAATTTCGCCTTTGAAAACAACGCCGTTCTACTGTGCATGGGGTTGTTTTCGCATTTTTTTAGTCGACCAACCGCCTGACGGCATCGACCAGGACGCCGTCGGGGCGCCGCAATGTCTCGAGAATGGTGAAATGATCGGCGCCTTCGACCGGGATGAGCTTGCCGGGTGCCTTCGCGGCCGTGCGCTTGTCGTGGAGAGCGATTGAATCGCAGACGAGCGCCGGCAGCTCGTTGGTGCCATAGGCGATGTCGAGCCGCTTCTGCGTCACCGGCAGGCGAAGCGGCGAAAGCGTGGCGATCTCCTCGTCCGTCAGCTTCAGCGCGGTGTTGAGGCCGGTATCGCGGATCGGTGCGAGCTCGTAGACGCCCGATATCGCCAGCCCCGCATGGACGCGCGGATGGTTCAGCGTCATCGCAACGAGATGGGCGCCGGCGGACCAGCCAGACAGCACGACCGGTCCGGTCACGCCATAGTCTGCGCCGTGCGCGGAGAGCCAGTCGAGCGCGCGCGGGATCTCGGCGACGATGTCGGTGAGCGACACCTCGGGCGCCAGCGAATAGCCGGGAAGGGCGACCGACCAGCCATGTGCCGCGACGCCTTCGACCAGCGCGGCAAACAGCTCGCGGGAATTGCGCTGCCAGTAGCCGCCGTGCACGAACACCAGGCAGGGCGCGTCGGGCTTGGCGGCCGGATAGAGGTCGATCTTGTTGTTCGCGCGCGGGCCGTAAGCGAGGTCGAGATGGGACTTCCGCGTGCTGCGCAGCCGCGCCGAGGCTTCGTTGCGCTCGGCGATCAGCGCCGGGCTGTTCTTGACGGCGGCGTTGTTGTCATAGGCGGCGCTGCGTTCGGCCGGGGACAGTTCGGCCCATTTGCTGCGGGGATCGAAGGGTCGCTGTGTCGAGCTGGTTTCGTTTGCCATGGAGAGTCTCCCGCGCCGGCGTCGCTCGCTCCTGTTTGCCACGAATCTTGTTCGAGTTGAACAGCGGTCGTGCTCAGGCGAGCAATGCACCGTTTGCGGGCCTCGCGTCAGCAGGCCGTGGAAGGACGGGGGCGCGACGGCAAGACGGCCGCCGGGAGTTGGCGCGCGAGGGCGCTCGTCTTGGGCTGAACGCGAGATCCGTCGATGACCTCGAGCCGGCCGCAGCGGTTCAGGGTGTGCAGCTTCCGGCCGGGCCATGCCGGACCGGGCTTGAGCGAGTGGCGAACGATTTGCCTGTACGTCGTCGGCGACAGCTCGACGACTTCCGCAAGGCCAAGCGCCGCGCCGTATCCAGCAGCGCAATCCTGCACCGGTCGCCACAGCTTGCCGTTGATGGTGACGAAATTCCCCGCCGGTCGCGTGCTCGCGCGATCGATCATGACCGGGTTGCTGGCATGAGGCCGCCAGGGGCCGAGCAGATGATCGGCGTAGTAGATCGCAAGCGAGTCCGAATAGCCACCGGTCCCGTCGCGCCAGGCGCCGAACAGATAGTGCAGGCCGTTGTGCCGCGTGATCGTCGCGTCGGCGAGCTCGAGGCCTGACAACAGCGTCGCATGCCGTTCCCATTTGTCGGGAAAGCGGACGCATTTGTAGAGGGCGACGTCGCCGTGGAGCGAGCTCTCCGGGATCATCCACAACTCGCCGTCGTCTTCGATCAGGAACGGGTAGGAGAGGTGCCAGGGCTCTTCCAGCACGGGCAGGATTTGTCCGATCGGCCCGGTGTCACCGAACTCGATCGCCGAGATGATGCCCTTGCCGACGCGGTGATCGAGATCCTCGAAGAACACGAATGTCCGTCCCCGCCACGTGATGGGGAAGGGGTCGGCGTAGAAATGGTTGCCGGGATCGCCGAGCACGTTCCAGCCAGGCCCGGAGAGATCGCCGGTCTGCCAGACGCCGGCATTGTCGTTGAACCGCCATCCGACATGCCAATGCGGAGCGTAGCAGCAGAGGCGATAGATCTCCTTGGCGATCGATACGGCAAGGCCGCGCACGACGTAACCGGCCGCTCCGCGGCCGTTGGTGTTGACGGCAGGACGCGCGAGCTGCGGCACAATGCGCGGTCGGCCCGACAGAATGGCCGCCACCATGGTCAGAGTGCGCGCCATGATCGTTTCGAGCGCGCCGCCGAGGCCCGCAGCAATTTCCGCGGACGGGTGGCCGCGATCAAGCACCGCGCCGTCGATTTCGTTGACGATCTCGATCACCGGCAGGTCGCCGGCAAGAATGGCGGCGAGCGCAGCGTTCTCGCCTGCGGCGCCATTGAACAGTGGGCGCAGATACAGTGAAGCCGGACAGTCGGGATCCCGCGCCGCGCCGGTGAAATCGACGATGACATCCGCCGTGCTGATGCGCGCCTGCGTCCGCTCCGGAACGAGCTTCAGCCTGTCGGCGCCGCCGAGCGCGCCCTTGCGCAACACCACGCGTTCGAGCCCGAACAGCGCGTCGAGACCCGCGGGCCGCGGCTCCGTCGTCGCCGTCCATGCGATCTGCACTGGAACATCCCGGCCGTCGACCGACAGCGTCTCGCGGTCCATCCATTGCCGCGCATATTCACGTTCACAACGAAACTCGATGATCATGTCGAGCCGATCTATTTCAGATTATCAGGTCAAATGACTTGGCCGAGAATTCGAACGTATTCCTCCACCATCGCGTCTACCGAATACCGCAGCCTCAGGCCTTTGGCGTTTTGTCGCAGCTCGTCGCTCAGCTGTTGGTCGGTCAGGAGTTGGGAGACGGCCGTCGACAGCTTTGCGTGGTCGGCGGCGTCGACGAAGAGGGCAGTCGGCTTGCCTTCGAAGGACAACACCTCGCGCAGCACGGGGAGATCGGTGACGACGGAGGGGACACCGGCGTTGGCGGCCTCGACCGCGGCGAGCCCAAAGGTCTCGGCCTGGGTCGGAAAGACGAATACGTCGAGACAGGCGAGAAAATCCGCCATCCGCCGCGGCGGGATTTCGCCGAGCAGATAGAGGCGATCCGATACTTTCAAGTCATCCGCCAACTGCCTCAGCCGCGCCTCGTCGGCGCCCTGGCCGGCCAATGCGAGATGCCAGGACGGCTGATCCGGCAACAGGCGGATCGCCAGATCGAGCCGCTTGTGCGGATGCAGCCTCGCGGCGCAGCCGAGCAGGATGTGGTCCGGCGGCAGATTGAATGTCTGCCGCGCGGCCTGCTTCGACAAAGTGAGGGCCTTGTCGTCGAAGCCGTGCGGGACATGCATCATGCGCGCGCGGTAGGCCGCGGGGTAGCGCGAATATTCGCGCTCCATGTCCTTCGAATTGAGCGTGATGCGGTCGAAGAAGCCAAGGCTGCCCATGACGATGTCGGCGGTGCGGACCGGCCAGCTCATCGACAGTGCGGAGGAGACCTGATTGGCGACGACGGGCGCGCGGCTGACGAGGCGAGATACACCTGCGCCGATCACGTTGCCGAAATGCTGGAAGGTCAGAACCGCGTCGGGCTTGAGGGTCCTGATATGGCGGCCGAGCGTCCACAGCATCCGCAGCAGCGCCAGCGGATTTCCCGGCCGGCTTGATGCGCAATAGAGCGTATCCGGCGGCTCGTCGAAGGACTCCGATTTGCGGAAGAAGAACAGGTTGGTGACCCGGTAGCCGCGTGCTCTGAGGCCCGCACCGAGCAGCCTGGAGATCTCCTGCGCGCCTGCGTTCTCGGCCTGGGTCTGGATGAGAAGCACATGCTGCGTCGCCCGGCCGCTGTCCGGTGCTGCGGCGGCCGCCGCGGCCGACGGCAGCTTCGCGGCATCGCCCAGTTCTGCGCCTGGCTGGTAATGAAGCACGGATCCCGACCCGCTAATGAAACGTTCACCTTCTTTAACCCGGTACCTACCATGCGGGCCTCGCGCAGACATCGACTAGCAACAAACGGAGTTAATGCGCGGCCTACCGGAAGAGCATCGCGCACAAGGCAATTGCAGCGGTTTTCAATCGGAGTGAGGCGGCTGCATTAACCAATTGGTCATAGTTGCCCAGGGGCGGGGTAACCGCCGATTAACCATAGATATTTACGGTGGAGCAGGCCACTGAACAGTGTTCGCCAGTTAATCCGAGTAAAGTCCATGACGTTCGGTCGCCGCGCAGAGCCGACAGTTTCCGGATCGACCGGTGTCGCCGCGTCGTGGCAGACTCGCACTATGTCGAACGGTGAAGCCGGCGGTAGCGCCGCGCGCTTTGGCGGCATTCTGACCGCCTCAGGCGCGCTCTCCTTCATTCGCGACAACGGCCGCCGCATCTTGACGCTGGCTCTGGCGATCTTTGCCCTCGGTGTCGTCGTTATCCTGGCCATCCCGGTTCGCTTTGCCGCGACCGCGCTGGTCGTCGTCGATCCCCGCGAGCAACGCGTGACCTCGGAGCAGGACGTTCTGCCGGGCATCGGACAGGACAGCGCGGCGCTGCAGAGCCTGGTTGAAGTGGCGAAGTCCGACGGCTTCCTGAAGCCGCTGATCGAGCAGCTCAAGGTTCAAGAGGACGAAGACATCTCCGGCGGGCACACCGACCCTGCACGCCTGCTCGAGAGATTCCGCAATCGCCTCGACATTTCCCGTCGCGGGCTCACATACGTCATCGCCATCCGCTTCACCTCGAACCGGCCGGAGCGGGCGGCCTATTATGCCAATGCGATCGCCGAGGCGTTCGTCGCGAGCCAGAGAAGCATCCGCACCGAGGCGACGGACGAGGCCGCCGACTGGCTGAGCAGCCGGCTCAAGACATTGAACGACCGGTTGAAGACGTCGGAGGATGCCGTCGCCGCGTTCAAGCTCGAGCACAGGATCGTCAACGCCGGCAAGGATTCGACGACCCAGCAATTGCGCGTGACCGAGTTGTCGCAGCAGGTTGCTGCCGCGCGCGCCCGGACCGAAGAGGCGAAAGCGCGCTTCGAGCAGGCGCAGCGCGACGTGAAGGCGAATGTCGAGGCGCCTGCCAAGCAGGATCTGCTGAGTGCCCTGCGCGCCCAGCGATCGGCCCTCAACGACCAGATCGCGCAGAAGCGGGCGGTGTTCGGCGATCGCCATCCCGACCTCGTGATGTCGTACAGCCAGTTGAACGATCTCAACCGGCAGATCGAGGTCGAGCGGTCCAAGAGCATCGACACTGCGAAGTCGGAATACGAGGCTCAGCGCGACCAGCAGAAGGCGCTGGAGAGCCAGATGAAGGCGGCTGAATCGCAGCTGCTGGTCGACGGTCAGGCGCTGGTGAAGCTGCAGGAGTTGCAGCGCGACGCCGAGGCCAACAGGAACATCTACGAGCAGTTCCTGTCGCGCTCCAAGACGACGAACGAGCAGCGCCTGCTGCAGAGCTCGCAGACCAAGGTCGCGTCCTCCGCCATCCCGCCGCTGCGCTCGACCCTTCCGCCGCTGCCGTTGCTGCTTGCCGCGCTCGCGATCGGCTCGCTGCTGACATCGACCGCGGTCGTCGTCGCCACCGGACCCGGACGCGGATCGGACAAGGCCGTTGAAGAGGTTCGCGCCCCCGATCCGGCGCCGCGCCAGCCTCCGGCGTGGCCGCGTCCGCCGGTGTGGGCCCGCATTCCGGACCTGGTGCCTGGCGATGCCCCGCGGAATATCTGGCAAGGTCCGGTGTCCGCGACGGCCGAGCTTGATCTTGGTCCCTATCTGCGTCCGCTGGCCGATCGGCTGGAGAAGTTGCTGGCCCAGCGGGGCAAGGTCGCTCTCGTCATGTCGGTCGGCAAGCGTGCCGGCGGCAACACCGTCGCGCGCTCGCTGAACCGGTGGGCGGTGAACAGGGGCAAGCTGAGCGTGCTGATCCGGGTCGAGCCTGATCTCGGCGGTGCCGGCGCGGGACAGGCCAGGGGGCACGCGGACGGCACGACCACGGCAAGCTTTCCCGGTGTCGATGCGCTTCTGAGCGCCGGCAAGAGCCCCGAACTGGCGCACGCCGACGATATCCGTTCGGAGTTCGATCTGGTCGTCGTTCACGCAACCTCGCTGGCCTTGCAGCCGGAGGCGGTGGCGCTTGCCGCTCACGCCGATCTGGTCATTCTGGTCGCGCGCGAAGACGCCGTCGATTCAGCCGCAATGCGCAGGGTGACGGCAGCGCTCTCCCGCTTCGGCGGCGTGCCGACCGGGATCGTCGTCAATCGCGTGCCGGTTGATCCCTCGGCTCAACGCCGCGGTGAAGTGCTCGGCTTGACTGGCTGATCGACGCCTAGTCGCTGGTGTCGGCACTGCGGACCGCATAGGCGCCGCGCTTTTCTGCCGAGAAACGCAACAGCACCAGAATCGAAGGATCGACGCCGGTCCGCCGGCGGCAGAGGATGTTGAGCGCGATGGTCGCGAGCGCCAGCGACGCGGTCGCCGAGATCGCCGCGCCAAGCACGCCGAGCCAGGGAATCAGGACGAGAAATCCAATCAGCCGCAGCGCCACGTTTGCCGCGACGACGGGCACATAGATGCGCTCATGACCGGTGAGCTGCAAGATCGCCGCAGCCGGGCCACCCGCGGCCTGGAAGGCCGTTCCGATCGCGAGCACGATCAGCACCCAGTGCTGTGCGGCGAAGTGAGGCCCGAACAGGTTGAGTAGATACGGACTGCCGACCCAGATCAGGAGAAGTCCGCCGACGACGCAAAGTGCAGTCACTTCCGCCATCAACTGCAGCGTTCGCTCGAACTCCTGATGGTTCTTGCTGAAGTACAGCGTCGGAAGGCGTCGCGCGCCGAAACTGTAGAGCGCCGCCGACAGCATGGCAAAAATGTTGGCGAGACGCGACGCAGCGAAATAGATTCCGGCAGTCGCCGGATCGAGCATCCAGTAGACCAGGATGACGTCGAAATACTGGTTCGCGGCTTCCAGGATCGAGGCGACCCAGAAATGAAGCGCACTCGCGCGCCAGCGCGACGTCTCGGAACGCGCGGCCGTAGCCCGGAAGCCCGGCAGCGCTTGCGTAATCGAAATGATCTGCGCGCCGAGGCCCACGGACATGGAGATCGTCATCACGGCGATCAGCTCGGCGGGATCGAGCTGCCGATGTCCGGTCATCACGGCAAGCAGAAACAGTACGACGCCGACCCGCCAGAAGAACTCGCGGTTTCCTTCGCCCATGAGAATGCTGACCAGCGAGCGCGCGATCTGGCTGCCAAGCATCAGCCCAGCGCTCACAGCGGTGTAGGCCACCACCGCGAGGATCAGCAACCACCTGTCGCCTTTCATGTGCGCCACGATCGCGATCACGCCGATCGCACCCAGCATCGCGACGGACGAGATCTTGAGGCTCGACAGCAGCACGCCCTTGGTGAGATCGGGTCGGTCTCCGACCTGGTATTCGTTGAGGAATCGCACCAGGAGCGATTCCTGTCCGACCAGCCCGACGACCGCTGCGATCTGGGCGACCGAAAGCCAGGTCGCGAAGATACCGAATCCATCGGGCGACATCGTCCGCGCGGCGAGCGAGAACAACGCGAACGCCAGCGCGCCGCTACCAACCTTGAGCAGGATGGTCCCGGCAACACCGCGCGTCACGTCGCGCCGCATGAACTGGATGATGGAGTCGATCATGGAGGGTTAAGGGGTGTCTCTCCCCACGTACGCATTACAATATCGGGGGAAGCCTAGCATGCCGGAAAACCACGAGTGTTAATGGGCACCCCGCGGAGCCCCGCCGGTCGTGCCCGATATCGGGAATGCGCGCCCTGCGTCACGGTGAAACAGGTTCGTCCGGGCTGTCCCAGATAGGGCAAGCGCCGCCTGTCATCGCACAGCGATGTGATACCGCCCTGACAAGAAGTCGTCATGCATTCCACCGTAGCATTACTGAAGTTCGCACTTTGTCGGGCCATCCTGAGCAAGACGCGTGCCGTCAGGTCGTGCTGCCGGATCGGCTCCGGCATTCATTAACCTCGATCGACGGAATTGATCGCGCTCGCCCCCGGGATGCGACATCAGGCGGGATAATTGCACGTGGAACCACCGTTAATCGTGGGAGCCTGAATGATGCCGGCGGAGACAACCGTGACCGAGCCGATCGCGGCCACCGGGAACGCAACGATCGTTGCCGATGTCGCCATCGTCGGCGGGGGCCTTGCCGGTTCGCTTGCGGCAGCCGTTCTTGCGCGGGCAGGGCATCGTGTCGCACTGATCGACAAGCGGGCGGTGCATCCGGACGAGTTTCGGGTCGAGAAGATCGGCGGCCACCAGTTGGAGATGTTCCGCAGGCTCGGCTTCATCGATGCGCTCGCGAACGCTGGATGCTCCTACGATCGCGTGCTCAATATCAGGGAAGGCAAGGTGGTCGATGTCAGTATCGGCCAGGCCTACGGGCTTCCCTATGCCGATCTCGTTGCCATGGCGCGCGGCCAGCTACCCGATCCGTCCAACCTGATCGTCGACGAGGTCACCGCGATCGCCACTGGTGGCGACATCCAGCATCTCGCGCTTGCGTCCGGACGGCGCGTGGAAGCGCGTCTTGTCGTTCTGGCCACGGGCATGGCGGGCGCGCTCGGCTACAAGCTCGGCATCAAGCGACGCGTGCTGGCCGAGCGCCATTCGGTGTCGTTCGGCTTCACGATCGCACGCCGCGACGGGGCACCGTTCAATTTCGACGCGCTGACCTGCTACGGCGAGCGCACGGCAGACGGGATCGACTATCTCAGCCTGTTTCCGGTGCGTGCCGGCATGCGCGCAAACCTCTTCATGTTCCGCGACCCGACCGATCCGGTCATGCGCGATCTGCGTCGCGACACGGAGGCAACGCTGTTGCGGTTGCTGCCGGGATTGCAGCCGTTCCTCGGCGATTTTCGCGTGACCGACCGGGTCCAGAACTGGGTGATGGATCTGTCCGTCGTCGAAGGGCATCTTCAGCCGGGTATCGTGCTCATCGGGGATGCGTTCCAGACCAACTGTCCTGCCGCAGGAACCGGTGTCGCCCGACTGCTGGTGGACGTCGAACGCCTCTGCACCGAATATGCGCCGCGGTGGCTCGCAACGGCCGGCATGGGCACGGAGAAGATATCGCAGTTCTATTCCGATCCCGCCAAGATCGCGGCCGACCAGCAATCACTGAAGATGGCGCGCTTCCGTCAGGCGTTGACGTCGCGCAACGACATCAGCTGGGACGTGCGGCGTCGGCTGCACTTCCTGCGGCGCAGGATCACCCATCAGGTCGATCAGATGCGGCCGGGCTGGCTCGCGAAGGTCCGAAGCGCGCTACGGGCTTGAGTGGATTGCCGGTCGGCGCCCGCGCGCAGTTCAGCGCGTCGGCGTCGAGGTGCGGGTTGGCGAAAACCTGAATTGCGACACACGCTTGGCGGCCAGCTTGAGCCAGGGTGCCTGCTTCAGTGCGAACAGGGATATGGCGCCCGCGGTGCTGCCGGCCTGCGTGACCGCCCACATCGGCGAAGGCTGAGCGCCGAACAATTTCTTGTACGGCTCGTCGCCGATGGTGAAGTCGAGCATCTGATCGCCGCGCTCGATGCAATCCCTCGCCACCTGCTCGAACATCAGCGCGCCCAGGGATTGGCTCTTGTATCCGTCGATGTCGAAGGCGCTCATGATGACGAGGAAGCTGTCGCGATGGCGCAGCCCGAGCACGGCAGCGATCACCTGGCCATCCATCTTCATGGCATAGAGCCGCACGAAGGAGCCGAGACCGCGGACCGCCACGTCGGAATAGAAGCCGTAATATTCGGGACGCTGAAGCAGGTCCCCGTCACCCTGCGACTGAAACCGCGGACCGCGAAACCTCTTCATCACGTCCAGCGCCTCGAGGACGGAGGCGCTGTCATCGCAGCACGCGAAGCTCAGCGCGCCCTTTTTCTGGAGCTGACGATATTTCTTGGCGAGCTCCTTCTGATAGGAGCGATCCATCGCGCTGGCGCGCCATTGCTCGAATGGCGCGACGAGAACGGTCGCATAGGCATTGCTGTCCATCGCCACACGGCGAGGCGCGGCCAGCAGGTTCTCGATCGGAAGCCGTCCGTCCGGCAGTTTTGTAATTCGGAGCAGATCGAAGGGGCGGACGATATCGTGAATCTCCGCGCATGCATCGACATCCCGGAGCAGCGCGGCAAACACCTCCGGGCTGCAGACCGGCGCAAGATAGTCGGAGACTCGCAGATCGGCGAATTCGACGGTTCGTATCGGTCCGCGCCGGATCCGGAGCAGGGGCAGCACCATCGCAAGACCCCGCGTCGCGCGGTGACGAGCCACCACCACCAGGGGAGACGCTCCGGCATGAGGCGCGAGCCCGGTGTAGAGGCTATGCAGCCAGAGCGGATGCTGGAACGCAGTCGCGGCGGAACCCTCGAACAGCTCCGCATATTCCGGAGACAGAAAGTCGAATGTCGGCTCGACGGCGATGTCAAAGGTATTGCCAGACGTGTTCATGCGTAGCCGGGAAAAATTCACATCGCTCGGGAATGGGCGATCGAGCTGGACGCGAGGTTTATAGCAGGGGAGTGAGGAGCGAGATACCGACGGGGTATAATTTGCATTAACGCTTCGAACGGCGTTCGTATCATTGCCGGAATCTTAACGACCCAGGGCCGGGTGCGTAGAGGTCAGAGCCGCGCTAGCAAATAATTAACCGCGATTAAGGAAGGTCGCTCCATGGCCAGCCTGCAGACCGAGGTGGAATCCGGGGCACTCGAGAGCGCGATCTGGAAGACGCGCAGCATTGGCGTTGAGAGGATTGCCAGGTTCGCGATCACCTGTTCGATCACCGTCAACGTGGTCGCGTCGATGGGCACTTTCAACACGGGTCTGTTGCCGACAGAGCTGACCTATCTGCAGCAGGCCGTCGCGATCCTGATGTGGGCCGTCCTCATCTATGCGAGCGCCTTCGTGCGCCCGCGCCTGCGTTTGCAGATCAATCCCGATTTGATCGCGCTGGTCGGATTCTACACGCTTGCAGTCATGTCCGTGTTCTGGGCCAGCCTGAGCCTTGCCGCGGTCATGAAGAGCGCGGCGCTTGCGATGACGACGTTCGGTGCGTTCTGCCTGATCACGCGCATCGACCTGGACGAGGTGATCGGGGCCACGGCCCTCGGGCTCTTCATCCTGGTCGCCGCCTCGGCGTTCTTTGCGCTCGCCGTGCCCGATATCGGGGTCGACCATAGCTGGATGCATAATGGTCAATGGCAGGGCATCTATGAATCGAAGCAGACGCTCGGCTTCGTCGGCGCGTATCTGATGTTCTTCTCCTGCTATCTGAAGATGAGGGGGCAGGGGTGGCTGGCCTTCCTGGCGATGTTCCTGCTCGCGTCAACATGCGTCCTCGCGTCAGAGTCGCGAGGCGCCGGAGCCGTCGCCCTGGCCGCCTGCGCGCTGCTCCTGACCTCGATGTGGTCGGTCATGTGCATGCGGATCTATGCGGTCCTGCCGTTCGTCATGTGCCTGCTGGCCGGCGCGCTGATCTTCTATTTTTACACGACGGGATATGATTCGATCCATGTCGGCGATGCGACCATTGATTTGACCGAGCGGACTTTGATCTGGCACTACGCGATCAGCCATTTCGACGATGCGCCGTTGCTCGGCTTCGGGATCAACGGCTTCTGGACGATCCCGTCGATCTACGATTATTTCGAGCAAAACCACAGCTGGGTGCTCGACAATTATCACAGCGGCTATATCGCGATCCTGATGGAAACCGGATTCCTGGGCTATGTGCTTTTCGCAACGAGCGTCCTTCTGTTTTCGAGCAAGGTTCTCCATCTGATTTCAGCGCGTGCGATCGACCGGTCGCACTGCGCCGTCATCATCGGATTTGTCGTTCTCAGCTTCCAGACGAACTTTACGGAGACGACGTTTCTTCGATCGACGATGTTCACGTCGGTGTTGCTGGTGTCATTCTTCTTTGCGATATGCAGGGCTGTGCCGCAGGCCGATCTCTAGTTTTGACGAATGGAAGCAAGATGACCGCGATTGGCGTTCGCTGGCCGAAAAGTCTCAGTTTCGCCACCGCGCTGCTCTGCCTGACGTCGCTGTGCGCCCATGCGCAAGCGGCCGAGCAGGGCGCTTCCCGTGATGCGTCGGGATTGGGGCGTGGCATCAACATTCTCGGCTATGACGGGATCTGGGAGGGCGGTCAGAACGTGCCATTCCGCCTCGACAATCTGGCCGCCATCAAGAAGGCCGGGTTCTCGCATGTCCGGATCAATTTCTTCGGCTTCAAGTTCATGGGCGCCGGGAACGTGCTCGACGAGATCGTCCTGAGGCGGCTCGATGCCGTCATCGAGGAAGTCATCGCGAGAAGGCTCATTCCGGTCGTCGACGAGCACGACACCCATGTCTGCCAAAGCGACGTTTCCGGATGCGCCGAGAAGCTCAGGGCGTTCTGGCGCCAGATCGCCGAGCGATATGCCGGGAAATATCCGACGCTGCATTTCGAGGTGTTGAACGAGCCCGGTGGGCAGATGAAGTCTGCCGAGTGGAATTCACTTTTCAACGAATGTCTTGAAATCATCCGCCGCACCAACCCGAAGCGGCCGGTCATTGCGGCCGTTCTCAACACGGATGACATTCCTGTCGACGAGCTGTCCTTGCCGGCCGACGACAGAAACCTCGTCGTCACGTTTCACTATTACGCGCCGATAAGGTTCACGCATCAGGGCGCACCGTGGTCCCAGACATTTTCGCGGATCGGCCCGCTGGATTGGGGCAGTCCGGACGACGAAGCGAAAGCTGCCGCTGACTTCAGGAAGATGAATCTCTGGGCTGAGAAGGAGCGGCGCCCCATCTATCTCGGTGAGTTCGGCGTGTACGAGCGCGCCCCCTCCGAGAGCCGGCAGCGATATCTGTCGTTCGTGGCGAGGAGCGCCGACAGGCTCGGTTGGGCATGGGCCTATTGGCAGTTCGACCATGATTTCGCGGCCTTCGACAGCGCGCGTCAGACCTGGAAGCCGGATATCCTGCGCGCATTGATCCCGCTCCGCTGACGTCGGTCGCCGGGTTTTGGGAATCCGGATTTGGCAAGGAACGCAGCCGAGCGGGCCCGCCGGTTCCCCCGTTTCGGCCTCGCGCCGGCTGTGGCCGGCCGGGGCGGCCGCCTGGGCCACGCAGAACCCACCTTGACAAGGCTCGCGACAAAATATTTTATACTTAAAACAATTTCGGTGACAGCTTGGCACACGGCGCGGCGCGCGAAAGCGAGGGATCATGCGCATAGTCTGTATCGGCGGCGGCCCGGCCGGTCTCTATCTGGGCCTGCTGATGAAGCGCCGGCATCCCGAGCACGTCGTTTCCGTCGTCGAGCGCAACAAGCCCTACGATACATTCGGCTGGGGGGTGGTGTTCTCCGATGCCATGATGTCGGCGATGCGCCTGGCCGACCCTGAAAGCGCGGCCGAGATCGAGGACGCCTTCAATCACTGGGACGACATCGAGCTGGTTTTCAAGGGGACGCGCCAGCGCACGACCGGCCACGGCTTCATCGGGATCGGCCGCAAGCACCTGCTCAACATCCTCCAGCGGCGCTGCGAGGCGCTGGGGGTCGAGCTCGTCTTCGAGCGCGACGTCGAGTCCGATCTCGAGTTTCCCGAGGCCGACCTGATCGTCGCCTGCGACGGCGTCAATTCCAGGATCCGCGCCCGCTATGCCGAGCAGTTCAAGCCCGACATGGTGATCCGCCCGAACCGCTACATCTGGCTGGGGACCAAGAAGGCGTTCGACGCCTTCACGTTTGATTTTCAGAAGACCGAGCACGGCTGGTTCCAGGCGCACATCTACAAGTTCGACGCCGAGACCTCGACCTTCATCGTCGAGACCACGGAAGAGGCCTACAACGCCCACGGGCTGGGCGAGCTCGATCAGCAGGCCTCGATCGAGTTCTGCGAGAAGATCTTCGCCGAGACGCTCGATGGCGCCAAGCTGCTCACCAATGCCCGCCATCTGCGCGGCTCGGCCTGGCTCAATTTCAGCCGCCTGATCTGCGGCAAGTGGAGCGTGTTCAACGGTCGATCCCATGTCGTACTGATGGGGGACGCCGCGCACACCGCGCATTTCGCGATCGGATCGGGCACCAAGCTCGCACTCGACGATGCCATCGAGCTTGCCAACCAGTTCGATCGCCATGGTCACGGCCGCGACGGCATCGAGACCGTGCTGGAAGCCTATGAAGAGGTGCGCCGCGTCGACGTGGCGCGCATCCAGAACGCCGCACGCAATGCCATGGAATGGTTCGAGGTGGTCGGCCGCCGCTATGCCGATACGCTGGAGCCGCCGCAATTCTTCTATTCGATGCTGACGCGCTCACAGCGCATCAGCCACGAAAATCTCCGCCTGCGCGATCGCACCTGGCTGGAAGGCTTTGAGCGGTGGTTTGCGGCGCGTTCGGGCATCGCCGTCAAGGACGGCGAACGGGTGCCGCCGCCGATGCTGACACCGCACCGTGTGCGCGGCCTGTCGCTCGCCAACCGCATCATGGTCTCGCCGATGGCGATGTATTCGGCGCAGGATGGGCTCATCAACGACTTTCACGTTGCCCATCTCGGCGCACGCGCCATGGGCGGCGCCGCGCTGATCTTTGCCGAGATGACCTGCGTCTCGCCGGATGCGCGGATCACGCCGGGCTGCCTCGGGCTTTGGAACGATGCGCAAGAGGCGCAGTGGCGCCGGCTGGTCGGCCTGGTCCACAGCCTCGGACACGCCAAGGTCGGCATCCAGCTCGGCCATGCCGGGCGGAAGGGATCGACGCGGCTCGCGTGGGAGGGGATCGATCAACCGCTGGAGTCGGGCAACTGGCCGCTGATCTCCGCATCGGCCTTGCCTTATCTGCCGCACAGCCAGTTGCCGCGCGCGATGGACCGCGACGACATGAACCGGGTTCGCGACGATTTCGTCGCGGCAACTCGCCGGGCGGCGGCGGCCGGCGTTGAATGGCTCGAGCTCCATTGCGCCCATGGCTATTTGCTGTCGAGCTTTCTCTCGCCGCTGACCAACCGGCGGACCGATGACTATGGCGGCAGCCACGAAAACCGTGCGCGCTTTCCGCTTGAGGTGTTCAACGCGATGCGCGCGGCGTGGCCGTCCGAACGGCCGATGTCGGTGCGCCTGTCGTGCCATGACTGGACCGAAGGCGGCAACACCCCGGCCGACGCAGCGATCTTCGCCGCGATGTTCAAGAAGGCCGGGGCCGACGTGATCGATTGTTCGTCGGGGCAGGTCTGGAAGGAGGAGCGGCCGATCTACGGGCGGCTGTTCCAGACGCCGTTCGCCGACCTGATTCGTAACGAAGTCGGCGTCGAGACGATTGCGGTGGGAGCGATCTCCGAGGCCGATCACGCCAACTCGATCCTCGCGGCCGGCCGCGCCGACCTCTGCGCCATCGCCCGGCCGCATCTCGCCGACCCCGCCTGGACGCTGCACGAGGCCGCGCGCATCGGCATCACCGCGGTCAGCTGGCCGAAGCAATACATGTCCGCCAAGGGACAATACGAAACCAATCTCGCGCGCGCTGCTGCTGCGGCCGCGCAGTGAGCGGAGGAATGATCGGATGAGCTCGGCAGCGAAGGTGATCCGGCGCGAATGGCTGGACTGGCCGTTTTTCGAGGCCCGTCATCATGCAATCGGCGAGGCGCTCGACCGCTTCGTGCAGTCGGAAGCCCTCGACAAGATCGATCACAACGATGTCGACGATGCCTGCCGCAAGCTCGTGCGCGCGATGGGGCAGGCGGGACTGCTCGATTGCGCGGTTGCCGCGCCCGATGGCGATGCGACGTCGATCGATTCCCGTTCGATCTGCCTGTCGCGGGAATCGCTGGCCTATGCCGACGGTCTCGCCGATTTCGCCTTTGCCATGCAGGGGCTCGGTTCCGGCGCGATCGCGCTCGGTGGTTCGGCGGAACTGCGAAAGGCTGTTCTGCCAAAAGTGCGCTCCGGCGAATGGCTCGCGGCCTTCGCGCTGTCCGAGAAGGAAGCAGGGTCGGACGTCGCCGCGATGTCCTGCACGGCGCGGGCCGAGGGTGACGACTACATCATCGACGGCGAGAAGACGTGGATCTCGAACGGCGGCATTGCCGACGTCTACACGCTGTTCGCGCGAACGGGTGAGGCGCCGGGCGCGCGCGGCATCTCGGCTTTCGTCGTGTTTCCCGACGATCCCGGCTTTGGCATCGCCGATCGCATCGACGTGATCGCGCCGCACCCGCTGGCGACCCTGCGCTTCACCAATTGCCGGATTCCGGCGAGCCGTCGCCTCGGTGCGCCGGGCGGCGGATTCAAGCTTGCGATGCAGACGCTGGATATTTTTCGCGCGTCGGTCGCGGCCGCAGCGCTCGGCTTCGCCCGGCGTGCGCTCGACGAGGCGCTGTCGCATGCACGCAGCCGGAACATGTTCGGTGCGACCTTGGGCGACCTGCAGCTGACCCAGGCCGCGCTCGGCGACATGGCGACCGACACCGATGCTGCCGCGCTCCTGACCTACCGCGCGGCCTGGCGCCGCGACGTCCAGAAGCTTCCGACGACGCGCGAGGCGGCAATGGCAAAGCTGACCGCGACCGAAACCGCGCAGCGCGTCATCGACCGCGCCGTCCAGATGTTCGGCGGCCGCGGCGTGCGCAAGGGCGAAATTGTCGAAAGCCTTTATCGCGAAATCCGGGCATTGCGTATCTACGAGGGCGCGACCGAGGTGCAGAAGCTGATCGTGGCGCGCGAGCTCCTGAAGCCGCGCTGAGTTTAGATGCCCCTTCCTCAGCGTTTCGGCTCATGAAGCGAGAGCGAGGCTCCCCATCATCAGGCCGATGGCTGCGATCCAGCCGCCGAGCGCACGAACGGCGATGGACCGCCAGGATGTTGCGCTGTCCGAATTCGTTCGCCTGAACATGGCGGTCAGCGCCATCGTCAGCGTGATGACCGCGTAGCCGGCACAAACCAATCCCGCCGCAAACAACAGCCGGTCGGTTTCGGGCGCGAGGTCGGCGCCGTTCGCTGCGCCCCGTATCACGGCGACGGCGAAGGCGATCGCGCACAGCAGCAACGCCGGAACTTGCGCCGCTGCTGCGAGCAGCATGCCGATTGCGAGCATCATGGCCGCGTCCGCAAGTTGCGTGGAAGCCGCGCCGAAAACATTTCCAAAAGGCAAGCCGATCAGCAGCCCAACGGGAAAAACCAGGATGAGCCAGCGCCCCTTGGCGGCTCCGAGCGTCCCGGCCAGCACGCCGGTCGCGATCCAGAGAACGATATCCTGAAGATCGGTGAGGGGATGCGCCGCACCCGCATAGAAATCGCCGAGACGCGCCGCCACGATATGCGCCTCGGCGGCATTCGCCCCGGCCAGCAGCATCGCTGCGCCCAACAAGGCCCGTGTGAATTTCAGCTTCATGCGAGGGCTCCGACGCCCTGGGCGAGGAAATAGCAGCCAATTCCCGCGATGCCGGCCCCCAGTCCCTGAATGAGGCGCTCGCCAGCGGGCCAGCGCGTCAAGGTGCCGATCATGATGCCGAGCAGATGCAGGAGGCCGGTCGCGGTGACGAAGCCGATGCCATAGGCCAGCGCATTGGCTGCGCGCGGAAGTTCGGCGCCGTGCGCATGTCCGTGAAAGATCGCGAAGATCGCGACGACGACTGCGGCTGCGGCAAAGGGCAGGCGCAGCCTCGCGGCAACCGCGACCCCGAGAATCACGGCCGATGCGGCAATCATCACCTCCGGCATCGGCAGCGGAACATGCAGCACCCCCAGCACGCCGCCGACCGCCATGACGAGCGGGAAGGTGATCGGGAGGATCCAGATGGCGGGCGCGCCGAGCTGCGCGCCCCAGATACCGACCGCCACCATGGCGATCAGATGGTCGATGCCGGTGACCGGATGCAGCAGGCCGCTGACGAGGCCGCCGGCGACACCCGCCTGCTCGTGGGCGAGAGCCGGCTGCGTCAGTGCGAACGAAACGATCGCTATCGTGAGGGCTCGGGGAACGCGTAAGGACATTGTATGTGACTCTCGCTCAGATCGCGACGAACACGCGCGCCAGACGGCCGAAGAACCAGAACATCGACACCGACCCGATGAGGTAGGCCGGGATAGCCTCGCCCCAGCGCGGCACGACGGCATGAAGCCGCCGGTGCGCCCAGATCAAGGCGAGCACGAGCAGCACGAAGACGAGCTGGCCGATCTCCACGCCGATGTTGAAGAACAGCAATGCTGCGGGCAGCAGGCGGCGTTCGAGTCCGAGTCCCGCCAAGGCGCCTGCAAAGCCGATGCCATGAACCAGGCCGAAGGTGAACGCGACGATCCAGGGATAGCGGGCGGTGAGTCCGATCTCGCCGCGCTGCTGCTTGACGATCTCCACGCCGACGAACGCGATGCTCAATGCGATGCAGGCGTTGAGCGGGCGTTCCGGCACGCCGATCACGCCGAACGCTGCCGCGGCAAGCGAGGCACTGTGTCCGATCGTGAAGGCCGTGATCGTCTTCACCAGACGCCAGCCGCCGCCGACGATCCAGATCAGGCCAAGCACGAACAGCAGGTGATCGGCGCCGAGCAGGATGTGATCGATTCCGTAGTTCACATAGGTCCTGGCCAGCTCGATCCACGCCTCGAGCGTCGGGGCGCCGGTGCCAAGGACGGAGACAACGGGATTAGCCGTCGAGATCGTGTAACTGCGCGGCTCGCCCTCGACCGGGATCACCTTGATCAGGACGACCGACATGTTGGAGCCGAGATTGGTGATCGTGATCGGACCGACCAACCCCTTCTGGCCGCAGTTCATCTCGGGCAGGCGGAGAAAACAATGGGGCGGCATCCGCAGATCGACGCGCGATGCGCCGATCGAGGGCTCGATGCTCCAGCGGCCGACGAATGCGCCGGGCCGGACCTCGCGGAATTCCAGCACGCCCATCGCCGCTTCATGCGCACTGAGCGCCGAGGGCCGTATGAGTGCGGCCAGCGCCAAGGTCAGCGCCAGCAGCATCAATCGCAGATATCGGAACGTTTTCACTACTCGTACCGCACTTGGTAGGACGCCTTCAGCCGCTTGACCGCTTCCCAGGCCAGCTTGCGGGTTTCTTCCGTATGCCAGATGCGGGCGGCTTCATCGCGCACCTTGTCGAGACTGGCGAGATTTCCAGGACGCCGCGAATCCAGCCGGGCGACGTGCCAGCCGTCCCTGGATTGCAGCAGCTTCCATTCCCCCTCCGGCATCTTCAGCAGGCCATCGCGGAAATCCTCGCCGAAGGATGGAGCGAGACTCGCGACCGGCCGGGCAAGGATGGCGCGCGTCAGGTTCTGCAGCTCCTCGGATTCTCGCTGCTCGACGATGTCCGTGAGCTGATGCTGTGCCGTGGCCTGGTCCGTCGGCGGCGTGATGTAGAACGACACGCGTTCGGGCTCGTCGAAGCGGGTGTGATTTTCCGCGAACCATGCCTGCAGCTGCTCGTCGGTCGGACGGGGGACGCGGATCTGGTCGAAGATCAGCAATTGCATCTTGTAGGCAATCCGATCTCGGATCGTCTCGTCACCGCGGTCCACGGCGAGCGTCTTGCCTTCACGGTACAGGATCTCGCTCGCGACCCAGCTGTCGATCATTTTCTGGAGCTGGTCGTTGGACGGCGCGCGTTCCTTGTCCTCGTCGAAATTGTCGATGAAGGACTGGCGCATCGCCTTGGTCACCGTGATGACCTTCTCGTCCTTGGCGGGCGGATGCAACAGGGCGTCGGCGCCGAAGATGATTGCGCCGAGCAAGGTGAAGTGCAGCAACGGTTCGCGCGCGAGCCGCGAGAGCACGGAGACAAGGGAACGCGAAGGCTTCGTTGCGCCGTCCGAACCTTCGGTGTGCGATCTCGGAAAGGACTGCACTTCAACTGGTGTCGCTTGCATTGACATATGGTTGTCACAAATTCCCACAGCACAGCGCCGCTGCGCGTTGCGCGGCGGAGCATCTCATCTGTCGTCTTACGCTCACGACGCGCGGGAAAATGCAACAGGCAAATGCAAGAGACAAGATGCCGCACCGACAGTGCGGGCCTGCGTTGGTCGAACACAAATCTTTCACGAAGCTGTATCGGAACTCTGGTCTCTATCGCGACCGTAGGGAGCCGCTCACGCGGTCAGGCCACCCGGTCTTCAATCCCGGCACCTTCGGTGCATTCGCGATATCTGACTTCAAATGAGGGGCGACATGTTTCCATCTGGCAAGACAATCCTATTGACCGCGGCTTCGGCATCCCTGGCGCTGACGCAGAGCGCTGCAGCCGAGGGCTTTGGGCACAACGAGCGCCGCGGCAATCCGTATGTCGCCGGTGACATGCACAATCACAACACTTGCACGGACGGTTCGGTTGCCGCCGGCTACACCATCGACCGCGCTGTCGGGCGCGGCACCGCGTCCGCGGGCGGCAACAATTTCGATCTGGACTGGTTCACGCTCGGCAACCACGGCGGTTCCGGCAATCGCGATTGCCGCTTCAGCGACACCAGCGCCAATCTCCCGGGACAGACCACGACGACCTGGAGCCAGACGCTCGGCCAGACCATCGACGGAATCACGATCAGCAGCCTGAAGGGCACCCCGAACGGATCCGGCACCGGTGCGCAGATGTGGCGCTGGCAGTCGATCCGCGAGATCGAGTATCCGACCATCGTCGATCGCTCGGCGAAGTACGACAAGGTGCTGATCGAGGGTCTCGAGTGGATCGCGCCTGGCCATGAACACGTCGACGTGGCCGTCATCACCGGCCAGCATCCGATGCACAAGAAGAAGGGGCCCGGCAACGCGGACAAGATGGCGGAATTCGAATACCGCTTCGACCGCGCCGACACCGACGCGATCGGTCCCGTCATCGACGCCGGCGGCAATCAGCTCTGGCCGGGCAAGGACAACGTCAACAACACCGGCACGGCGGGCCATCAGAAGGCGCTTACCGGCGTCAAATGGTTGCAGGCGAACTATCCGCTGCAGTCCTACATCATCCCGACTCACACCGAACGTCAGGGGCCGTTCAGCGCGACCGCCAACAAGGGTTACAACATCGAGCACTTCCGCGACTTCAACAACGCGGGCCCGACGGTTGCGTTCGGCATCGAATCGCCCGGTCACTTCGCTGAGGGCGGAGCGAGCGGCGGTTCCGGCTCGTACACCACCAACGCGGTCGGCGGCGGCACCTACGGCATGAGCGGCATCTACACCGCGAAGGTCGGCGGCCTCTGGGACGGACTGCTCGGCGAAGGCCGCAACTTCTTCATGTATGTGAGCTCGGACTGGCACAGCCGCGGTGCGGCCGGTGCGCGCGACTCCTTCACCACGGCCGATTTCATCCCCGGCGAATACACCAAGCTGTATGTGCCGAATGCGGGACGCTTCTCTTCGCAGCACGTCATCGACGGGATGCGTTCGGGCAACTCCTACTCGGTCAACGCCGACCTGATCGGTCCGGACATGGTGTTCCGTGCCAAGACGCGTGGCGACGACTGGAAGACCATGGGCGAGACCCTGGTCGTGCGGCCCGGCGAAAAGATCACGGTCGAGATGGAGCTGACTGTCCCGAAGGAGAACAACAGCCCCTACAGCTTCGACAACCCGCTGCTGTTGCCGGTGGGAATCAAGCAGCCGCTGAACAAGCCGACGCTCGACCACGTCGATCTGATCACCGGCCAGATCACCGGCGTCGTTGCGCCTGACGCGGCCAATTACGCGGTGGCGAATGCCGCGGGCACGGCCGGTGCGGCGATCGTCTACAATCCGTCGGCGACCATCGCCCGGCAGATCTCCGCGGAGCAGATGCAGCGCGAGCATCGGGGCGACCGTGATGGCGTGCGGCTGCGGTTCACGACGACGTTTGTCGCGGGCACCAAGCCGTTCTACATCCGTGCGCGCGGAACCAACATTCCGAACGGCACTCCGAACGTCTCCGATACCGCCGGCAATCCGCTGCTCGACGCGAACAACGCGCAGGTCAGCTGCACCGATCCGGCGTGCCCGACGCATCTGGAGACCGTGAATGGCGCCAAGAAGGTGACCCACGACGTTCAGGCCTATTCGAACGTCTGGTTCTACGCCAACCCGATCTTCATCCGTCCCGAAGGTTCGCCGAAGCTTCTGGTCGAGACCAATGCCGAGCTGGCGCGTAAGCTCGGTCAGCGGGCCGACAACGATCATGACCACGACCACGACGATCATCATCATGACCACCACTAATGTGATGTGAAGCCATCCGGCGGGGCGCAACGATCGGTGCGTCCCGTCGTACTCTTTTTGAAGCGGCCTCATGCCCGGCACGACTGACATGCATCTGTTTCGTATCACCTTCTGCGCACTGAGCCTGCTCGCAGGCATCGGCTGCGCTGCGGCCGCCCCCGCTGCTGACGTCTCCGTTTCGGAGGAGCCGACCCGGGAACAATGTAACGCTGCGGTTGCTGAGGCGCGCGCATTGGCGGCCACTTTGCCGGCCGATCATCTCTCGCGCTATTTCGCCGAACGGCACCTGCACCAGGCGATGGCCGAAGCCGGGAACGGCGAGTTCGACGAATGCGTCGACATGGCCGCGCGTGCCTCCGACGAGGTGCGCGAACGGCGCCATGAGCTGCAACCGGGCGAGAAGCTGAAAGTGCTCGGGGCTGACGAGTAGCAGGACCGTAGAATTTTGCAGATCCTGCGCGCTGTCATCGCAGCGTCATCTTTGCCCGCGCATTGTCGGCGCGCGTTTCAAGAACAGGTAGACGTTGCGACATGGACCAGATCGAGCCGCTTTTTCCGATTCCGCTGCTGCGCTCGCCGGGGCTGCTCCCGCCGGCGCTGAACGAAGCCGCAGTCGCGGCGATTCGTGACACCCGGGTGGAGGGCAATCTGCGCTCGGGCCAGCTCTTCCACACCGAGGTCGCCGACCCCCGCGATAACGAGCTGTTTCGCCAGATCGCCGAGCTCGCGATTCCGAAGCTGGTCGATTTCGGCGTCCTTCTGTTCGGTGAGAAGCTGCGCTGGACGGTCAAGGAGATGTGGACCAACATGCTCGAGACCGGCGGCAACCAGACGCTGCATTCGCACGCCAACAGTTTCGTCTCGGGGATCTTCTATCTGACGCCCTCGCATCCGGCCTGCAAAACCGTCTTCGTGCGGCCACCAGGTGGTTTCGACTTCTCCTTCCGGCATCACACGCGAAGCGCAGCCATTGGGCCCTACAATGCCGGAAAGTACGCCCTGCCGGAGGCCGAGCCCGGCGATCTCGTGCTGTTTCCCAGCTACCTCTATCACGAGGTGCCGAGGAATCAGGGCGGGCAGCGAATTACGATCGCCTTCAACGCCATTCCCGATCATCTCGATTGCTGGGGCTATCGCATCAATTTCGCGCCCTGAGGCCGCTGATCACTCGTTTCTCAAGCCGAATTCCCGCAGCAGCAGGTCTCGTGCTTCGCGGCGCGACGGCGCCGCCTCGTTGATCTTACGCAGCAGGCGTGCGGCTGCCGCGCGGTCCGAGCCGAGCAGGGATCGCGCCATCCCCATCAGCGGCGCATAGGCCGGATCGAACTCGGGGCTCAGGCGAAGTGCGTCGATGAGGCCGGGCGATGCCAGCTCGATCAGCGCGGCGCCGCGCGGATCGCCCGGCAGGGACGCGCCGGCCTCGAGAAAGCGGTTGCGCGCGGCCCAATAGGCAGCGAGGCGCCCGCCCAGCGCCTCGCGATCGGCTGCGTGCGCGAGGAGCTCGTTCGGATCGGGGCGAATGTCTCTCGTGACGGCGAGCAGCAGCGACCAGGGGGCTGCCGTGAGCGCACGGACGTTGCGCCGCGCATCGAAGGTCACGAACGGATAGTCGTCCGTGTTGCGCGGGCCATCGCCGGCGAACGCGGAAAGGGCGCGCGGTCCCGCCAGATATTGGCCGAGGAGATCGATCGGTGCCTCGAACCCGAGCGGACGAACGACCGCTGCGGTCGCAGAATCACGAAGCCGCGCGGCGAGCGTCTCGGTGTCGAGACGGCCGCCATCCCGCGTCCCGATGAGTGCGAGCATTGGTGTGCGGACGCTGTAGTGATTGAGCCAGGCCGAGCCGTCGGGATAGACGTTCAGAAAGCCGCGGACGATCGCGCGCAGGGAGGGCAGGTCGAGCTGGTACAGCGGCAGCCATTGGCAAAAAATCCCCCTGGGCGCCAAGCGGCGTTTCACCGCTTCGAAATGCTCCACCGTATAGAGCGCGCCGCTGCCGTCGAGGGCGGGATGAAAGAGGTCAGCGATGATCACGTCATGCTGGCCCGTATCCGCCGCGACGTAGCGGCGGGCATCCGCCACGGTCACTCGCGGCATTGACGTGGGTGCCGGATTGAGGAACCAGGGCAGCAGCTCCACCACTTCGCGGGAGAGTTCGACACCCCGCGCGCTGACGCCCGGCATCTGCGCCCCGCCGACAATGGTGGCGCCGGTGCCGATGCCGAGGAACAAGGCGCTGTGGGGATCCCGGTGAAGCAGAAGCGGCAGCATCGCCTGCCGGTAATCGGATCGCGTCGAGCTCGTTCCGCCCATGCGGAAGTGCCCGTTGATCTCGAGATAGCGCGTGCCCGCGGCGTCATCGACGACGCTCGCCGTCGCCATCGGCCCTTCACGGACCGCCAGCAGCGCACCGCCTGCCGGCACGCGCGTCAGCGATGGCGCGGGATTGAGCCACAGGACGAGCACGGAGATCGCCGGTGCTGCGGACCACAGCAGCGCTGATCGGCCCGGCGGTAGCAGCAGCAGATAACCTACCGCAACGGCAAGCAGCGCCGTCCAAGCGCCAAGGGTCGGAATCAGGAACTGCGCCGCCAGCAGTGGCGCGATGCAGGCGCCAAGGGCGTTGATGCCGACCGCCGATCCGACCGAGCCGCGCTGATCGCTCACCCGTTGCGCCAGCAGACCGAACAGCGCGCCCATGGCGGTTGCAGGCACCAGGAACAGCGCGATCGCGACGGCCAGCTCACCGAATATGTCCGCAGGCGATATGGCCTCGACCAGGAGGCCGGCATACGGCGCAAGCACCGCGGTTACGACGCAGGCAAACGCCGTCAGGGCGAGCAGGCCGCGGAGATTTCCATCGTCTGCACCTCGCCCCGTTCGCTGCCAGAGCAGGCCCCCCGCCGCAGTGCCGAGCAGATAGGCTGCCAACAGGCCGGCGAAGGTGTAGACGGTGTCCTCCATGACCTGCGCGGCGAGCCGGACCACGAGGACCTCGAAGGCAATTCCCAGGAGTCCCGTGGCGAACAAGGTGATGGTGAGCCGCAAATCGCGAATTCGCTGCGGCCGCCTTTTCTCGGCATCAGCCTTGCCCGCCGCCGATCCGAGCGCGAGCGCGCCCAGCGCACAGAGCGCGTTGATGCCGGCGAGGCAGATCAGCGTTCCCGAAAATCCGAGCGCCGGAATCAGCAGAAATGTCGAGGCGAGGGTGCCGGCCAAAGCTCCGGCCGTATTCGCCCCATAGACGCCGGCCGTGACGCGGGCCTCGCCACGTGCGTCTCGCATCATCCGTTCCAGCGCGGCCAGGGTCCCGCCCATCGCTATCGTTGCCGGCAGCAACACAAGGGTCGGCAGCGCGAGGCTCCCGGCCCAGAGTAGCGCAGCGGACGGTTCGGTGCCGAGCAGGGGAGACAGTGCGCGGCCGGCCGCGGGCAGCAGCCAGACGCTGATCAGGCCCCACACGGCGATGACGGCTTCGAGCATCGCATAGACGCGCCATGGCGATGTCGCACGGCGGATCGGCCGATCGAGCGCGAATGCGCCCAGCGCAAGGCCGCCGAAGAACCCGGCAATGACGCCGAGCACCGCCATCATCTCGGTGCCGAGTGCCAGGCTCAACTGGCGCGTCCAGACGATCTCGTAGCCGAGGCCGGCGAAGCCCGACGCGGTCACGATCGGCACGAGAGCCCAGGCGCGGCGTGCCGCCTGACGCGTCCGCGCCGATGCGACCTCGTCCCGGACCGCGCCGTCGAACCGGTCGGCCGAAGCGATCGCCATGCTGTCCGGCTCAGATTGCATTCCCTCACTCCTGCTTCGAACGCGAACCGGCTGTGTGGGTCGCACCTGCACCGGTCGAGCCGGCGGTCTCGGCCGATCAGTGCATTTGCTCTATGTCAGATTTTTTCAGGATTTGTGACGGCCGGTCAGCGCCGGCAGTCGCTACGGTCAGAACCGTGCCGCCACCGTCAGCCGCACCGCGAGGGGCTCGGCCGGATGGACGTGACGATCGGCAACGCCGTCGATCGGCTCGCCCGGCAGGCGCGACAGATAGTAATATTCGATCTGGTTGGTCTGGGCGTTGAAGAGGTTGAGCACGTCGAGTTGAACCCGCAGGCCATTGTCGAATTTGTACCCGGCGCGCGCATTGAAGATCAGCGACGACTTCGAGCGGACGCTGTCGTCCTCGATGAGAGGGCGCGGACCGAAATAGCGCGCCTTGAGAGCGCCGAACCAGCCGGTGTCGCCGCCCAGCGTGATCGCGCTGCTGGCGACCCATGCCGGTGCGCCGGGGATGCGGGATCCGGCGGGGTCGAAATCGGTGAAACGCGCATGGGTCTGGGCGACGTCGAGATCGACCGTCATCCACGGCAACGGCTTGTACTGGTTCGTCCACTCCACGCCGACGCGGCGGCTGGGCCGGCTCGGCTCGGTGGTGCCGGCGTCGCCGACGAACAACAGCTCCGAGTCGAAATCGAGCACGAACACCGCCAGCGAGCTGGTGAGGCCCTCGATCACCTTGGTGCGGATGCCGAGTTCGGCACCGCGGGAGCGCACGAGCAGCGGCACGCGCTCGAGCGGGGTCGCCTTGTCGTTGGGATCGACGGTGATCGTCGCGCCGCGGATATCGTTGCTGTGCAGGCCGTAGCCGGCATTGCCGTAGAACTCGGTCTTGTACCAGGGGCCGAGCACGATGCCGGCCTTCGGGCTCGCCATCGACGCCTGCGCGTTGCCCGAATTCTCCGGCGTATCGCTGAAGACGTGTCCGGCGAAGAAATCCTCGCGGATGCCGACCGTGGTGCGCAGCCAGTCGTTCCAGCGCGTGGTGGTGTCGGTCCACAGGCCGACATTGCCCTCCTGCACGCGGTCATCGCGAACGGTCGAGAGCCATGATCGCTGCTCGGTCTTGAACAGGCCGACATGGATGTCGTCATAGCGGCTCTTTATGCCGACGCGGGTTTGCATTTCGAAGGCGGCAAAGCGCCAGTCGAATGTATGCCGCGCGTCAACGCCGCCGAGCGTACGCGCGTCGAGCTGGCTGAACTGGTCGCCGTTGACGGGGTTGTCGAGAAAGTAGGTGAAATTGTTGAACAGCCGCAGGTCGGATCGCACCACATAGGCGCTGACATTGGTCTGCCCATAGTCGCTCGACTGTGCCCAGTTGCTCGACAGGCTGAAGCGGCTGGAGGTGCCGCCATCGGTTGGATCGAGCGTGCCGAGCCGGTTGATCAGGCCCTGGTCGATCACGCGCTGCGGGACCTGGTCGGTCGAATTCCAGCCGTTGGAATAAGCCATCGCCGTCAGGGTCAGACCGTCGGTCGCGGTGCCTTGGCTATAGCGCAGGACGCCGTTCAGCTTGCGGACATCGTCGGGCACGTCCCACGGGCCGTCATACTTGTTGGCTTCGATCGCAGCCAGCAGCGTGCCCTCGCCAACCTTGGTCGATCCTGCCGCCAATGCGCGGCGATAGCCGAAACTGCCGAAGGTCATCTCCGCAAAATTGTTCGGCAGCTTGTTGACGTAGTCGATCGCCACGGCGCCGGCCGAGGCAAAGTCGCCCTGGTCGGCGAAGTACGGTCCCTTGCGGACGTCGACCGACTGGATCAGCTCGGGGATCAGGAAATTGATGTCGGCGTAGCCTTGCCCGTGCCCATGGGTCGGCATGTTGACGGGCATCCCGTCGACGCTGATCGCAAGATCAGTGCCGTGATCGAGATTGAAGCCGCGCAGGAAATATTGATTGGCTTTGCCCTCGCCGGAGTGCTGCGTCACGATCAGGCCTGGCACCACCTCCAGCGCCTCGCCGGGCCGCGAGAACGGTACTGCGTTCACCTCCTTGCCGCTGATGCGCGTTGCGCTGGCGGCGGTGGGTTGCAAGCCGGCCGCGCCGTCGGGCGCGGCGCCGCCCGCACCGCCGCCCTCGGTCGGACTGTCCGTGCGAGCCGCAGTCTGATTGCGCGCACCGGCGTTTTTCGGTGGCTTTTTGCGGGCGTGCCGATGGGGATGTGGATGGTCCGGCGCCGCAACGCTGATCGGTGGAAGCTCGCCGGGCGCGACCGCGCGCTCGTGGGCCGCCGTGGGAAGAGCAAACAGGGTGGACGATGCGGCGGCCGAAAACACCCTCAACAACGCCCCACGCACGACCACGTCTCCGTCCGACAATCAACCTCAGCAGGACCCACCGTATAGGGTGAGTATGACGATCGAGCAACAACATCATACTGGCGTCTGGCGGCAATCGAGAGGCCGCGGAGTGCCGGAAGCGCAATAGGCGGTGGAAACGTGGACGCGATGGCCGCCGCTTCGCACGGGTGTCACATGGGCGGCCGATAAGCCTTGCTCCCCCGGTTCTACGCACGGCGAGTCCCGCTTGTCGAACGCAGGTCCGGCTTTTCCTGACTGAGAATCTTGCGCGTTGCTGTCGCCGATGACGAGGACCATGAGAGGACATCGGGCGATACGGCGTCTCTCGGCGTGGCTCGTGCCCATGCTGGCGCCGTTGCTCGCCGTTTCCGTCCCGAGCTTCGCGCTACCCGCGGATTTCGCGGATGTCGATGTGCCAAGCTTCGCCGGGACGGGGCTCGACCGCCCCCTTGTGGATGTCCCCGCAGCATCAGTTCCGGCTGTGAATCCTGGCGTGCGATTGCCGTCTTCTGTCCCGCGGGAGGCGATGAAAGGCAATCCACTCTGGACGGTCCCACTCGCAACACTGTCGGAGACTGGCGAACGCCCGATCTTTTCGGCCTCGCGGCGGCCGCCGCCACCCGCAGTCTCGGCATCTGCGGCAAACGCGCCACCGCCACTGCCGCCACCCGTCCAGCAAGCGGAGCTGCACCTGGTGTTGGTCGGAACCGTTATCGGCGGTGATCAGAGCATCGGGATCTTCTTCGACGAGAACAGCAAGGCCACACTGCGCCTCAAGCTCGACGCCGACTATCAGGGCTGGCAACTTCGTTCAGTGCATCGCCGGGAGGTGATCATGGCACGCGGTGAACTGACCGAGACGTTGGAGCTGACGAAATCACCCGATGGTGTCTCCGCAATCGGAGCGGCAGTTGCGGAAAGTAAGGCGACGCGAGGCAGCTCGCACACCGCGCAGTACGACTGACTGACCCAGTCGCCGCGTTCGTCACATCATCGGGGGATGATTGCATTCTGCTCCTGTTTTGCCCGACGAGTCAACGTCGCTCGCCGGTGCGAAATTCGCTAGTCGAAACAACCCCCATTCTACTGTGCATGGGGTTGTTTTCGCGTTTTTGGTTTGGCCTCAGCCTTTTTTGGTTTGGCTTCAGCCTTTTTGAGCCTCAGCCCTGGCGGCGCAGGAAGCCCGTGATCGTGACCTTCTCCCAGATGCCGGCGGCGGCGAAGGGATCGGCGCGGTTGAAGGCTTCGGCTTCCGCACGACTGGGGGCTTCGATCAGGAACAAGCTTCCGATCATGGTCGCGCCGTCGTCGGAGACCAGCGGTCCCGACATCACGATCTTGACGCCGAACGGCGAGGTGTCGCCAAGGAAAGTCTTGTGCGCGTCATAGTTGGCGAGCCGGGTGGGAAGCGCGCCGGCGCGGTCGACGGCGTGGATGGCGAAAAGCATTGTGTCTCCATTTTTGTCAAGACGGCCGCGACCGCGGCCGTCCGTGTTCGTCGTGATGAGTTAGCCTACTTGGCGCCGAGCTTGCCGGCTTCCTCGAAGGTCGGGCAGGAGCGCTGCTCCAGCGGCACGTCGAACGGCTGGTAATTGTCCTTGGTGATGACGGTGGGCTTCAGCACGATCTCGTTGATAACAGGCTGATTGCGCAAGGAGCGAACCGCCATCATGGTGCCGAGGCAGCCCTGCGCAAAGCCGTTGTAGTCGCCGCTCGCGAGCAGCTTGCCGGACTTGATGGCGTCGATCGCTTCCTTGGTGCCGTTGATGCCGATCACCTGGGCCTTACGATTGGCGCCGTCGAGTGCCTCGATCGCACCGACCGCCATGGCGTCATTGGCGGCGAGCACGCCGTCGATCTGCGCGTTCGACTGCATCAGGTTCTCCATCACCTGGAGCGCCTGCAGCCGTTGATAGTTGCCGGGCTGCGAGGCCAGCAGCTTGGCGCCGGGGGTCTCTTTCAGCGCGTCGTTGAAGCCGCGGACGCGGTCGACATTGGTCAGCGAGCCCTTGACGCCCTCGATGATGACGATGTTGCCCTTGCCGCCCAAGGTCTTGAGCAGGAAGCGGGCAGTCTCGAGCCCGAGGCTGTAATCGTCGGCGCCGACGAAGGAGAGGAACTTGCCGCCCGCCGAGCGGTCGGTGATGTTGACGACCGGGATCTTGGCCTCGTTGATCTTCTCGACGCCCGGCACCATCGCCTTGTAGTCCACCGGCGTGAACACGATCGCGCTCGGCTTCTTCACCACCACGTCCTCGATCTGGCTGAGCTGTTCGGGGATCGAATCCGGCTTGGTCGGGATGTATTGCAGCGTCTTCGCGTTCAGCGCCTTCGCCATGTTGTCGGCGCCGACCCGCACCGTCTGGAAGAACGGGTTGGTCTGGTTCTTGGTG
This sequence comes from Bradyrhizobium sp. 18BD, assembly GCF_054185225.1. Classification (NCBI taxonomy): domain Bacteria; kingdom Pseudomonadati; phylum Pseudomonadota; class Alphaproteobacteria; order Hyphomicrobiales; family Nitrobacteraceae; genus Bradyrhizobium; species Bradyrhizobium sp. 18BD. Next base: position 73,833 of record NZ_JAVAYL010000009.1, on the reverse strand, counting down.
AAGACGGCGATGGTCTCGCCGTCGGCGCGCGCCTGCGTGGTGAACGCACCCGCCATCAGCAGCGGTAGCGCGAGATAGCCCAGTTTCTGTTTCATGTTGCCTCCATCCCTCATTTTGCTTGTTGGATTTCTAAGAGCTCATTGCGCGCGGCGGCGGGTCTTCATGTCCAGCCAGACCGCGAGAATGACGATGATGCCTGTCACCAGCGGCTGCCAGTTGGCGCTGACCGAGAGCAGATTCATGCCGTTCAGCACCAGCGTCAGGATCAGCGCGCCGATGAAGGTGCCGAACACGGTACCGACGCCGCCGAACAGCGAGGTGCCGCCGATCAGCACGGCCGCGATTGCCGGCAGCGTCAGGCTTTCGCCGATGTCGGCTTCAGCCGAATTGAGTCGCGACAGGAAGATGATCGAGGCGAGCCCCGCCATGGTGCCTGAGACCGCGTAGACCAGCAGCAGGCGCCGCGCGACCGGAATGCCGGAGAGCCGTGCCGCGACCGGATTCGCGCCGATCGCGTAGATCTCCTGGCCCCAGATCGTCCGCTGCGCAAACAGCGTCCCGATGCCGAGGAACACCAGCAGCAGATAGACCGGGATCGGCAGACCGAACAGATAGCCGCTGCCGATCTGGCGGAAGCCTGTGGGGAAGCCGTGAAGCGTTTCGCCCGCCATGTACCAATAGGTGAGGCCGTTCAGCACCCAGAGCATGCCATAGGTGGCAATGAAGGAGGGGATGCGCAGCGCCGTGACCATGATGCCGTTGAGAAGGCCGACGATGCCGCCGCAGGCAAGCCCGGTGAGGATACCGAGCGCCGGCGAGCCGGTCTTGTGGATCACGGTGCCGGCGATGCAGGCCGACAGCGCCACGTTGGCGCCGACGGAGAGATCGAGGCCTGCGGTCAGCACCACCAGCGTCAGGCCCGAGGCGATGAAGAAGGTGAGGCTCGCTTGCCGGAGCACGTTGAGGATGTTGCCGAGGCTCAGGAAGGAATCGCTGAGCACGGCGAGCACCGCGCAGATCAGCAGCGCCGCGAGCAGGCGATAGAACACCTGGATCGCGTCTTGCGACAGGAACGAGCGGGACGGCATCATCGCCTCTTTGGAGATGTCGGTCATGCGCGGCTCCTGAGGCCGTCGAGGAACAGGGCGACGATGACGAGGACGCCGACGCTTGCGACCTGCACAGAGGATGGCAGCGAGATCAGGTTCAGCCCGTTGCGCAGCACGCCGACCGCGAAGACGCCGAGCACGGTGCCGAGCAGCCAGCCATTGCCGCGCTCGAACGAGGTGCCGCCGACGGCGACGGCAGCAATCGCGTCGAACTCGAGGCCGAGGCCGGCGGTGGGATGGCCAGAATTCATCCGCGCGGTCATCAAGAGGCCCGCGATGCCGGCCATCGCGCCGCCGATCGCGTAGACCGCGATCAGCAGCTTGTTCGGCGAGAGACCTGCATAGCGCAGCGCCTCGCGATTGCCGCCGAGCGCAAAGATGTAGGTGCCGAAGCGGGTGTGATAGAGCAGGCCGTGGAAGGCGGCGTAGGTCACGAGTGCCATCACGATCGGCACAGGAATGCCGAGCAGCGTCGATGAATAGATGTCGCGCACGCTGTGGGGGATACCGACCACACTCTGACCGTCGCTGACGATCAGCGACAGACCTTGCGCCATGCCGAGCGTTCCCAGCGTCGCGACGAACGGCGGGATACCGAGGATCGCAACCAGCCAGCCGTTGACGACGCCGAAGGCTGCGCCGACGAGCAGACCGGCCCCAAGGCCTAGCAGCATCGAATGGGTCGCGAGCGACACGATCGCGACGCAGAGCGAGGTCAGCGTCAGCACCGCACCCATCGACAGGTCCAGTCCCTCCGTCATGATGATCAAGGTCATTGGCAGCGCGAGCATGGTCAGGATTGTCGACTGCACCAGCACGTTGGAGAGGTTGGCGACCGAGAGGAAGCCGGGCGCGATCGCGCTGAACAACGCGATCAGCAGCACCAGCACGATGGCAACGCCGGGAATGCGCTGCAGCGGATTGGGTTGAGAAACGACCGCGGCCTCACGCATGATGCATCCCCAGTCGCACGATGTTCTCCTCAGTCAGTTCGTTGCGCGCCAAATGCCCGGCGATGCGCCCCTCGCGCATCACATAGGCGCGGTCGCAGACATGGCAGATCTCGACCTGCTCGGATGAGATCATCAGCGCCGCGGCGCCTTCGGCCACCAGGCAGTCGATCAGCGCAAAGATCTCAGACTTGGCGCCGATGTCGATGCCCCGCGTCGGCTCGTCGAAGATGAAGAGCTTTGAGCCGGCCGCCAGCCATTTGCCGATCACGACCTTCTGCTGGTTGCCGCCCGAGAGCAGGCCGACGGTCTGACGCGCGCTTGGGGTCGCGATCCGGAGCTGCCGGATCAGGCCGTCGGAAGTGCGCTGCGCACTGCGCTGGTCGAACAGCCCGCTCGGGAACAGCTTTTTCAGCGCCGACACCACCAGATTGTCGCCCACTGACCGGAGCAGCGCGAGGCCTTCGCTCTTGCGGCTTTCCGGGATCAGCGCGATGCCGCGGCGGGCGGCGAGATCCGGCTCGCCGGAAATGCTCTTGCCATCGAAGATGATCTCGCCGGAACTGACGGGATCGGCGCCGAAGATCGCGCGTGCGACTTCGCTGCGGCCGGAGCCGACCAGGCCGCAGAGGCCGACGATCTCCCCCCGGCGCACCTCGATGTTGATGTCAGCGATGCCGGTCGACGCCGACAGGCCCTTGACCTCGAGCAGCAGCTCGCCGGGCTTGTCGGCAAAGTTGCGCGGATAGGTCATGTCGACGTTGCGGCCGACCATCATGCGAACGAGTTGGTCCGGCGTGACATCGGCGGGCTTGACGCCGTCGATGCGGCGCCCATCGCGCAGCACCGTGATGCGGTCGCCGAGCGCGAACACCTCGGCCATGCGGTGGGAGATGTAGACGATCGAGACGCCGTCGGCCTTCAGCCGCGCGATCAGCGCGAACAGCAGCTCGGTCTCGCGATCGGACAGCGCCGCGGTCGGCTCGTCCATGACGAGGATGCGCGCATTCTGGCTGATCGCTTTGGCGATCTCGACCATCTGTTGCTGCGCGACGCCGAGCTTGTCGACGGTGGTGGAGGGGTCGATGTCGAAGCCAATGGTGTCGAGCACGCGCTTGGCGTCAGCCAGGATTCGGCGGCGGTCGATGGTGCCGGGGATGCGGCCCTTCGGCTCGCGGCCGAGCAAGATGTTCTGGGCGATGTCGAGATAGGGGACCAGCGAGAATTCCTGGAAGATCACGGCAATGCCGAGCTTCTGCGCATCCGCAGTCGAGCCGATCGCGACCTTGTCGCCCTTGTAATAGAACTCGCCGGCATCGGCGCGGTAAGCGCCGCACAGCACCTTCATCAGGCTCGATTTGCCGGCGCCGTTCTCTCCCAACAGCATGTGGACTTCGCCGGGGTAGACCGCAAAGGACACGTCATCCAGCGCCTTGACGCCGGGGAATTCCTTGCTGATACCGCGCAGCTCCAGCAGCGGCGTGGGCGAGGTGACTTCGATCGGGAGCGCGTCGCTCATGCCCTGGCTCCGCTGGCAAAAATCTTTCCGGGGTTCATCAGTCCATTCGGATCGAGCGCGGTCTTGATCGATAGCATCACGTCAACTGCTTCGCCGAGTTCGTCAGCGAGATAGTCGATCTTGCCGAGCCCGATGCCGTGCTCGCCGGTGCAGGTGCCGTCCATGGCGATGGCGCGGGCGACCATGCGGGCCTGCAGCGCCTTGGCGCCCTCAGTCTCCTCGGGCTTTGCCGGGTCGATCAGGATCAGCATATGGAAATTGCCGTCGCCGACATGGCCGACGATCGGCGCTGTAAAGCCGTGTTCGTCCGCATCGCGCCGCGTCTCGGTCAGGCACTCCGCGAGGCGCGAGATCGGCACGCAAACATCGGTGATCACGGCACGTGCACCGGGCCGAAGGCCCAGGCCCGCATAGAGCGTGTTGTCGCGGGCGTGCCAGAGCCGGCTGCGGTCTTCCGGCGCTTTCGCCCAGGCAAAGCCGTGGCCGCCATGGTCGGCGGCGATCGCCTGCGCGGCCTCGGCCTGCTCGGCGACGGAGCTCTCGGAACCATGGAATTCGAAGAACAGGGTGGGCGCCTCGCGATAGCCGAGCTTGGCGTAGGCGTTGATGCCGCGCATCATGACGTCGTCGAGCAGCTCGATGCGCGCCACTGGGATCGCCGACTGAATCACAGAGATCGCGGTGTCCACGGCATTGTGCAGGGTGTCGAAGCTGCAGACCGCGGCCGAGATCGCCTGCGGCACGGGGTGTACCTTCAGCGTGATCTCGGTGATGACGCCGAGCGTGCCTTCCGCGCCGACGAACATGCGCGTCAGATCATAGCCGGCGGCCGACTTCCGTGCGCGCTTCGCGGTGCGGATGATGCGGCCGTCGGCCAGCACCACCTCGAGCGCCATGACATTGTCCTTCATGGTGCCGTAGCGCACTGCCATGGTGCCGGAGGCGCGCGTCGAGGTCATGCCGCCGATCGAGGCGTCGGCGCCGGGGTCGATCGGAAAGAAAAGTCCGGTATTGCGCAGCTCCGCATTGAGTTGCTTGCGGGTGATGCCGGGCTGCACCACGACATCCATGTCGCTATCGTGAACGCTGAGCACCTTGTTCATGCGCCCGAAGTCGAAACAGACACCGCCTGCGACCGCCGCCGCGTTACCTTCAAGCGAGGTCCCGGCGCCGAACGGAACGATCGGCATGCCCGCGCTCGCGCACAGCTTGACGATCTCTGCGACCTCCTGCGTGGTCTCGGGGAACACGACGATATCGGGCGGCAAGTTGCGATAATGCGACTCGCTCTGCCCATGTTGATCGAGCACGCCGCGCGCAACGCTGGCGCGCGGGCCGATCATGCCGGTGAGGCGTTCGGCCAATATGCTTGTGCTGACCCGCGGTCCCATCCTTGGCTCCCGTCTGCTCCCTGTCGCCGGACTCTGCTGGTCCGTCGCCGCTTCAGCTTAGGCGGCCCTCGCGTTGCTCGCGACTTGCCTCAGGCCGAAATCGTAATTGAGGTGAAAATAATCGTTGTCGACCATGCGACCATCCGGCGCACGGCCGGCGGGATGCCGGACGAATTCGCGGATCAGGCTGTCCTTGACACCGAACACCACGTCAGAGTCGAGATATTTGTCGCCGGCGACGAACACGTGCGTCACGAGCTGCTCGAAGCCGGGCGCCGAGATCATGAAGTGGACATGCGCAGGGCGCCAGGGATGGCGGCCCTGGACCTCCAGCATCTCGCCGACAGGGCCGTCATGCGGGATCGGATAGGCGGCGGGCTTGATCGACCAGAAATGAAAGCGGCCATTGGCATCGGTGTGGAAGCGCGCGCGCATCGCGAGATCGCCGATGTCGTCGAGCTGCTGCACGTCGTAATAGCCGTCATCGTCGGAGTGCCAGACATCGACGGTGGCGCCCGCCAGCGGCTTGCCGTCGACGGTCGAGACCGAGCCGGTCACCAGCATCGGATCGCCCTCCATCGGGCCGGAGATGTCGGCGCCGCTGTCCTTCTCGGGCGCCGCCTGCACGAAGAACGGGCCGAGCACCGTGGTCTCGGTCGCGCCCTCCGGCACCGGATGGTTGATCGCATCGACCAGCATGGAGACGCCGAGCGTATCCGACAGCAGGATGAACTCCTGGCGCTTGTCGTCGCACATGTGCCCGGTGCGGGTCAGGAAGTCGATGCCGTATTCCCATTCTTTCTGGGTCGGCCGTACCTCACGCACAAAGGCATGCATGTGGCGCACCAGCGCTTCGCTGACCTGCTTGATACGCGGATCGATCGCGTCCTTGATCCGCTCCAGCACCGCGTCGGTGATCGTGTTCTCGTTGAAGTTACGCATCTTGATCTCCGCGATCAGAGTTTGGGTTCGTCAAGCCCGGACAACCGTTCCAGGTGCTTGACCGTCGCGATGAAGTCGGTGTCGCCATCACCCTGCGCGACCAGCGAGCCATAGGTCTCGCGCACTTGGGCTGCGAGCTGAAGCGGCACGCCGACGGCGTGGCCGGCACCCAGGATGAGATCGAGGTCCTTGGCCATCTGCTTGCAGGAAAAAGTGGACTCGAAATCACGCGTGCGCAGCGGCGCGGTCTTGTATTTCACCATGGGGGAAGCGACCGCGCTGTCGTCGAGCACCTTCAAGATGTCCTGCCAGGCGATGCCGCCCTTGCGCGCCAGCGCCAGGCTCTCCGCCATCATTGCGGCCGACACCGCGATCATCAGATTGACCGAAAGTTTGGCGTAGCGCGCCTCCTCGGCCGGTCCGAGATAGGTCTGGGCGCGGGTGAAGGCGGTGAACAGCGGTTTTGCGTTCTCGAAGGCGTCCTTCGGCCCCGAGACGAAGCAGGTCAGGGCGCCGGTGTGAACGATGCTGGCATTGCCGGAGACCGGCGAACGAAGGTAGGCGATCCCGCGCACCTGTGCCGCAGCCGCAACTTCGGTGGAGGCCTCGACGCTCACAGTGCTGGTTTCGATCAAGACGGCTCCGGGCGTCATCGCGGCGATAAGGCCGGCAGGGCCGAGCAGCGCGCCACGCAAGGCTGTATCGTCGGGCAGGGACGTCACGACCGCGGCCTTGCCGCCCACGGCTTCGGCCGGCGAAGCGGCAATCGAAATGCCCTGCGCGCGTGCCTCGCTGATGCGCGTAGCGCTCTGGTCGTACGCGGTCACGGCGTAGCTGGCCTTAGCGACGAGCACGGACATCGGCAGGCCCATCTTGCCGATCCCGATGAAAGCGACGTTCCTTGCAGTGTCTGTCATTGCTCTTGTCCGTAGGCGCCTTCAGGCGGCGCGTCCTTGTCGTTCGATGTCCTGCACCAGCCGCTGGCCGGATTGCGCCAGCAGCTCTTTCTTTGTCTCCAGTCCTTCGACCAGCAGCCGTCCGTTCCGTTTCTTCCACGTGCCGCCGATCATGACGGCCTCGATATTGGCGAGGCTCGTCTGCATCACGACGGTCGCGACGGGATCGTGCACCGGATGGAGATTGAGATCGGAGGCGTTGATGACCACGAGGTCGGCGAGCTTGCCCGGCGTCAGCGAGCCGATCTGGTGCTCGCGGCCGAGCATGCGCGCGCCTTCGGTGGTGATCCAGCGCAGCGCCTCGCGCACGGGGATCGTGGTCGTCGCCGGAATGGTGCCGCTGACTTTACGCGACTCCGCATTGTCGAGCGCCCGCTGCATCGACAGCGCGACGCGCGCGACGGAGAGGAGGTCGCCGGCCAGCACCGACTCAAGATCAATGCCGATGGTCGGCCGCACGCCGCGCTTGAGCAGGCGGCCGGTGATCGGAAAGCCGTGGCCCTGGATCATCTCATTCTCGGGCGTGACGGAGAAGGAGACGCCGAGATCGACGAGGCGATCGAGCAAATCATCAGGCAGATCGTTGCCATGGACAATGTTGATATGGTGCCCGACCAGGCCGGCCTCGATCAGCTTATCCCAGCGGCCAGGCGTCTTGGCCGGACCGCCGCCTTGATGCATCGATGCGATCAGGTTGAGTTCGCGCGCTAGGCGGAAGTCGTGCATGGCGACATCGAGCGTCGAATAGTGCGGCCCGAGGATCGCAAGCCCGAGCGTAACGAGTCCGTCGCGATCGGCGAGGGGGCCGGCCAGCAGCCGCTCGACCTCGCGGCGCGGATGCGGGATCTCGGAGAAATGCGGCTGGCCCGGTTTCGGCTCCGGCTTGGGCGAGCCGTGGAAGAAGGCGGCGCGGATGCCGCTCTCGATCAGACCGCGCACGGCCGCGTCGGTGTGATCGGGCGTTGGATTGTTGTGGCACCAGTCGACCAGCGTGGTGGTGCCGCAATTGATCTGGTTCAGCGCGCCGACGAGGGTCGCGATGTGAATATCTTCAGGCCGGAACACGGTAGCGAGCCCGGCATGCATGCGGCGGAAATATTCCAGCAGGGTCCAGTTGGCGGCATAGCCGCGCAAGGCCGTCTGCCAGGTGTGCATATGCGCGTTGATCAGGCCGGGGATGACGATGCGGTCCTTACCGTCGACGATCTCGGTCTCGGCCGCGCCGCTGCCGAGGTCGATCGACGGACGCACGTCGACAATGTGACCGCCCTCGACCAGCACATCGCCGGTGCTGAGGTCGCCGATCGCGTCATCCATGGTGATGACGGTGGCCGATCTGATCAGCGTGCGCCGCATCGTCTCACGCCGCCGCTTTGACGGCGCCGGGCGGCTCGCCGGCCCAGGCGCGCGCGATCAGGTCGCGAATGGCATTGCGCTCCAGCGGGCGCGGGTTCCAGTAGGCATTGGTGACGGCGAGATCTGCCGCCTTGTCGATGCCGCTCTCGGGCATGCCGACATCGCGCAACGCGACCTTTGCGCCCAGCCGTTTGGCGAGTTCGAAAAGTCCCTGCGATGCATCGGCCACGCCGATCGCGCGCGAGATGCGCGCCATTGCCTCCGGCACGGCCGGTGCGTTGTAGGCGAGCGCATGCGGCAGCACGATCGTGTGCGTTTCGGCATGCGGCAGATCGAACGTGCCGCCGAGCGTGTGGCAGAGCTTGTGATGCAGCGCCATGCCGACGGTGCCGAGGCAGACGCCGCACAGCCAGGCGCCATAGAGTGCTTCGGTGCGGGCCTCGCGGTCGTCGCTCTTGGCGGCAATGGCGGGCAGGGCGCGGGCGAGGGCGCGGATGCCTTCTTCCGCCATCAGCGATGTCACGGGATTGGTGTCGCGCGCATAGAGCGCTTCCACCGCATGCGCGACCGCATTGATGCCGGATGTCGCGGCCAGACTCGGCGGCAGCGTCAAGGTGAGATCGACATCATAAATCACGGTCTCCGGCAGCACGGACGCATCGCGCACTGTGGTCTTCAGGCCATTCTCGGTCTGGCCGACGATCGGCGTCATCTCCGAGCCGGCATAGGTGGTGGGGATGCAGAGCTGGTTGACGCCGGTGCGCAAGGCCAGCGCCTTGCCGAGGCCGGTGGTCGAGCCGCCGCCGAGCGAGACGACGCAATCGGCCTCGCAGACCTTCATCGCCGCGAGCGCGCGCTCGGTGACGTCGACCGGCGTGTGCATGGTCGCGCCCGGAAAGATGCCGGCATAGAGCGGGCCGAGCGCGGTTCCGAGATTCTTTCCTTGCGCCTCCTGCTGTGGCGTCGTCAGCACCAGCGCCCGCTTGCCGCCGAGCCGCTCGACCTCGGCCTTGGCGCTAGCCAACGTTCCGCTGCCGAACACAACGCGGCAGGGCAGGTTTTCAAAGGTGAACGAACCGATCATGCGCCGGTCTCTTTGATGGGATAATCGACCTGGAAGCGCCCGATCCGCAAGTCGCCCAGTGCCTCGCGGACGCGCAAATGTTCGGGGTGGTTGGCATAGGCCGCAAGCGCGGCCTGATTGGTGAACTCGGAGAACAGCACCACGTCGCAGGCGTAGTCGACCGCGCTGACGTCCATGCCGACTTCGATATGGGTGAGGCCGTCGATCCGCCCCTTGAGGCCCTCGAACAGGGTTTTGACCTTGACCCGGGCGGCGGACCGCTCCTCGGGGGTCTCCCCGCGCAGCCGCCACATCACGATGTGCCTGATCGGGCCCGACATTTCCTGATTTCCTCGCCTGCCATTGTGCTTTGTTGATGCCATTTTGCCTTGCAGAAATCGGAAATAAAGGTCAATCTTCGTAAGTCTCTTTTCCTCTTTCTGCAAAAATGGACCGGCTGTTACAACTCGAAGTCTTCTCTAAAACCGCCGAGCTCGGCAGCCTGTCCAAGGCCGCCGAAATCCTGCGGATGTCGAACGCGGCCGCCAGCCGCCATCTCAGCGCGCTGGAGGAGCGGCTCGCAGTCCGGCTGATCGAGCGCAACACGCGCCGGCAATGGCTGACCGAGGCAGGGCAGGAGCTTTTGCAGCGCTGCAGCACGCTTCTGAACGAACTCGCCGAAGCCGAGGATGCCGTTTCCGACCGCGCGTTGTCGCCGAAGGGTATGCTGCGCGTCACGTCTTCGCTGTCCTTCGCGATGATTTATCTCGCGCCGATGTTGCCGGACTTCCGCGCGCTCTATCCCGATCTCAGCGTGCAGATCATCAGCGCAAACCGCTATCTGGACTTCATCGAGGCCGGCATCGATGTCGCGATCCGCACGCGCGAGCACGAGCCGGATTCCAATATCGTCGTCCGCCGCATCGGCCAGATGCACCGCGTGCTCGCGGCTGCTCCGTCATATCTTGAGAAGCACGGCCGGCCGGAGCAGCCCGCCGATCTCGCCCGCCACAACATGCTGATCTACAATCTCGCCAACGATCCCTATTCGCTGCGGCTGAGCAAGGGCAGCACGACGCAGACCATCCGGATTGCGCCGACGCTCGACAGCAATGACGGCCAGATCATCTGCGGCGCCGCGCGTGCCGGGCTCGGCATCCTGATCCAGCCGCTCTACATCGTGCAGAGCGATATCGCGGCCGGCCGGCTGGTGCCGGTACTGATGGGCTGGGAGCTGCCGCTGCTCACCATGAACATCGCCTATCAAAACCGCGTCAGGCTGCCCGCCAAGATCAGGGTCTTTTCCGACTTCCTGGTCAGCTATATTCGCGAGCAGTCACAGCCGGGCATCTGGATCGACGCGGCAAAGTGAGCGGAGAGCATCCATGTATCTCGGCATCGATCTTGGGACCTCCGCGGTCAAGACCGTTCTCGTCGACGATGCGCAACGCGTGATCGCAAGCGAGAGCCGACCGCTTGTGACGGCCTCGCCGCTATCAGGCTATTGTGAGCAGGACCCCGCTCAGTGGATCGATGCGACATTCGCCACGCTGGACGCTCTGAAGGCGAGCCATGCCGGTGCGTTGGCGGCCGTCGAAGGCGTCGGACTGTCCGGTCAGATGCATGGCGCCACGCTGCTCGATGCGAGCTTGAGGCCGCTCCGGCCTTGCATCCTCTGGAACGACGGACGCGCGGCCGCAGAGTGTCGCATTCTGGAACGACGCTGGCCCGCCTTGCGGGCGACCACGGGCAACAAGGCGATGCCGGGGTTCACGGCGCCGAAGCTGCTCTGGATCGCAACGCACGAGCCCGAAACATTTGCGGCGACCAAGCTCGTTCTGATGCCAAAGGCCTATTTGCGCCTGGTGCTATCAGGCGAGGCCGTCGAGGACGCCTCGGATGCATCGGGATCGCTGTGGCTCGACGCCGCGCGCCGGAATTGGTCCGACGCCGCGCTGGCAGCGACAGGCCTATCACGCGCTCACATGCCGCGCCTGGTCGAGGGATGCGCGCCCGCATCAATGCTACGCAGCGAGCTCGCCCAGCGTTGGGGCATGCGCAGGCAGCCGGTGATCGCGGGCGGCGCCGGTGACAATCCGGCGGGCGCCGTCGGCATCGGCGCGATCCGGCCTGGAACAGCATTCGTGTCGTTGGGAACTTCGGGCGCCTTGCTGGCGCCGACCAGCGCCATCGCCGCCAACCCGGATCGCGCGGTGCATACATTCTGTCACGCCATTCCCGGCATGTGGATCCAGGCCGGTGCGATTCTCTCGGCCGCCTCCTGCCTCGCCTGGATCGCGCGCCTGTTTGGCGCCAGCGAGGCCGAGTTGCTGGCGCCGCTTGGATCGCACCCGCGGGCGCCGTCGCCGGTGAGCTTCCTGCCTTATCTCGCCGGCGAGCGGACGCCGCATGACGATCCCTACGTCCGGGGGATGCTCGATGGCTTGAGCCATGGCACCGATCGCGGCACGATCGTGCAGGCCGTGCTCGAAGGCGTCGCCTTCGCGCTGGCCGATTGTCGCGACGCACTTGCCGACGCCGGCATTGCGATCGCGGAGGCCGATGCCATTGGCGGAGGTTCGCGGTCCCCGTTCTGGCTCTCGGTGCTGGCGAGCGTGCTGAATGTTCCAATCCATCGTTTTGCCGGAGGTGAAGCCGGCGCGGCGTTCGGTGCGGCGAGATTGGGGCGGCTTGCTGTCACCGGAGAGGCGGTCGCCGCCGTGTGTACGCGGCCGCAGCGCATCGAGACGTATGAACCGGACGCCGGACTGGTCGATGCCTATGTCGAACGGCTTCCCGCCTGGCGCGAACTGTATCGGCCGCGCCACTAGCTTCGCCTCGACGTCGCATTTGTGCCTGTTCGGTATTGCCCTGTGCTGCGGCCTTTTGTTTAATGCGTGAACCGCGCTGACAAGAGAGACGCGGTTAGGAAACGCATTGTGCGTCGGGAGGCACGATGGACGATCCGGTCCTCGAGATGCGCGGGGTCTCGAAATCCTTCTTCGGCATCAAGGCGCTGCGTGCCGTCGATCTCACCGTCTATGCCGGCGAGATCCATGCTTTGATGGGAGAGAATGGCGCCGGCAAGTCGACGCTGATGAAGATCCTGTCCGGCGCCTACCGGCCTGATCCCGGCGGCGAGGTCCGCATCGAAGGACATCCGGTTCGGATCGAAGGTCCGCTCGGCGGCCGTGCGGCGGGCATCTCCATCATCTATCAGGAACTGTCGTTGGCTCCCAATCTCAGCGTTGCCGAGAATATCTATCTGGGACGGGAGCTATCGCATGCGGGCTTGCTGGCGCGCGGCGAGATGCGTGAGGGCGTCGGGCCTATCCTGAAGCGGCTGGGCGCGGACTTCCTGCCGTCGACGCTGGTGGCGCACCTGTCCATGGGACAGCGGCAATTGGTCGAGATCGCCCGGGCGCTGCACGCCAGATCAAAAATCCTGATCATGGACGAGCCGACAACCTCGTTGTCCGCCGCCGAAAGCGAGCGGCTGTTCGCGCTGATCCGCCAGCTTCGCTCCGAGGGGCTCGCCATCATCTACATCTCGCATCGCATGGACGAGGTCTACGCGCTCGGCGACCGTGTCACCGTGCTGCGCGATGGCCGGCTGGTCGGCTCGCTCGACAAGCAGGACATCCGCGCCGACGCCATCGTCCGCATGATGGTCGGACGCGATGTGTCGTCGTTCTACAAGAAGGAACACGATCCCGAAGCGGGACGCGGACACCCGGTGCTCGCGGCGATCGGCATGGCTGACGGGCACCGCGTCAAGGGCTGCTCGCTCACCGTGCATGCAGGCGAGGTGGTGGGGCTCGCCGGCCTGATCGGCGCCGGTCGCACCGAGCTTGCGCATCTCATCATCGGCGCGGCGCCGAAGACTGCCGGCCGCCTCGAGCTGGAGGGACGCCCGATCGACATCCGCACGCCGGGCGAGGCGCTCGAGGCCGGCATCGCGTACCTGACGGAAGACAGGAAGGCGCTCGGCTTGTTCCTCGACATGTCATGCCTGGACAACATCAATCTCGCCGTGCTCGGGCGCGATGCGAAGCTCGGCTGGATCCTGGATCGCGACAAGGCGCGTGCGCGCGCCGAGCGGGCCTTCGCGGGGCTCAGCATCCGCGCAGTCAATGTCGGCGTCGCCGCCGGTGGCCTGTCCGGCGGCAACCAGCAGAAGGTGCTGCTGTCGCGGCTTCTCGCCATTGCGCCGAAGGTCCTGATCCTGGACGAGCCGACGCGCGGCGTCGACGTCGGCGCCAAATCGGAGATCTATTCGATCATCGATAATCTGGCCAAGGCCGGCACCGCGATCCTCGTCATCTCGTCCGATCTGCCCGAGATCATCGGCATCTGCGACCGCGTCGTCGTGATGCGTGCCGGGCACATCGCCGGCGAAGTCACGCGCGGCCCGAATTCGCCGCTGGCGCAGGAAGACATCATGGCGCTTGCCACGGGGATGGAGCATCTCGATGCCTGACAATGGTGCTTCCGAGGCCCGTTCCACCCCGATGGCGACCAATGGTGCCGCAGCAGAGACGAAGCGTCAGCAGGTGAGGATGCTGATCAGCGCGCTCGGTATGTTGCCGGTGCTGCTGATTCTCTGCATCGGCTTCCACTTCCTGTCCGAGGGCCGCTTCTTCACCGGACAAAATCTCGGCATCGTGTTGCAACAAGCCGCGGTGAACACCGTGCTCGCCGCCGGCATGACCTTCGTCATCCTCACCGGCGGCATCGACCTGTCGGTCGGCTCGATCCTGGCGGCCTCCGCGATGGCCGGGCTGACGATGTCCAAGCTGCCGGAGCTCGGCATGCTGTGGCTGCCGGCTGCGCTGCTTACCGGCCTTGGCTTCGGCGTCGTCAACGGCGCGCTGATTGCGCTCCTGCGCCTGCCACCTTTCATCGTCACGCTCGGCTCGCTCACCGCCGTGCGCGGCCTGGCGCGACTGCTCGGGGCCGACACGACCGTGTTCAATCCGTCGATTCCCTATGCGTTCATCGGCAACGGCTCGCTGACGCTTATTCCCGGCGTCGCGTCGATCCCGTGGCTCTCGGTTATCGCCTTGCTTGTCATCCTCATTTCCTGGCTGGTGCTGCGCCGGACCGTGCTCGGCGTGCACATCTATGCGGTGGGCGGCAATGAAAGCGCGGCACGGCTTGCCGGCATCAAGGTCTGGGCCGTGCTGATCTTCGTCTATGGCGTCTCGGGACTGTTCGCGGGGCTCGGCGGCGCCATGCAGGCGGCGCGCCTCTATGCGGCCAACGGTCTGCAGCTCGGCCAGTCCTACGAGCTCGATGCGATAACCGCCGTGATCCTGGGCGGTACCTCGTTCGTCGGCGGCATCGGCTCGATCTGGGGCACGCTGGTCGGTGCGTTGATCATCGCGGTGCTGTCGAACGGCCTGATCCTCATCGGCGTCTCCGATATCTGGCAATATGTGATCAAGGGCCTCGTGATCATCGGCGCCGTGGCGCTCGACCGTTACCGCCTGCAAGGGTCGGCCAGAACGTGAAAGGCCCGGCGCGCAGCCGAGTGCGCGTGGCCTGATGCGATGTTCCGTTGCGGCAACTGGTCTGCCGTGCCGGGGATGAAGACAGACCAGGGAGGAAGCCAATGTTGAAGACGATAACGCTCGCCGGCGCTGCCATGGCGCTCGCCCTAAGCACCGCGCCGTCCTTCGCCAAGGAGCTCAAGTCGATCGGCGTCTCGCTCGGTTCGATGGGCAACCCTTTCTTCGTCGCGCTGTCGAAGGGCGCCGAGTTCGAGGCCAGGAAGACCAATCCCAATGTGAAGATCACGGCGGTCGGCTTCGAATACGATCTCGGCAAGCAGGTCACCCAGATCGACAATTTCATCGCTGCCGGTGTGGATCTGATCCTGCTGAACCCGGGCGATCCCAAGGCGATCGGGCCGGCGATCAAGAAGGCGCAGGCGGCAGGCGTCG
Organism: Bradyrhizobium sp. 18BD; assembly: GCF_054185225.1. Lineage (NCBI taxonomy): Bacteria > Pseudomonadati > Pseudomonadota > Alphaproteobacteria > Hyphomicrobiales > Nitrobacteraceae > Bradyrhizobium > Bradyrhizobium sp. 18BD. The sequence goes on along the minus strand of NZ_JAVAYL010000009.1, from coordinate 58,602 downwards.
TTGTCGTCGCGGTCGACACCGCGGCTGAAGGCGCCGATGCCACCGTGACGACCAACAACGTGCAGGCCGGCGAGATCTCCTGCCAGTACATCGTCGACAAGTTGGGAGGCAAAGGCGACGTCGTCATCGAGAACGGGCCGCAGGTCTCCGCTGTGATCGATCGCGTCGTCGGCTGCAAGAACGTCTTCTCGAAGAACCCCGGCATCAAGGTGTTGTCCAGCGACCAGGACGGCAAGGGCTCGCGCGAAGGCGGTCTCAACGTGGCGCAGGGCTATCTGACCCGCTTCCCTAAGATCGACGCCATCTTCGCCATCAACGATCCGCAGGCGATCGGCACTGATCTTGCGGCGCGCCAGCAGGGCCGCAGCGGCATCATCATCACTGCGGTCGACGGCGCGCCCGACATCGAGGCGGCGCTGAAGGATCCGCAGTCGCCGCAGATCCAGGCCTCCGCTTCGCAGGACCCGTTCTTCATGGCGCGGCGGGCCGTGCAGGTCGGCGTCGGCATTCTCAATGGCCAGAAGCCGGCATCCACCGTCGAGCTCTTGCCGTCCAAGCTCGTGACCAGGGACAATGTCGCCGAGTACAAGGGCTGGACCTCGGACCGCTCGCAGTAAGGCGTCGTCCGCCACAGAGACCACTCCAACACGCCATGGTTGGCGGCGTTTTGATCCACGCCGCCTGCCTTTCATAGCCGCCAAGACACGCCGAGCTGCCGTAGGAGCGCGCGGGGCGGCTCTTGTGTTAGCCTTGCACGATCTCGATCGGTCGATTCGGAAGCAGATCCATTGAAAGCCAGGACATCCGGCACGGCGTGGCGGCATGCCAATATCGGTCGGCTGCTCAACAACGCCGTGCGCCGCTTCGAAGGCCGCGTGCTCGAACTGATGAGCGAGAAGGGCCACGACGAGACGCGCATCGCGCATGTCAGCCTGACCCGCAACCTCGACGTGGAGGGGACGCGGCTCACCGAGCTTGCCCGCCGTGCGTCGATGAGCAAGCAGGCGATGGGCGAGCTGGTCGATCAATGCGCCGAGCTCGGTCTCGTCGATCGCATCGCCGATCCGACCGACCGGCGCGCGCGCATCGTCATGTTCACGCCGGCCGGGCGCAAATGGCTCAATGCATTCCGCGACGCAGTCGACGTCGCCGAGCAGGAGATGCGTGCCGAGCTCGGCAAGCCCGCGATGGACGCGATCCTGAGGGGGCTGGCGGCCTATGGCGAGAGATACGACACGCTCGACGATCGCGATTAGTCAGGTTACTTGACGATTTAGTCATGGAACCTTACCATGCAGGATAATGCTGGTAGGGAGAAGCGTCGTGGAAAACCGTCTGACCGCCTCGGTGCTCATCGTGGGCGGGGGGCCATGCGGGCTGATGCTGGCCAACGAGCTCGGCCGTCGCGGCGTCTCCGCGATCCTGGTCGACGAGAAGCCGGGCACCGCATTCAATCCGCAAGCCAACGCGACCCAGGCGCGCTCGATGGAGCATTATCGTCGGCTGGGCTTTGCCGACGAGATCAGGCGCGAAGGCCTGTCCGCCGATTATCCGACCGACGTCGCGTACTTCGCCCGTTATGCTGGTTACGAGCTGGCGCGCTTTGCGCTGCCCTCATCGTCACGCGCGGGCGAGCTCATCAAGGGCATGTCCGGCTCCTGGAGCGCGGCGGAGCTGCCGCATCGGGTCTCGCAGAAATATGTCGAGGCGGTGCTGCGCCGGCATGCCGAGCGGCTTTCCGGAATAGGCCTCAACTACGGCCATCGGCTGCACGGCTACGTTGAAGGCGATGACGGCATCGTTGCCGAGATCGAACGTCTCGATGATGGCCATCGCTTCCAGGTCCGGGCCGGCTTCCTGGTCGGCGCCGACGGGCCGCGCTCGATGGTCCGGCAATCGCTCGGCATGGTCTATGGCGGCGAGACGGGCACGCAGCGCGATTTCATGGGTGGTCGCATGCTGGCCGTCTATCTCCGTGCGTCCGATTTCTATGTGAGCATCCCGCACGCCAAGGCGTGGATGTACAATTGCTTCAACGGCGACCGCCGCGCCTTCATGGCATCGGTGAACGGCCGCGATGAATTCGCCTTCCACACCCAGCTTCGGCCGGGTGAAGACGAGAGCGCGATCACGGTCGACGAGGCCAGGGCCGCGTTCCAGCGTGCCTGCGGCGCGCCGATCGATTGCGAGGTGCTGTCATTCCTGACCTGGACCGCCGGCCACGCGCTGGTCGCGAACGGCATGCAGCGGGGCAGGGTCTTCCTCGGCGGCGATGCAGCGCATCTGTTCACGCCGACCGGCGGGCTCGGCTACAACACCGCGATCGAGGATGCGGTTAACCTGGGCTGGAAGCTTGCAAGTGTTGTCAAGGGCATCAGCCCGGCCGCGCTGCTTGACAGTTACGAGGTCGAGCGGCGTCCGGTGGCGCTGCGCAACACCGATTATGCGCGGCGCTTTGCCGACTCCCTTGGTCTGTTCGCGCCCGCGCCGGAGATCGAGCACGACACTGACGAGGGCCGCGAGGCGCGGCGGGCGGCAGGCGTCTATCTCGAACAACACGCCCGCGCCGAATTCAACATCCCCGGCGTCACTTTCGGCGGACGTTACGACGGCTCGCCGATCATCGTGTCCGATGGCAGCACGCCGCCGCCCGATGCCGCGAACGTCTACGTTCCGAGCGCCTGTCCCGGCGGCCGCGCGCCGCATGCGTGGCTGGAGGACGGCGTGTCCTTGTACGATCTGTTCGGGTTCGAATGGACGCTGCTCCAGTTCGGCGAGGTCGCGTCGGCTCACGCTCCGCTTGCCGAGGCCGCTCGCACGCTCGGGGCCGAGGTGAAGCTCGTCACGCTGCCGGGATCACTGCGCGCGCTCTATGAGGCCGACCTCGCCCTGATACGTCCCGACCAGATCGTGGCCTGGCGCGGCAACGCATCGCAGGCCGAAACGATCGGACACGTCCTTGGCCGCGCTATCGGTAAATTCGTCGCGTGATGTTGGCTCGCCGTGCGTTGGCATTTATTCCACCGCGACCGGTGGGATCGGCAGCGCCGTGATCGATTTGATCTTCTCCATCGCGAAGCGCGAAGTGACGTTCTTGAGCGGGACGGCGTGGATCAGCTTCTTGTAGAACACGTCGTAGCTCTGCATATCGGGGATCACGACGCGCAGCATGTAGTCGACATCGCCGGCCATTCGGTAAAATTCCATCACCTCGGGCATGGCGCGGACCGCCTCGGCGAAACGCTTCAGCCACGCATCGGAGTGATCCGCGCTCTCCACGGAAACGAACACCGAAAGGCCAAGCCCGATCTTGTTCTGGTCGACCAGCGCAACGCGCTTGAGGATGACGCCGTCGGCTTCCAGCCGCTGAATGCGCTTCCAGCACGGGGTGGACGACAGACCGACCCGGTCGCCGATCTCGGCCACCGAGAGCGAGGCGTCCTCCTGTAGCACCGTCAGGATCTTGCGGTCGATGGCATCGAGGCGGCGGCCGGTCTCGGCGAGCTGCAGCGCAGCGTCGGTCATGTCTTGTTACCTTTGTGTCAGGGAAGGCGCAGGGCTGGCACTTGCGCGGAATTTTCAGCCGTGAGGCCCGAACAGGAAGATCTCGTAAAGGTCGTCCTGCGGGGTGTCCGGGCCGCCTGTCTGCGGCCGCAGCGAGCGCTGGAACCATCCGCGTGCCTGTTCGATCAAACGAACGACGCCTGACTGCAGCGAGATGACGTAGCTCATGTTCACTCCGGACAACGGTGTAGGGCGAGAACCCCGAAAAGCTATCACGGCGGGGATGGCGTTGAACATTGCTACACGCTCGTCGGAATCAGTTTGGTTGAATCGTGCTGGCCTCGTCGCCAGCGCGGTTGGAAAATTCCACAGCGTTTGGCGGCGATGGATGATTTTAATGTCCGTTTTCGGGACAAAGGCATGGTTGGGCTGCTAGTCGGCCGTCAGGAGCGCGAGCACGTCGGCATGCCGGAGCTGCGCTACGGAACCGAGGTTCGGTGGCCTGCGACAGGATGCCGATTTTGGATAAAGCATGGGCATGCCCATCCCTACGCTCATGCCTGCGAACGCTGCAGATAGCAGCGCCCGTTCCGTCTGCCCGTGCAAATGCGCGCCCGTCATGACGCCCAGTGCGAAGAGGAAGGTGAGCAGCAGGACTCCCGGGAAGATAAAGGCCTCGCGGATGCGGAGCCGGTCCGTCACCGCCCGCGCGTCGATCGCGCGCTGGGCAACGGAACGGCGGCTGGCCCATTCCAGCGTGAACTCGAACATACGTTCCGCTCACTTCATGTAGTCGGGCAGGGTGAAGCCGTCATAGAACCGGTCAGCCAGGATCGCCGTCTTGAACGTCGGCGATTTGTAGCCGGCGACGATGTCCTGTGCCCATTCGGCGGTTGCGTTGGCCTTCTTCACGGCCAGCACGTTGATGTAGGGCGTCGTCATCTTCTCCAGCGCGAAGGCGTTGGTCAGCTTGAGGCCGCTGAAGATCGCGAAATTGCCCTGGATGGCGGCGAAGTCGACGTCGTCGAGTGCCCGCGGCGCTTGCGCGGCCTCGAGCGGAACCAGCTTGATGCCGCCGGGATTCTTGATGACATCGAGTTCGGTGACGTCGACCGGCTTGCTGTCGCGGATCTCGATCAGGCCGAGATCGCGCAGCACCCACAGCGCACGCTGCAGATTGACCGGATCGTTCGGCACCGCGACGCTCGAGCCCGGCTTGATCGGCGTGCCCAGTGGGTGCTTCTTCGAATAGAGGCCCATCGGCGGGGTGGGGACGTGGACGATGCCGACGAGATCGGTCTTCTGCCGTTCATTATAGGAGTCGAAAAAAATCGTGTGCTGCATCACATTGGCATCGATCTCGGACTTGAAGACGGCATTGTTGGCTTCAAGGCCGGTCGAGAACTCGACGTAGCGGATCTTGTAGCCCTTCTTCTTCAGCTCCGGCTCGACGCCGATCTTGAACTCGTCGATATACGGCCCCGGCACGAAGCCGACCCTCAGTTCCGGCTTTGCGGGTTGTTGGGCCGAGGCATTTCCGGCGGCGAGGGGAGAAAGAGCCAGAAGTCCGGAGAGGAGAAACAACGCTGTCTTCATATTCACTTGCTGAGCTTGAGTTTTGATGTCGTTGCGGATGCGGTCAGGCTATCGCCTTGACTGCGGTGGAGTAGACGCTCGCCGGGCGTGCGAGTCCGTAATGCTCGCGCAGGGTCGTGCCGGTGTAGTCCTCGCGGAACAGGCCGCGCTTGCGCAGGATCGGGACGACCTGATCGGCAAAGACATCGAAGCCGCCGGGCAGCCATGGCGGCATCACGTTGAAGCCGTCGGCGGCGCCAGTTTCGAACCAGGTCTGGATGTTGTCCGCGATCTTCTCGGGCGTGCCGGCAATGACCCAATGGCCGCGTGCGCCGGCAAGGCGCTGCACGAGTTGCCGAATGGTCGGCTTTTCGCGATCGACAATCTCGACAACGAGCTTGAAGCGGCTGGCGACGCCGCGCGCGCTTGCGGTGTCGATCAGATGGCGGGGAACGGGGCCGTCGAGATCGTAGCCGGTGAGGTCGAGGCCGATCATCTGGCGCAGCTGGGTCAGCGAATATTCAGGCTGGATCAGCTCGTTGAACTCGTCCTGAAGCCGCTCGGCCTCAGCCTGCGTGCTGCCGATGAAAGGGTTGATGCCCGGCAGGATCTTGATTTCGTCGGGGCCGCGATCGAAGCCGCGGGCCTGGCGCTTGATGTCGGCATAGAAAGCCTTCGCCGAGTCCAGGGTTTGATGCGCCGTGAAGATCGCCTCCGCATAGCGTGCGGCGAAGGCGCGGCCGTCGTCGGAGGCGCCGGCCTGCACGTAGACGGGGCGGCCCTGCGGCGTGCGGGAGATGTTCAGCGGACCGCGAACGCGGAAATGTTTGCCGACATGGTCGAGCGTATGGATCTTGCTGGTATCGGCAAAGATCCCTGAGGCGGGATCGTTGACGAGTGCGTCGTCCTCCCAGCTATCCCAGAGGCGCGAGATCACGTCGAGATATTCGCGGGCCCGCTCGTAGCGCTCATGGTGCGGCGGGTGTTCGGGCAGACCAAAATTCTGCGCGGCCTGGGGCGCGCTGGTGGTGACGATGTTCCAGCCGGCGCGGCCGCGGCTGAGATGATCGAGCGAGGCAAACAGGCGCGCCAGATTGTAGGGCTCGGTATAGGTGGTCGACGCGGTGGCGATCAGCCCAATGCGGCTCGTAACGGCCGCGATCGCAGCTAACCAGGTGATTGGCTCGAAGCGAAAGCGCTGGGCATAACGGACGTTGTCTGCCAGCGCCGGTCCGTCGGCAAAGAAGATGGCGTCGAACTTGCTGGTTTCGGCCCGCTGCGCCAGCTCCTGATAGTAGGTGATGTCGAGAATCCGCTCGGCCGACGATCCCTTGTAGCGCCACGCGGCCTCGTGATGACCGCCGGGATAGATGAAGAGGTTGAGGGCAAGCTGGCGCTGGTTGCTCATGATGCGGAGGTCCGGATAGAGGCCGTCAATACAGCGAGATCTTATCGGACTCTATTGCGGCAGGATGCGCAAAGTCGATGAAATGGAATTGCGTTGTTGCGCACGATGCGAGCATGAATCTAGCGGCGATGTCGATGAATGGAGATGATGCCGCGAACTGGTGGCAAAGGTTACAGCACGGCTAGATCGATCGCGTTCCGGCCGTGGCCTGCGTGACCACGCTGTTCGGCGGCACGTCTCGGGTCACCCAGACATTGCCGCCGATGGTCGAGCCGCGGCCGATCGTGATCCGGCCGAGGATGGTGGCGCCGGCATAAATCACGACGTCGTCGTCCACGATCGGATGCCGGGCGTCGCCCTTGATCAGATGGCCGTCGTCGTCAGTTGGGAAGTGACGCGCACCGAGCGTCACGGCCTGGTAGATGCGGACGTTGTCCCCGATGATCGCGGTCTCGCCGATCACGACGCCAGTGCCGTGATCGATGAAGAAGCCGGAGCCGATGCTCGCGCCCGGATGGATGTCGATGCCGGTCCTGGTGTGCGCGATCTCGGCCACCAGCCGCGCAATCAGCCGAGCGCCGAGCTGATGCAGAATGTGCGCCAGCCGGTGGTGGATGATCGCGGTCATGCCGGGATAGCCGATCAGGATCTCCGGAAAGTTGCGGGCCGCGGGGTCGCCGACAAAGGCGGCGCGGAGATCGCTGATGATCAGGCCGCGCACGTCGGCAAGCCTGGAGGCGAATTGGCGCGTCAGCTCGATCGCGTCGTCGCGCCGGAAGCCGGCCGTGAGTTCGTCGCCGATGAAGAGCGCGGCGCGATGAACCTGGTCGCACAGGCTGTCGAGCGCGGTGCTGAGGCGGTTGCCGACGAAATAGTCGATATTCTCCCCGTCGAGATCGAACTGGCCGTAATGGCGCGGGAACAGCGCCTCGGTCAGGCCATCCAGGATCGCCTGAAGCGCCTCGCGCGACGGCGCACGGCGAGCTTCGCCATCCCGGCGGATGCTATGGGTCTCCTCGCGGGAGACGCGGAGCGCGGCGACGAGTTGCTCCAGCTGCCAGCGCTTCTTGGGCGGACTCTCGGGACCCCTGTCGTCGGAGGGATCACGGGGGAGTTCGTGCTTCATGCCGTCACCTGACATGGGCCAGGGGAATGCTGATCTCGGCGAGCAGGTCGAGATCGAAATCGTGTTTGATCTCGATGTACTGGCCGTTCCAGTAAACCAGGCCGGAGAGCTCGCGCGACAGATCGAAACTGAGGAGGCTGCCGACGATGATCCCGTGCGAATAGCGCTCGATGATCTCCTCGACCCGGCATTCGATGGTGGCGAGCGAGTGTCCGAGCAGCGGCACGCCGGATGTCCCGGCGGACCACGGAACGCCTTCGAAGCGCTGGAGACCCTTCAGGCGGGTGTTGCTGAAGCGGTCCGCCAGCTCCTGCTGGTCGGAGCCGAGAATGTTGACGCCGAACGTACCGAGGCGCTCGATCAGCGCAAAGGACGATGCCTGCCGGTTGACGCTGACCAGCACGCGCGGCGGGCTCGCGCTGAGTGAGGTCAGCGACGTCACCGTCATCCCCGTGATGTCGTCGTCGCGACCGGCTGTGATGATGCTGACGCCGCCGGCGAGGCGGCGCATCACGGCGCGGAATTGATGTTCGATCTCGTTACTGTCGGTGACGAGATGGATGTCCGATTTTCCCATGTCCGATTCTCCTTGTGTCGGACCGTAGGCGTCTTCCTGTCTAGAAGAAGCCCTTCGCCGGCAGCGGTGTGCCGTTGATCTCGTATTGGCCGATCGAGCGCGCCTTGTAGGTGGTTGGATTGTGTGAGGACAGGGTCCGCGCGTTGCGCCAGTGCCGGTCGAAATTGGTGACCTTCTTGGTGGCCGACGCGCCGCCGACGTCGAACAGCAGGCTGCCGCCGCGGATGGCGAAATCGTCCGCGATGATCTTGGCCTTGGCCGAGAGCAAGGCGGCGGTATGGGCTGCTTCCGCCGCATCAGCTGCGCCGGCGTCGAATGCGTCAGTCGCGACGTCGAGCGCCTCGGCCGCCGCCAGCACCACGGCTTCGGCGGCGAAGGCGCCGCTGGCGATCTGGCCGACGGTCTGCTGCAAGAGGGGATCGTCGGTCGGGATCTCGGTCGGCGCGTAGTAGAAGGTGCGCTTGCGCGAGTGGATCAGGGCTGTGGCGTCGCGCAGGGTCGCGCGCGCGATGCCGGCGACGACCGCGGTCAGGAACAGCTGGGCGAACGTGTTGGAGTAGGGCACGCCATAGCCGGAATCCGGCTCGTCGAACACCACCTCCTGGCGCTTGACCTTGACGTTGCGGAAGTGCGTTGTGCCGGTGGCGGTGAGCCGCTGTCCGACCCCGTCCCAGTCGTCCACCAGCTCGATGCCTTCACGCTTGATCGGAACGATCGTGGCGCCGGTGGCTCCGGACGGATCCGCCGCGCGCACCAGGACGTAGTCGGAGTACAGCGTGCCGGTGCTGTAATATTTGGTGCCGTTCAGCAGATAGTCGCCGTGGCCGTCAGGCGTAAAAGTCGTGCCCGGCGTGACATTGCCGACGCGGGGGCTTTCAAGCTCGGTGGTGGCGAGCCCGATGATCGCGCCTTCTGCGACGGCCTTCTGCCAGTCGCGGCTCTGCTCGTCCTTGGGCGTGCGCACCAGGCGTTCGACCACGCTAAAATGGTTGCGCAGGATGTGCGCGACATTGGCATCGGCCTCGCCGAGACGGATGACGAAGGCGAAGAGATCGCGGATCGTGCTGCCGGCGCCGCCGGCGTTCACGGGAAGCCGCAACGCGCCAAGGCGTGCGCGACGGATGAGATCGATGACCTCGAAGGGTAGCACGCGGTCGCGTTCCCGTGCGCTCGCGCCTTCCGCGATCTGGTTGAGCAGCGCCTCCAGTTCCGGCGAACCGGTCTTGAGCGGCTCGGATGTGGTCAGGGAGGGCGTGGATACGGTCTTGTTCATTGTCAGGGCCTGTTGGTCAGGTATCTTCAGAGCTGGGCAAGATGGTCGGTCACCTTGACCGGCTCGGGCAGAACCTTGCGGGCGGCCAGCCAGTCGGCGGCCTTTTGCAGCTCGCTGATGAAGCGCTCGTCATTCACAGCGAAGTAGCGGTACTGGCGCTTCAGCGCGATGAACTGGTCGCGGACCTCGTCGCTGTACTTGCCGGCCTTCTGGGCGATGTATTCGGCGTCCTTGCCGTTCTCCGAGATCCACTTCCCTTCGGCACGGAACGCATCGTTGACGGCGCGCACCAGCGCGGGATAGTCGGTCGCGAATTTGCGTGTGGTGAGGTAGGACGTGTAGTCGATCTGGAAATCGAGGTCACGGCCTTCCAGGAAGATGTCGTGCGCCTTGTATTCGAGCCGCGCGATGTCGACGCCGGGGCTCCACATCGACCAGGCGTCGACCTTGCCGGAGGCGAGTGCGGGCGCTGCATCGGGCGGATTGAGATAGACGAATTTGACCGCGGACCGGTCGACCTTGTGCTTCTCGAGCGCTGCGACCAGCAGGAATTCGCCCAGGCCCGAGCGATTGACCGCGACCGATTTGCCGGCGAGATCCTCGATCCGGTCGATGCCGGAACCGTCCTTGGCGATGATCGCCGTGGTGCGGGGCTCATAGACTACGAACTGCGTGAACACCAGCGGCGAGCCGGCGATGATCGCGGCCAGTGCCGGCGTGGTGCTGCCGCCGAAGCTGAAATCGGCGCTGCCGCCGGTCACCGCCTGCAGGGTCGGCGCATGGTTCGGGAATGGGCCGAGCCACTCGACCTTGATGCCGTCCTTGGCCAGCAGCTTCTCGAACTCGCCGCGTTCCTTGGCGATCAGATTGAGGCCGCTGAGACCCCAGGTCAGGCGGACCGTGTCGGTGGTGCGGCCGGTCGCGGCCTCGGCGAAATCGCCGATGTTCATGCCGGCGAGGGCGCCAATGCCGAAGGCGGCGGTGCCGAGGAAGCTGCGCCGGGACGGCTTGGCGATGGAGGAACGAGACATATGGGCCTTCCGGTCGTCTAGTGGGAGGAATGAGAGTTCACGCCGAGCTCGCCGAGCAGTTCGGCGCGCGAAATAGGTGTCGAGCCGTCGCGCACGGCGCGATGCTCGAACGCAATGGCGCCGTTCCGCATCACCAGGATGCGGTCGGCCAGCGCAATGGCTTCGTCGACGTCGTGGGTGACGAGCAGGACGCCCGGCTGATGATTGGCGACGAGCTCGCGAACGAGCTCGCGCATGCGGATGCGCGTGAGTGCATCCAGTGCGGCGAATGGTTCGTCGAGCAGCAGAAGCTCGGGCTGCTGCACCAGCGCTCGGGCCAAGGCAACACGCTGGGCCTGTCCGCCGGAGAGGTTGCGTGGCCAGTCGTCGAGACGGTCGCCAAGACCGACTTCGGTCAGCGCTTCGGCCGCGCGATCGCGCGCATTGGGCACCTGCAGGCCAAGCGAGACATTGCGCCAGAGGCTGTCCCACGGCAGCAGCCGGTGCTCCTGGAACACCACGGCCGGGCGGCGGGGCGCCACGATGCGCCCGCCCTGAATGGAATCGAGACCGGCGAGTGCCCGCAGCAGGGTGGTCTTGCCACAGCCACTCTCACCCAGCAATGCCACGAACTCTCCACGCTCGATGCGCAGGTTCAGCTTTTCGATGACGATGCGGCTGCCGTAGCTGCGTGTGAGGTTGTTGACGACGACGGCCGGCCCGGATTCGAATGCAGATGGCGACAGCGGAGCGGTGTGAACGTTCATCGTGCCGCCCCGTAGTTCGGATGCCAGGCGAGCAGGCGCCGTTCGAGGAAACGGGCGATACCGTCGGCCGCGACGCCGATCAGGGCGTAGATCACGATCGTCAGCACGATCACGTCCGTGCGCAGGAATTCACGCGCGTCCATGGCAAGAAAGCCGATTCCGGACTGCGCGCCGATGGTTTCGGCCACGACCAGCGCGAGCCACGCCGTCGCCAGCGCGTAGCGGACGCCGGTCAGAATCGAGGGCAACGCGCCTGGAAGGATGATCCGGCGGATCAGCTGAATGGCGCTGAGGCCCTGGACGCGGCCGAGCTCGAGCAGCTTTGGGTCGACCTGGCGAATGCCGAGCACCGTGTTGATGTAGATCGGGAAGGTGACGCCGAGCGCGACAAGGAAGATCTTCTGTGTCTCGCCGACGCCGAGCCAGACGATGACCAGCGGCAGGACCGCGAGGAACGGAATGGCCCTGATCATCTGCACGCTGCGGTCGATCGCGGCTTCTGCGATCCTGGAGAAGCCGACGAGAATGCCAAGCGTCGCGCCGACCACTGTGCCGATCACAAAACCCGACGCCGCGCGCAACAGGCTGACACCGAGATCGTTCAAAAGTGTTCCGGTGGTCGCAAGCTTGAACGCGGTCCGGATCACCTTGCTCGGTGCGGGAAGCACGTGTGGCGACAGCCATCCGGCCTGCGCAAGCCATTCCCAGATGACTACCAACGCCACCGGCGCAAGCCACGACAGAAGCTGAAGCCCGCGTGCGCCAAGCTTGCCTTTTGCAGCAGCCGGGGCGCGTGGGCTTTCATCGCTGCGCGACGATGGCCCGGCGTCCGCGACGATTGCCGCGCGGTCGATGCCGCTCAATTCGATATTGCTCAAGACAACAGACCTCGTTTCACGCACTGCAAGCGAAGCAGGTTATGTGACGCCAATGACTTGCCGTCTCTGCAAAATGTCCCACGAAATCGGGCCGACAGAAATAGACCGGTATTTCAATTGTCATTCGCTCTGGAGTGATCCGCTGTCGTCGCAGCGCCGATGCGCGACAAAGAAAATCTTTTGATACCGGTCTGCTTGATCTTGCGCCAGGCATTGGCGAGAACCCGCGAAGTTGGGAGAGTCATGGGAGAGTATGATGACGACCGCACCGCTTCGCTTTGGCATCTGGGCGCTGGTGCATGGGCCGCGCGCCGCGCATCAGGATCCGGAAGAGCCCTACGATGCCTCCTGGGAGCGCAACCGGGATCTCATCCTCGCAGCCGAGGAGCTTGGCTATGATTCGACGCTGATCGCGCAGCATACGATCAATCCGCACCAGGAGGATCTCGATCAGCTCGAAGCCTGGAGTGCCGCGGCTGCAATCGCGGCGCTGACGAAGCGCATCGAGATCATCGCAGCGATCAAGCCGTATCTCTATCATCCCGTGGTGCTGGCAAAACTCGCACTCGGGATCGAGAACATCAGCCGCGGCCGGTTCGCGATCAATCTGGTCAACTCCTGGAACCGGCCAGAGCTGGAGAAGGCCGGCATCGGCTTTCCGGAGCATGATGCGCGCTATGCCTACGGCAAGGAATGGATATCCGTGGTGTCCCGTCTCATGGAGGGGGAACGCCTCAATTTCATTGGCGATCACTTCAACGTCTCGGACTATGCGCTGCGTCCGACCAGCCTCTACCGCAAGCGGCCCGCGATCTATGTCGGTGGAGAATCCGAGCCGGCGCGCGACCTGGTCGCGGGCCATGGCGACGTCTGGTTCATCAACGGCCAACCGCTCGACGATGTCGCCGGTCTGATCGTTGATGTCGCGGCGCGACCGCGCGGCTCCGCGCCGCCACTGCGTTTCGGTCTGTCCGCCTTTGTGGTCGCGCGCGAGACCCGGGAAGAGGCACAGAGCGCCTATGAGCGGTTGCTTAGCCTCGCGGCGAAGGATGCGCCGATGAAGGCCATCCAGAAGCAGAACACGGATCCGAAAGTCGTGATGATGCAGACCATGCAGAAGACGCCGCGGGTCGGCAGCAACGGCGGCACGGCCGCGGGGCTGGTCGGCAGCTATGACGAGGTCGCCGCGCGGATCGAGGCGTTTCATGCCGCGGGCATAGAGCTCTTTATGCTGCAATTCCAGCCTTTCGAGGCCGAGATGCGGCGGTTCGCGGAGGAGATTATCCCCCGTGTCCGGGCGAGACAGGCGACCGGTCTTTCCGAGAGGTTCGCCCGGTCCCTGGGATAAATCAGGCCGACGCGACCTCCGGCGCTCGCTTCGCAAAGCGGCTCGCCGGCCGCGCCAGACCCAAATGGTCGCGCAATGTCGTGCCCGTGTATTCGGTCCGGAACAGGCCGCGCTTTTGCAGGATAGGGACGACGGTATCGACGAAGGACTCCAGCCCTGTGGGCAGAACATCTGGCATCAGGTTGAAGCCGTCGGCGGCGCCGGCCTTGAACCAGGCCTCGATATCGTCGGCGATCTGTTCCGGCGTGCCCACGACGATCCGATGGCCGACGCCGCCGCCGAGCGCCCGGATCAGTTGACGGACGGTGAGGTTGCCGCGGCGGGCGATGTTCACAGTGCCCTGGAACATGGTGTGATTGGCGTTCGCTGGAAGCGGCAGCGGATCGGGAAGCGGCTTGTCGAGTTCGAGCAAAGTAGGGTCGATCTGAAGCGTGCCGGCGAGACGCGCCAGGCTGTATTCGATCGGCACCAGCTCCCAGAGCTCGTCCTGCCGGCGCTTCGCTTCGGCTTCCGTGCTGCCGATGACGGTGGCAAGGCCCGGCAGAATGACAATGGAATCGCCTGAGCGGCCGTAAGCCACTGCCCGCGTGCGCAGGTCGCGCGCGTACGCGACGCCTTCCTCGATGCTCTGCGCCAGCGTGAATACGGCTTCCGCATAGGCGGCGGCGAAGTCGCGGCCGTCGTTGGACCCGCCTGCCTGCACCGTGACCGGCCGTCCCTGCGGTGAGCGCGGCACGTTCAGGGGGCCGGCGACCGAATAATGCGGGCCGCGGTGGGCGATCGGATGCACTTTCGAAATATCGACGAACCTGGCGCTCGCCTTGTCGCCGACGAAGGCGTCGTCCTCCCAACTGTCGAACAGCGCGTGGACGACTTCCGTGAATTCCTTGGCGCGTTCGTAGCGGGCCTTGTGCTCCAGCGCACCCGTGAGGCCGAAGTTGCGGCTTGAAGCGGCATCTGCGGTCGTGACTGCGTTCCACCCCGAGCGTCCGCCACTGGCATGGTCGAGCGTCACGAAGCGGCGCGCGATGTTGTAGGGCTCGTTGTAGCTCGTCGATACTGTTCCGATCAGCCCGACATGCTTGGTCGCAGCTGCGACCGTCGCCAGAATGATGGTCGGCTCCAGCGACGTGAACGACCGGTAGTCGATTCGGTCGTTCACAGCGGGGGAATCCGCGAGAAAGATCGCGTCGAGCTTCCCACGCTCTGCAATCTGCGCCACGCGCACATAATGACCAAGGTCAAAAAAGGCGCTTGGATCGCTGTCCGGCAGGCGCCAGGCCGACGGATAGACGCCGGAGTGAAGCAGGTTGACGTTCAGATGCAGTTGGCGTGGCGGCATGGGAATTCCGGAGTCAGCGTGTTGTCGAGTCAGGATGCGCAGTGATGCCGTGGTGTGAGCCGCAGGCTGCCTGAATCACGATCCCTTTGGCGACCAGATCTTGATCCCCGTTGTGTCGATCTTCACGGGGATCAAACCTTCGGCATGGAAAGCACCGGCAATGCGCTGCTGCTCGAAGAGGCCCGGGCCGGTGACCGCGCCCACCAAGTAGGAGCGGTGGCTATTGGCCTCCTCGACAGTTGCCGCGTCGATGCCCCAGAGCCCAGCGAGCAGCGTGGCGGCGTCCTTGGGCTGAGCCTTCACCCATTTGCCGGTCTCCGAGAGTTTTGCAAAGATCACGTTGAGAACCTGATCGTGCTTGTCCGCATAAGGGGCTGAAGCGAGGTAGTAGCGTTTATAGCTCGCAAGGCCATTGCTGCCGTCGGTGAGGATCCCGCCCTTCGTCTGGCGCAGGGCGCTGGTCAGGAACGGATCCCACGCGACCCAGGCATCAACATTGTTGCTGACGAAGGCTGCGCGGCCGTCGGCCGGTGTCAGATAGGCAGGCGTGATGTCCTTGAAGTTCAGTCCGGATTTGGACAGCGCCGCGAGCAGGAGATAGTGGCTGCCGGCGCCTTTGGTGACGGCGATCTTCTTGCCCTTGAGATCAGCGATGGTCTTGATGGTCGACGACTGCGGCACGACGATCGCCTGGGCCGCCGGCGAGGCGGCTTCCTCCGCTATATAGGCAAGCTTGGCGCCCGCGGCTTGCGCGAAAATCGGCACCGTGTCGGCGACGTCGGCGCCGAAATCGACGCTGCCGATGTTGATCGCTTCCAGCAGCGGCAGGCCACTGGTGAACTCGTGCCAGGAGACGGTGATGCCGAGCGGCGCCAGCGCCTTCTCGAGCTCTCCATTCGTCTTCAGGATCGCCGTCAGCGTCGAGGATTTCTGGTAGCCGATGCGGAGCTCCTCGGACATCGCGGGTTGACTCGACGCGAGGGCTAAGAAGCTGAGCGCAGCCGCGGCGAGGACCCGCAGGCGCGATGTTGGATGGTGCATTTCGAATATCCTGTTCAACGAGCTGCGTTGCCGTCTCGACCTCTGTGTGGGGAGACGAGCGTCCGCAATGTGCCGACGATCGAGGTCGCCTGGCAATTTCGGAATGTGGCGCAGAAAGGAACGAACATTCTCCTATGCGCTGCGCATGAAGAATGGAGTTGTCTGCCCGGCAGGACCGCGGCTGCGCGGCAGATTGCAGCTAGTGCTTGGCCGCAGTAGCCCGGATCGCAGCCGTCAGGGTTCTCAGGGAATGCTTGGTCTGCTGGTCCCCGGGACTTGCATGCAGCACCACGTCGCGCGACGGAAGCGGAGGCAATCCCAACTGCGCCCCGACATCGATCGTGTCGCCAGGGGCGACGTGCCGCCCGAGCGCCGCGACCGCAAGACCCGCCGAGATCGCCGCGCCGATGGTGGCGACGCCGCCGCCGACGAAGACCTCGGTCCAGGCAATGCCGGCCTTGTTGAGTGCGTCGACGGCCATGCTGCGCACGCTGCAAGGATCGGCCTGCGTGGCGATCCGCAGCGGCTCTCCGTCATGATGCTCGAAATCGGCGGACGCCATCCAGCCGAAGGTTTCTTTCAGGATGACCTCGCCGCCGCGCCGGCGATTGTCGTGGCGCAGCACGATCGCAGCGTCGATGGCGCCGCGGTCGAACTCGTCCAGCACCTGGCGCGAGGTCGATACGCGAATCTCGAGCACGAGGCCCGGCTCTGCGCTCTTCATCCGACGCAGCAGGACCGGCAGCTCCGCGCCCACGATGTGGTGGCTGATGCCGACGACAAGGCGCCGCCGCTCCAGACCAAAGCTGCCGAGTGCGCCATGGTGAGCGGCAAGCAGCGTCCGCGCGGGTGCGAGGAAGGCATCGCCGTCGACGGACAGGCGAACGAGTCGCGGCGTGCGATCGAGCAGCCTTCGCCCGAGTTCATCCTCGAGCCGCTTGATCTTCAGGCTGATCGTCGACTGCGTCGTGTCCATTGCTTCGGCGGCGCGGGTAAAGCTCTTCAGATCGGCGGTGAGCACGAAGGCCTGCACCGCTTCGATGTCCAGCGTCTTCATCCCAGTCATTCCAATTATCAATCACTGAGACATAGTTTCATATCGTTTTTATATGATCAACCTCCGGCTATCTTTTCCCTCGGGCTGAAGGTCAACGATGAGGCATGCCAGATGACGATTGCTCACTACATTCACCGGCTTCCTGCCGATTACGACATCGGAATCATCCGCAGCCGCGCCAAGGAGCGTGGGGCGTTGTGGAACGACGTTCCCGAACTGCACTTCAAGGGTTTTCTGCTCCGCGAGCGCGGCCGCTACGGCGCGATCGCAAGCAGCTATTCGTCGCTCTATCTCTGGCGGACGGATGAAGCCTTCCGCAATTTCCTGGTGAATGGCCGTTACAAGGTCGTCACCGACAGCTTCGGCCGGGCGGATATCCAAACGCGTTTCTCGCTCGACGCGCGGCGTGGCCGGGCCAGCGACGCACGCTTCATCTACAAGCAGGAGCTAAGCATCCCGATCGATGCCGATCTGACCGCGGCCTTCGCTGCCGAGATTGCGCGCAACCGGGAGGTGGCGGAGCAGCATGGAACGGTGGCCGCGATCGTCGGCGTGGACCCGCAGAGCTGGACGTTCACGCGTATCCTGCTCTCCGAGCGCGAGCCGGCCGGTGGGGACGATGGGGTCGCCTACGAGGTTCTGCACCTGGCAAAGCCGCTGCTGGATGCGTTGCCGTCGGTGGGCGCCCGATGAGCTATCGGTTCGAACCCGGACGCATCTACCGGATGCCGACCCATTTCGGGCCGGCGCGCGGGACCATGCCGAAGGCCGCTTCCTTGCCGTGGTCTGGGAGAGCCTCGCCGATCCCATCATCACGGGGCGGCAAGCCATATCTCGATCAGAAAATACTGTCGTGAAGAACCGTTCTGCTTGCGACGGTCGATGCGTGGCAGCGCCTCGCGTCGATCAGGCGGCTATTCGGCAGCGTCGACTTGGCGCACGTCTGCCGTGCCGGTCGGCAGGCGCCGGAAACTTGCGCCGGGATGCGTCGCGTGCAGCCGCGGGCCACGCTCCGGAAACAGCTTTTCGCGCAGCGTTCCCTCGCGATAGGTGGTCTTGTAGACGCCGCGCGATTGCAGCTCCGGCACCACGAGATCGACGAAGGCGTTCAGCGACTCCGGCGCGACCAGGCGGAACAGGTTGAAGCCGTCGACGTCGGTCTCATCCGCCCAGGCGATCAGCTCGTCGGCGACGTCCTGCGGCGAGCCGACCACGAAGGGCGACCGGGCGCCGGCGCGGCTTAGCCTCGCGAGGTCGCCGACACTAACCGGCCGGTCGCTCCGTACCGTAAAATTCTCGACCATCGACTGGATGGCATTGCTCTCGACGTACTCGATCGGCTGGTCGGGCCGATAGGTCGAGAAGTCGATGCCGGTCCAGCCCGACAAAAGGGCGAGCTGGCCGGTCTGGTCGACATGCTGCGCGTAGTCCTCGAGCAGATCGTTCGCTTCGGCACGGGTCGGCGCCACGATCACGGTCGCGCCGGCAAACAGGCGGATGTCGTAGGGATCGCGGCCATAGTTCTTGGCTGCCTGCCGTATCTCGCGGACAGCGCGCGCAAGGATGGGCTTGGTCTGGCCATTGAGAAAGATCGCTTCCGAATGCTGGGCCGCAAAGGCGCGGCCGCGCTTCGAGGTGCCGGCCTGATACAGCAGCGGCGTTCGCTGCGGCGAGGGCTCGGCGAGATGGATGCCGTCGACCTTGAAATATGGGCCGTCATGCCGGACCCGATGCAGCTTCGCAGGATCCGTGAAGATGCGGCGGTCGCGATCGCGGCGAACGGCGTCGTCCTCCCAGCTGCACTCCCACAGCTTGTAGGTCGCGGTGAGAAAGTCCTCGGCCGCGTCATAGCGGTCGTCATGGGCGCGGTTGGCCGGGAGGCCCATGCCGCGCGTGCCGCTATTGAGATAGCCGGTGACGATGTTCCAGCCGATCCTGCCATTGGTGATGTGGTCGAGCGTCGAAAACGTGCGGGCCAGTTGATAAGGGTGCTCGAAGGTCAGGTTCGAGGTGATGCCGAAGCCGAGATGGTGGGTGACGAGCGCCATAGCGGACACCAGCAGCGTCGGATCCGCGTTGGGAAGCTGCACGGCATGTAACGCGGCGGCATCGGCATTGCCGCTATAGACGTCGTATACGCCGAACACATCGGCCAGGAAGATGCCGTCGAGCAGCCCGCGCTCCGCAGTTCTGGCGTAGTCAGCCCAATATTCGAGCGTGTTGTAGTCGATCGACGCATCGCGCGGATGAGACCATAGGCCGGCCCAATTGTGGCTCGGCGCGGTCATGTTGAAAGCGTTGAAGCGCAGCTCGCGCGGTCTCGTCATGATTTGGGCCCGATCGTCAATTGCGAAGCCCATCCGCTTCGCGTGACGATTTTTTATCATTTTGCGCGGGCGAGTTTGTTTCCAATTCAGCGAAGGACCGGAAACAAACGCATTACGAAGCGGCGTCGTTGCAGCACGCGCATCGCTATTTCTCCGACCCGCTCGACAGCCGCGGAATCCGACCGCATCATTTTCGTCGACAAGCACGGCTTGCCGCGCACGATGCGCGTTCTCGAGATCGAAAGGGATTTGCAGATGGCGTTGGAGACCCGGAATTTCGAGACGCTCGCGTTGCATGGTGGATCGTACCGCATCGACCCCGCGACTGGCGCGGTGGCAGTTCCGATCTACCAGACCACGTCATTCCAGTTCGAAAATACCGATCACGCCTCGCGCCTGTTCGCGCTCGAGCAGCTTGGTCCGATCTACACCCGTATCGGCAATCCGACCCAGCAGGCGTTTGAGGATCGGCTCGCTGCGCTCGAGGGAGGTGCGGCCGCGCTCGCCGTTGCCTCAGGACAGACGGCTTCCGCCTTCGCGATCTTCAACATCGCCCAGGCCGGCGACAACATCGTGTCCTCGACCGATCTCTATGGCGGCACCTGGACACTGCTGTCGCAGACCCTGAAGCAGTTCGGCATCGAGGTCCGGTTTGTCGATCCGGCCGACCCAGAGAACTTCCGCCGTGCGACCGATGCGAAGACGCGGGCCTATTTCGGCGAGACGCTTCCGAATCCCAAGCTGAACGTATTCCCGATCAAGGAGGTCGCGGATATCGGCCGCTCCCTGGGCGTACCGCTTATTCTCGACAACACGGCGTCGCCCCTGATCGCACGCCCGTTCGAGCATGGTGCCGCGGTGGTGGTGTATTCCACGACCAAATATATCGGTGGCCACGGCACCGCGATCGGCGGCGCCATTGTCGACGGCGGCAATTTCGACTGGGCCGCGCATGCGGAGCGCTTCCCGCTGCTGAACAAGCCCGATGAGGCCTATCACGGCGCCATCTGGACCGAGGCGGCGAAGCCGCTTGGTCCGATCGCCTACATCCTGCGGGCCCGCGTCAAGCTGCTCCGTGACCTCGGCGCATCAATCGCGCCGCAAAATGCCTTCCAGTTCATTCAGGGCCTCGAAACCCTGCCGCTGCGCATCCGCCAGCACAACGAGAACGCGGTCAAGGTCGCGAACTTCCTGTCCAAGCATGCCTCGGTTTCGAACGTGATCTTCCCCGGCCTGCAGAATGGGGAGAACCGGCGCAGGGCCGATGTCTATCTGAAGGGCGGCTATGGCGGGCTGGTCGGCTTCGAGCTGAAAGGCGGCGTCGAAGCCGGGCGGCGTTTCATCGATGCGCTCAAGCTGTTCTACCACGTCGCCAATATCGGCGACGCCCGCTCGCTGGCCATTCATCCGGCATCGACGACGCATCAGCAACTCAGCCCGGCCGAGCAGCTCGCCGCGGGCGTCGCCCCCGGCTACGTCCGCCTGTCGGTCGGGATCGAGCATCCCGACGATATCCTGGCGGATCTCGGCCAGGCGCTGGGGCAGGCCGACGCCGGTGCGCGCAAGGCCGCTTGAGACGGTTTACCTGAACTGCAAATGGAACTTGAGACAATGAAGATCCTTCGTCGTACCGCCCAGGCCGCCGGTCTTTGGCTTGCATTCACTGCCGCCGCCTTTGCCGGCGAACCCCTGAAGATCGCAACCAGCGCCGGCCCTGTCGGGCAGTTGGCGTCCTTTGCCGCCAAGCTCGCCAAGGAGAAAGGGCAGGACGTCAAGATCGTCGAGCTGTCGGACTGGGTGGCGTTGAACGAGGTCGTGAACAGCGGCGAGGTCGATGCCAATCTGTTCCAGCATGCGACCTATCTTGCGCTTCAGAACAAGCAGCGCGGCTTCAACCTGGTGCAGGCCGACAAGGTCGGTGTGATCGCGCCGGTCGGGCTGTTTTCGAAGAAGGTCAAGACGCTCGACGAGATCAAGTCCGGCGACAGCGTGGCCATCCCGAACGAGCCGCTCAACGGCGCGCGCGGCCTGATCCTGCTGGAGCGGGCCGGGCTGATCAAGCTCGCGCCAGGCAAGGGTTTCTCGGTCAGCAAGTTCGACATCACCGATAATCCCAAGAACCTCAAGATCGTCGAGCTCGACCCGGCGCAGACCTATCGGTCGCTCGACGATGTGACGCTGGCGCTGGTCAACATCACCTATCTCATTCCAGCCGGCGGCGATCCGAAGTCCGCACTGATCATCGATCGCACCGTCGACGAGGGCCTGGTGCTGCGCTTCACGGCCCGGCCGGACAAGAAGGACGATCCGCGGCTGAAGGCCTTCATCCAGGTATTCAATTCGCCGGAGGTGAAGCAGTTCATCGAGGAGAAGCTGCCGGCGTTCATTCCGGCCGGTTTCGGCAGCTAAGAAAGCGCCATGATCTATGTCGTCGACGTCGATCACATGAGCCTTGCGTTCGCGGCCGGCAGCGCGACGCAGGCCGCAGAGATTGCGGGCTCGCGGCGGTTTGCCCGCGCGATCGGCCGGTCGCGATCGGCCGGTCCGGATCGACAAGGCGCGGCGACCTCAAACCATCGGCCGCGCGTCGCGACCGTTCAGGAACGTATTGTCTTTCACGACATGTCGGCCGAATTCGCAGATGCCACGGCAGACATCCTGGTTGCCCGTGTCGGGTAGTCCTTCTCAATCAGACATGAAGCTTGAATAGGAGATCGTAGATCATGACGCGCCGCTTGTTTCTGGTGATGGCCGCCCTTGCTCTGTTCACCGCGCCGGCCTCTGCGGATCAGAAGATCAAGGTCGGGATATCCGGCGGCGATGCCGAGATCATCTGGGCCAAGGTCAAGGAGATCGCGGCCAAGGACGGTCTCGATGTTCAGGTCGTCGTCTTCAACGATTATCTGCTGCCCAATGCCGCGCTTGATGTCGGCGATCTCGACGCCAATGCCTTCCAGCACAAGCCGTTCCTGGACAACCAGATCAAGACGCGGGGATACAAGATCGTTGCCGTCGGCGAGACGATCGTCGCCCCGATCGGGCTCTATTCCCGGAAGGCAAAGTCGGTCGCCGAGATCAAGGACGGCGCCTCGATCGGGATCCCGAACGATCCATCGAACGGTGGCCGGGCCCTGCGCCTGCTTCAGGCCGAGAAGCTGATCGAGCTCAGGGACGGCGTAGGGATCTTGCCGACTGCGCTCGATGTAACCGCTAATCCCAAAAAGCTCAGAATTCGCGAAATCGATGCCGCCCAGCTACCGCGCAGTCTCGACGACGTCGATGCCGCCGTCATCAACACGAACTACGCCGTTCCGGCCGGCCTCATCCCGGGCAAGGATTCCATCGCAATCGAGTCCTCCGTCAACAATCCCTACAACAACTTCATCGCCGTTCGCGAAAAGGACAAGGACGCGCCCTGGGTCGGGAAGCTGGTGCACGCCTATCAGAACGACACTGTCCGCCAGCTCATCAAGGACAAGCTGCCGGGGCAGATACCCGCGTTTTAGGCCGGGAGTGCTGGAGGTAGAGACAATGGCTTCGTCGTCGCTCGATGAGCTGTCGATCACGACCGACGTGCTGATCGTCGGCGGCGGAATGGCCGGCGCATGGGCCGCGGTTTCGGCGGCTCAGGCCGGTGTGCGCGTCGTTCTCGCGGACAAGGGCTATTGCGGCACCAGTGGCGTGACGGCCGCGGCGGGGCCGGGCCATTGGTGGGTGCCGCCGGACCCTCCCGCGGCGCGCGATGCGGCCGTCGCCAATCGCGTTGCCGCCGGCCTCGGTCTTGGCGAGGCAGAATGGATGTATCGCATCCTCGACCAGACCTGGCGCACGCTGCCGACGCTCGCCGGGCGTTACAAGTTTGGCGTAGACGACGAGGGGAGGACGAACTACCGCGCAGTGCGCGGGCCGGAATACATGCGAGCGCTCCGGCAGCATGTGCTGGGCCACGGCGTCACCATTCTCGATCATTCCCCCGTCATCGAGCTGCTGGCGCGTCCCGATGGCTCTATCGGCGGCGCACGCGGCCAGCGCCGTCAGGACGGCGGGCGCGCGTATCGGATCGTGGCGGGCGCGGTGGTGCTTGCGGCGGGCGGAACCAGCTTTCTGTCGCATCTGCTGGGATCGCAAACCAACACCGGTGACGGCTACCTTATGGCGGCCGAGGCGGGCGCAGAACTCTCCGGGATGGAATTCACCGCCGCCTACACGATTGCGCCGGCGCATTCCACGATGACGCGCAGCATGGCCTATTCGTTTGCGACTTACTACGACGAGGACGGAAACGAGCTGGATCTTCCGTTTGGCCCCGATCAGACCGTTCGTCTCGCCCGGGCGCTCCAGCGCGGACCGGTCACTTGCTCATTGCATCGTCTACCCGACGACATCAAAGCGCGGATGCATACGATCTCGCCCAACGTGCCATTGGTGTTCGACCGCTGGGGCATCGATCCCTATCGCGACCGTTTCGAAGTCGCCCTGCACAACGACGGAACGATCCGCGGCATTGGCGGTGTGCGCGTCCTTGACGTGACTGGCGCGACATCGGTGCCGGGACTGTTCGTTGCCGGTGACAACGCATCGCGCGAGAAGGTCGCAGGCGCGATTTCCGGCGGCGGCAACGTCAATTCGGCCTGGGCGCTATCGTCGGGCGTGCTCGCGGGAAACGATGCCGCGCGGGTCGCGCGCAGTACGAAAAGTCGCATCACGGAGCTCACACCGCTTGGACAGGCTGGGCTTCGCCCGCGCAGCGGGGCAAAGGCCGTTGATGTGACCGCAGCCAGGGACGGCGTGCGCGCCGAGATGCATCCGTTCGACAAGATCCTGTTCCGCACCGAAGCAGGGCTCGCGGCCTCTTCGCAAGCACTTGAAGATCTGTGGCGTGAGGTGGCCGACCACGGACAGGCGAGCTCGATCGCTTTGCGCGAGACGGCTGCGCTGCTGGCGACTGCGCGCTGGTCGGTGGCCACGGCGGCTGCGCGCAAGGAGAGCAGGGGACTGCACCGCCGAGAGGATTATCCGGCGCAGGATCCGCGATTGGCCGCGCGCCTGCTCAGCGGCGGATTGGACCGGGTTTGGGTTGCGCCGGATCGACCATCAGAAAACGCCCGGCCGGGTCAACTCGAGGCGGTGTCATGATCGAACTCATCATCGCAGAGCGCTGCACGGACTGTGGAGCCTGCGTCGAGGTCTGCCCGGCGAACGTGCTCGATCCGGGCCGCGACGGCTTGCCGGTTCTCGCGCGCGTCGCGGATTGCCAGACCTGCTTCATGTGCGAGCTCTATTGCCGTGCTGACGCGATCTATGTCGCGCCCGATTGCGACCGCCGCGTCTCCGTGAGCAGGAGGACGTGCTGGCGTCCGGACGTCTTGGCCAGTACCGCAAGCACTCCGGCTGGGATGAATGGGCGGAGCAGTTTCCCAACGAGCAATGGCTGATGGAGACCGTATTCCGTCGTGCCGGCGAGGCAGCGGCGCAATCGAAGGCGCAGAAGCCTGATGTCGTCGGCAGGAAATAGCAGCTCTGCGCGCAGAGATGAATCGTTATGCTTCGGTCGGAAGCGTCGTCCTGTTGTTGCCCGATGCCGATGATCTTTGAAAAGACTATCTTGCCTCGTGCGCCTAGCATGTCCGCATCAAGGCCATCATGAACGCGTGACATGAACACTCCCCGAATTGAAAGCAAGCGCACCTCCACCAGCGTGCGATCGCCGATCATTGTCAATCAGCTCGGCGCGGAGGTTCGCGCCGCGCTCGTCGATCACTGGTCGCGCCCGCTGATTATAGATCATCCCGCCGATCGTGCGGCGTGGGAGGTCGCGCCGGAGGCCGACGTGCTGCTGACGCGGCCGCTGGCGGGCTGGAGCAAGGCGCCTGCGCAGAAGCCTGCGGGTTGGCCGTTCGGCCTGCGCTGGATCCAGACCGCGTCGACCGGCGTCGATTTTTTTCCGTCGTGGCTGCTCGACGGTCCCGTGGTCACGGTCGGCCGCGGCATCTCGGCCGATCCGATCGCGGAATATGTGGTCGCGGCAATCCTCGGCTTTGAAAAGCGCATCCACGAGATCCGGCCGCGCAGTCGCGAGCAATGGAAGATCGTCCCGTTGGGCTCGCTCGGCGGCAAGACGGTCGGGATCGCAGGCTTTGGCGCGATCGGCCGCGCCGTTGCCGAGCGGGTCAAGCCGTTCGGCGTCAACATCAAAGTGCTCAGGCGGTCGGCCTGGCCATACGCTCTTCCGGGCATTCAGCCCGTGGACAGCATCGAGCAGTTGGTCGAGGTCTCCGATCATCTCGTCCTGGCGCTGCCGGCGACGACGAAGACGGCACACCTCATCAACGCCGACGTGCTGGCGCGGGCCAAGACATCGCTGCATCTGATCAACGTCGCGCGCGGCCGGATTGTCGATCAATCCGCCCTGCTGCAGGCGCTCGATGAGGGGCGGATCGCCGGCGCCACGCTCGACGTCACAGACCCCGAGCCGCCGCTGGATGGCGATCCGATTTACGATCACCCCAAGATCGTCCTGACCCCGCACGTCTCGTGGACGGGAGGCGAGGACGTCAAGCGGCTGGCCGACAAGACGCTGGTCAATCTCGACGCCTATGCGCATGGCGTGTCGCTGGCCGACGTCTTCGACAAGAACCTCGAATACTAGAACAGGAGCCGCAACCATGAACAAGGTCGTCGAGAAGCCCAAGAAGTATTCCCTGGTCGAGCGCACGCCCGCGGCGACGTTCGAGGAGGAGAGGCTGCACCGCAAGCAGCGTCTCGCCGCGACGTTCCGGCTGTTCTCGCGCTATGGCTTCGATCAGGGCCTCGCTGGTCATGTCACCGTGCGCGATCCGGAGTTTCCCGAGCGGTTCTGGATCAACCCGCTGTCGAAGCATTTCAGCCAGATCAAGGTCTCCGACCTTCAGCTCGTCGACCACGACGGCAACATCCTGATCGGCGACAAGCCGATCAACCAGGCCGGCTTCGTGATTCACTCGGCGATCCACGCCGCGCGTCCCGAGGTGATCGCGGCTGCCCACACTCATTCGACCTATGGCAAGGCCTGGTCGGCGCTCGGCCGCTTGCTCGATCCGTTGACGCAGGATTCCTGCGCTTTCTACGAGGACCACGTGCTGTTCGATCCGTTCTCCGGCGTCGTGCTGGAGGCGGAGGAGGGCCGCAAGATCGCGCAGGCGCTGGGATCGAAGAAGGCTGCGATCCTGCAGAATCACGGCCTGCTCACGGTGGGGCCGACCATCGAGGCCGCCGCCTGGTGGTACATTGCGATGGACAATGCCGCCCGCGCCCAGTTGCTCGCCGAGGCCGCCGGCACGCCAAAGCCGATCCCGCATGAGGTCGCGAGCCTGACCTCGCTTCAGGTCGGCACGCACAAGGGCGGCTATTTCAGTTTCCAGCCGCTGTGGGACTGGATCACCGAGGCGGAACCGGACCTGTTCAACTAGGCAGGGCAGCTCCCCCGCTCGCCGGAATTGCGTCAGGCCGCGACATCGTGAGATATCACGGTGCGCGGCTTGTGTTGTTCATGCGGGCTGACGCCGCAGCGGCGAGGAGCAGGGCGACATGACCATTGGACTGCCAAACGAAGTTGAAGTCATCACGCTGTTCGTCGATGACATTGCAGCGTCGAAAGCGTTCTACGCCAAGGTTTTTGGGTCTCAGACGGTCTGGGAGGACGCGGTCTCGTCCGTGCTGAGATTTGGCGGACTTCTGATCAATCTTCTTGACGTATCTCAGGCACCGACGCTCGTCGAGCCGTTGCGTGTGGCGCAGTCCTCCGCGGGGGCGCGCGCGCTCCTGACGATCAGGGTCGCTGACGTCGATCAGGTGTGTTCAGCCCTTCGACAGATCGGTGTCGAACTGCTCAATGGCCCGATCGACCGTCCGTGGGGGCGGCGAACCGCGTCCTTTGCCGACCCGTCAGGTCATGTCTGGGAGATCGCTCAGCTGATTGAACGGAAATAACGGCTTCGTCGGCTCGTGGATCGTCAGAGCTTCCTGCACACACGACTGACCAGTTCGACGAACCAGCGCAGCGCGGGGTCGGCCATGGCGCGGCGGGTGTGGAGGAGATCGATGGTGAACGCATCGACCTCGTAGGGCAGCGGAACGACGGACACGCCCGCCGATGGGGCGAAGCGGCGGGCGATACGTTCGGCCATGGTCGCCACGAGATCGGTGCCGGCGACTGCGAACGGCACGGCAACGACATGAGCCAATGTGACCGCGATGCGTCGCTTGCGCCCGTGCCGGGCCAGCATGGTGTCGATCGCGCCGGGAAGTCCGTCGCCGCCGGCCGACGAGAACAGCACGTGCGGAAGGCGGCTGTAATCGTCCTTGCTGAGCCGCACCTTCTGCCTGGCGCGCTTGGTATCACGAATGCAGACGAAATGCTCCTCGAACAGCGTAGTTCGGGTGATGCGCGCGGAGGCCGGAAGATGGCCGCCGATCAGCGCGTCGATATCGCCGTGCTCGAGGCTCGCGACGCTCAAGGCCGTGTCGATGATGGGACGCACCACGAGATCGATGCCGGGTGCCTCCCGTCGCAGTGCTGCGACCAGCGGCGGCACGACGACGAGGTCGCCGTAGTCAGTCACCGCAATGGAGAAGCGGCGGCGGGCGGTTGCGGGATCGAAGCTTGATCCAGGCGCCAGCACCCCCCTGATCTGTCCGAGCGCCTCGCTGACCGGCCGGGCCAGCGACAGCGCCTTGGCGGTGGGCTGCATGCCCGAAGCCGATCGTACGAACAGATCGTCGCCAAACAGCGCCCGCAGGCGCGTCAGAACGCTGCTCATGGACGGCTGCGCGAGGCCCACGCGCGCGCCGGCGCGGGTCACATTGCGTTCCTCCATCAGTGCCTCGAAGGCCACCAGGAGATTGAGATCGACGGAAGCCAAATTCATTTGAGCAATGATATGCATGCTAAAAATCGATTTCAAGAATGTTGCTGGGAGTGGTCTATTCGGGCGGAAGACCTGATTGGACGGGGCGTATGCGATCCTCCCTCCTGCGCCTCATCCCGCGCGGACCGACTTTGCTGGTGTTCGGCGTTCTGCTCGGCCTTGTATGTCCGGCGCTGGCGGATCTGGCGCGCCCCGTGATGCCGGTGACCATCTTCGTGATCGTGCTCGGGACGCTGCTGCGAATCGATGGCGAGGCCGTCGTCGCCACGCTGCGCCGACCATCGCTGTCCGTGCTGTTGCCCGCAATCGTCATGCTCGCCTGTCCGCTGATGATGGGCGCTGCCGGCCATGCGCTGGGCCTTGCGCCGGAGCTTGCGCTTGCGATCGTGCTCGCTGTCTCGGCGCCGCCATCGAGCGGGACCGCGGCGGTGGCGCGCATGCTCGGGCTTGATGGTGCAGTGCCGCTGGTGGTGACCGTGTTGTCCATGGTGCTGGCTCCGGTCACCGTGCCGCTTCTCGCCGGTTGGTTCGGCGGGCTCGAGATCAGCGCGCTCGAGCTCGCGCTGCGGCTGGCGGTGTTGATCGGCAGCGCGGAAGGTGTTGCCTTTCTGCTCCGCCGCCATGCGGCGCCGGTTCTGGCCGCCCATGGCGGCCTCGTCGACGGCATCATCGTCGCAGCGCTGCTCGTCTTCGCATTGGCGACGATGGCCGGCATCCGGGTGCAGATCGCAGCGGATATGCCGGCCGCAACGCTCTGTGTTGCGCTGGCCTTCGCCAGCAATATCGCCCTTCAAATGGCCGGTGCCGTGTTGCTGCCCGGAACTTTGCCTGAGCGCCTGACGGTCGGGCTCATTCTCGGCAATCGCAATGTCGGGCTGGTCTGGTCGGCCCTCGGCGCTGCCGCCTCGCCACGCATGGCGTTATACTTTGCCGCGACCCAGTTTCCGATCTACATCCTGCCGCGCCTGATCGAGAGCTTGATCGGCCGTCACAAGCGAAAGGCCAGAGCATGACCACGTCCCGTCTCACCCGCGAGCACGCCGCGCAGTTCGCCGCCATCGCGCTCGGCCATGTCGGGCGCGAATATCCCAACAATGTCGATCACGCGTTGGCCGAAGACGCGGACGCCCGCACGCCGCGCCAGCTGCACCCGATCTTCTACGGTAGTTATGACTGGCACTCCTGCGTCCATAGCTATTGGATGCTGGCGCGGCTGCTGCGCCGCTTTCCCGACGTCGCGGGAGCATCCGACATTCGCGCACTGTTCGACGCGCAGTTCGTCCCGGACAAGGTCGCCGCGGAGTGCGCCTACTTTGCCCGCCCGACCGCCCGCGGCTTCAAGCGGCCCTATGGCTGGGCCTGGTTGCTGAAACTGGCGGCTGAGCTCGAGCTCCAATCCGACCATCGCTGGGCGCGCAATCTTGCGCCGCTGGCTGAGGTGATCGCGCAGCGCTTTCGTGATTTCCTGCCGCGAGCGACTTATCCCGTCCGCGTCGGGACCCATTTCAACACCGCGTTCGGTTTGCGCATGGCGGCGGACTACGCGAGCCTCAAGAAGGATGAAGGGCTGGCGGGGCTGCTGCGCGAGACCGGGTGGCGCTGGTATGGCGAGGATCGCGATTGCCCGGCCTGGGGCGAGCCGAGCGGCGACGATTTCCAATCCTCCGCCCTGATCGAGGCCGAGTGCATGCGGCGCCTGCTGCCGTCAAGCGAGTTCTTGCCGTGGTTCGACCGGTTTCTGCCGTGTCTCGCCGAAAGGCAGCCGGCAACGCTGTTCCGTCCTGCGACAGTGACCGATCGCACCGATGGCAAGATCGCCCATCTCGACGGCCTCAATCTCAGCCGGGCCTGGTGCTGGCGCGCTCTCGGCGAGGCCTTGCCGGCAGGCGACGTGCGGCGTGGGGCTGCGCACGAGGCGGCACAGGAGCATCTCGCTGCAGGTCTTCCCCATCTCGCCAGTCATTACATGGGCGAGCACTGGCTGGCGAGTTTTGCTGTTCTTGCGCTTGACGACGAGAATTGAGTGATGCTCTGCGTTCCGATCATTCGGCGGCGATGCTCAGCCGCTCCGTCGCATGCGGGACATCGGCGCCACCTGACGGGATCGAGGCCAGCAGTGACCTTGTATAGGCTTGCCGGGGATTGTCGAAGACCCCAGTGACGCTCCCGTGCTCGACAATGCGCCCGCGGTGCATCACCGAGACGGTGTGCGCGAACTGGCGAACCAGGGCGAGGTCGTGGGAGACGAAGACATAGGTCAGGCCGAGGTCGGCTTGCAGTGAGAGCAGAACCTCGATGATGTCAGCTTGAACGGTGACGTCGAGCGCGGAGGTCGGCTCGTCCAGCACAATCACGTCAGGCTTGAGGACCAGGGAGCGAGCGATCGCCACGCGCTGGCGCTGGCCGCCCGACAAGGCCCCGGGCTTGCGGCCGAGCAAGTGCTCGCCGAGTCCGACATCGGCCAGAGCTTGGTGGACACGCTCGTCTCGGTCCTTGCGGGATCCGATCTCGAACCGATCGAGCGGTTCGCGCACCAGCCGCTCGATCGTCCAGGTCGGGTCGAGCGAGGTGAACGGATTTTGGTAGATAAGCTGAAGGTGACGCCACACGGCGCGGAGCGAATTCGGCGAACGGTTGGTCAGCTCTTCGCCGGCGACCGCGATGGTCCCGGTCTCGGGCTGCTCCAGCCCGAGCAGCAGCCGGATCGCCGTCGTCTTGCCCGAGCCCGACTCGCCCACCAGCGCGTGCGTCGTTCCGGAGGGGACGCTGAACGACACGCCATCGACGGCCGTCAGCCTTTTGCCGTCGACGGTAAAAGTCTTCGTGACGGCGTGGACGTCGATCTTCGGCGTCTGGCCGACGCTGGTTTTACGAAAGCCGGGGTCGCGCAGCCCGGCGTAGCGGTCGGGGTTCAGCGCCGGCACATCGGCGTGCAGCTTCCTTGCATATGACGAGGTCGGCGAGGAGAACACCGTCGCGGTCTTGCCCGCCTCCTGAACGACGCCGTCCTTGAGGACCACCAGCGATTTGGCCCGCTCGGCGGCGATGGCGAGATCATGGGTGATGAGCAGCAGGCTGATGTCGAGCTCCTGCTGGAGCCGCGAAAGCAGGTCGAGAATCCGCTTCTGGATCGTGACGTCGAGCGCGGAAGTCGGCTCGTCCGCCACCAGCAGCGCCGGACGAGGAAGAACGGCAAGGCCGATCAGCACGCGCTGGAGCATGCCGCCGGAGAGCTGGTGAGGATAGGAGTCGTAGACGCGCTGCGGATGATCGAGCCCGACCTGCGCGAATGTCTCCAGGATGAGCTGCTTGCGGATCTTCCTGTCGGGCTCGTCGAGCAGCGCGGCGGCTTCCTGCGCCTGCGCGCCGATCGTACGCACCGGGTTGAGTGAGTTGGCGGGATCCTGCGGGACAAATCCGATGGCCCGGCCCCGCAGCGGCCGGAAACCGCGCTCTGAGATCCCCAGCACCTCCTGGCCGTCGAACACGATCCGGCCGGTGGCGTGCCCGTCGCGGGGGAGCAGCCGCAGCACCGCGCGGGCGATCGTCGATTTGCCCGAGCCGGACTCCCCGATAAGGGCGAGACTCTCGCCGCGGCCCAGCTCGAATCCCACCTTGGTCACGACCTCGTGCCGCCCGTAGGAGACCGACAGGCCGTCGACGCGGAGCAGCGGAATCGAGCGTAGCGGCGTCGGCGCGACCAGTTCGGCGCGGGAGAATATGGAGGTTAGTCCGTCTTGCGGAGCCATCGGCTGATCCTGTTCACAGAGAGCACGGTCCCGATCGTGACGACGGCGGGCGCGTACACCAGCCATGGCCATTTGAGGTAGTCCTTGCCGATCGAGATCAGCAGACCCCAATCGGAAGCGGGGGGCGGGTCGCCGTAGCCGAGGAAAGCAAGGCTGGCGATCACCAGGATCGAGAGACCGAATTGCAGGACCGCGAGCGGGAACACCGAGCGTGACGCGTTCGGCAGCACATGCCGCAGCAGGATATGCCAGCGCGACCCGCCCAGCAGGAACGAGGCCTCGACGAACGTCGCCTGCCGCGTCTTGATCACCTCCGAGCGCATCACCCGGGCGAACACGGCCACCGCCGAGATGCCGGTGGCGATCGCCGCGTTGGTCGTGTCGAAACCAATCGCGGTGACGACGATGACGGCCAGCAGGAAGTTCGGGATCGCCAGCAACACATCGACCAGCCGGGCGAACACGATATCCACCCAGCCGCCGAAGAAGCCGGCCAGCAGACCGATGAGCCCGCCGGTCATTGCGGCGATCGTGACGGCAATGAGCGCGCTCCTGACCGACGACGCGGTGCCATAGACGACGCGGGTGTAGAGGTCGCGGCCGAGATGATCAGTGCCGAACCAGTGCGCGGTGCCGGGGGCGAGCAGCTTCTCAGCGGGAATGCCGTTGACCGGGCTCTGGCTCGAAAACAAGCCTGGAGCGAGGGACCAGGCGATTACGAGCACGATGACCGCGAACGAGAGCGCGACGCTTGGCGGGACGCTGAAAGCCGTCAGCCAGCCGGTCGCCGAAGCCCGCGGGGTGGAGGGGATGCTGCTCATGATGTCGCTGCCTGGGTCGCTTCGGCCGAGCTGTCCTGCGCCGTGCTCGGGCGCTGCCTCACGCCGCCCAAGAGCTTCACGCGCGGATCGAGCAGGGGATAGACGAGGTCGGCGATCAGGTTGACCAGCACGAACACCACCGCGGCCAGTGACACCACGGCCTGCAGGACCGGCAGATCCTGTGTGCTCACCGAGCGCTGCACCAGGCTGCCGATGCCGGTGCGTCCGAAGACCGTCTCGGTGATCAGCGAGCCGCCGAGCAGCTCGCCGATGGTGAGTGCGATGATGGTGACGACCGGGAGCGAAGACGGCTTGAGCAGGTGCTTTACGAACAGGCGAGCCTGCCCGAGACCGCGGCCGCGCGCGACGGCGGCGTATTCCTGCCGGGATTCGTGGTCGAGATTTGCAATCAGCACCTCCGCGATCTGCGCGGAGATGGGAATGCCGAGCGCAATCGCGGCGAAAAAGGTCGCCCAGAAGCTGTTGGGCTCGATCACGCGGAACAGGCCGAGCTGGAAGCCGAAGGTGTGGATCAGCACCAGGCCGATCACGAAGTTCGGCACCGACAGGAACAGCGACGGGAAGCCGCGCAGCAGGCCCTGGCCGAAGCGTCTGGGAACGAACTGTGTACCGTAGGCGATCGTCACCGCGAGCAGGAGCGCGACGGCGAAGCCCGAGGACGCGAGGATCAGCGTCGAGGGAAGAACCTCGGCGATCAGGGTCGTCACCGGCCGGTTGGACCGCATCGACAGGCCGAGATCGCCGGTCACGAAGTGCGATAGCGACGTCCAGAGCTGGACCGGGATCGGCTGGTCCAGGCCCTGGGCGGCGATGATCTGCCTGATCTCCTCCTCGGTGAAGCCGTTCTGGGGATCGCGCAGAACGTTGGTGATGGGATCGCCGGGCAGGATGCTGACGACCACGAAGGTGAAGACATAAGCCAGCAGGATGACGACGAGCGCCTGCGCCAGACGCTTGGCGGCATAGAACAGGTAGGCATTGTTCATGCCGGTCAGCTCCTATTCGCTGATCGTCGCCGTGTAATAGCTGGCATAGGCGACGCCGTTGTAGACCTCGCCCTTGAGCTTCGGCGATTGCACGTAGATGCGTTGGACGATTTGCGTGCGCGGAATGAAGTAGCCTTGCTCCAGCACATATTTTTGGAGCTCGTCGAGGAGCGGCGCGCGAATCTCGGCAGAACCGGCGCCCGCGATCTTGTCACGCAGATCGTTGAGTTTTGCGTCGCTTTCGCCGAGCGCGAACCAGTCCTCGCCATTGTTGGCATTGGTCAGGATGCTCGCCACCGTGCCGGCGTCGATGAAGCTGCGCGTCACCTCATAGGCTGCAACGCCCGGACCGCCGAACCGGACCTTCTCGCCGAACGTCACCACGTCATAGGCGCGGATCGTGACCTTCCAGCCGATCCTGCCGAGCTGCTGGGCGATCAGTTCGTCGATCGCCTTCGATGTCGCGAGATACGGATTTGAATAGAGCGTCAACGTCAACGGCTTGCCGTCCTTGCTGCGGATACCGCCGGCGCCTTTGATCCAGCCTGCTTCGTCAAGCAGCTTCTCGGCCTTGGCGGGATTGTAGGCCAGGAGATCGCTGTGGTCGGTCGCACCGGGGACATTGCTCTGGATGAAGGACGTCGCCAGCTTCCAGTCGGGTGTGTAGACGGTCTCGATGATCTCCTTGCGATTGAGGCCGGCCTGGAAGGCCTGACGCACCTTCACGTCGTTGTACGGCTCCAGCTTGGTGTTGACGGCAAGGCCGTTGACGAAGCCGAGATAGCGCGGTGTCGCGATGGTGAAGCCGGCGTCCTTGAGGGATTTCAGTTCCTGGGGCGAGGGGCTGTAGGCGATCTCGGCCTGACCGGATTGCACGGCGGCGACCCGCAGCGATGGTTCCGATACGAGCTTGTAGGTGATCGAGTTGAGGAAGGCCGGGCCGGTATGACCGACCGCGGCCGGACCCCAATTGTAGTCCTTGCGCTTGACCAGCTTGACGAAGTCGCCCTCCTTCCAGGAGGCGACCACGAACGGCCCGCTCCCCGATGTCTTGGACAGATCGGCCTGCTGCGCTGCGGGCTGCGCGATCGTCTTCGGCGAGATGAGGATGGAGCCGTGGTAACCGAGCGTCGGGATGAAGCCGAGCGTCGGCGCCTTGAAGAAGACTTTGACCGTGGCCGGGTCGATTGCCTCGGCACGGGTGTAGGTTTTCGGAAACAGGCCGACCGGGTTGATGCCTTCGTTCTTGCGGCCGGCGTACCAGATGTCGAGATTGGCGACGACGGCCGCCGCATCGAGCGGGCTGCCGTCGGAGAACGTCACGCCCCTCTTGAGATGGAGAGTGAACTGGGTGGCATCCTCGTTCTGCTCCCAGCTCTCCGCGATCCACGGACTGACCTTGCCGTCGGCGTCGACATAGACGAGTTTGTCGGTCACATGACCCCAGATGTGGCCCTGGAAGCTGGAGATGGAGCTGTTGTTCGGGATCCAGGTGCTGCCGAGTGAATCGATCAGGAACGTGATGTCGCCGCCATTCTGCGGAGCGCCGGCGCTCCTGACCGGGGACAAGCCCGCCATGGCCGTCAAGGCGGCTGCTGCGACGACGGAGGTCGCGGCCAGCAGGCGGCGCCGGGAGAACGAAAGCGAAGGGAAGCGTGCGGTCATGGTCAGCCCCTGATGATTGGTGGCATCGATCGGGCACGACCTCGATGGTCGGTACGATCAGCCGTTTCCGCCTAGCAGAAGCGAAACGAGCGCACCTGGCCATTCCAAAGTTCTCGTGAGATGGACAACAAATCCCTCGGGATCCGGGCCGTGCGCGCAACAGCTGTTTTGTCGTTGCTGCAGACGTGCGCAATTCTGGTTGGTTCATGACCGAAGATGCGTCGGGTGTGGACGCGAAGGCGGGCCCGGCTTTGAGATGATGCTCTCCAAGCGAGTCAATGCGCGCGGCGGATCGCCGGATTGAAAGGACATTCTGTAAAATCCCGCGCGTCAAATAAGAATCCTCTATCGGTCCAATCGCATAGGGGACCGATTGGAGTCGGCGTGAAGCAAATGGGGTCGAGTAATGCGGCTCAGAACCGCTTTGCCATGTCGGTGAGACGACGGTGCGCGGTATCGCGGGCGGCGCGGACCGGTTCGGCGGGGCCTGTCGTCGGTCCGATCGGTACGAAACGCACGTCACTGACGCCGATGAAGCGGAGCGCCTCGCGCAGGTACGGTGTCGCCATGTCGACGCGGCCGCGGTTCATGCCGGTGGCAAAATCGCTGCCCGAGGCGAGGATGACGATGGTCGGACGATCCTTCAGCAGCGGAAGATAGCCGAGTGCCGGGTCGAAGCGGAACGTCAGGCCGGGCTGGATGATGATGTCGAACCACTGCTTCAGCTTGTAGGGGATGCCGAAATTCCACATTGGCGTCGAGATCAGTACGCGATCAGCCAGCGAGAAGCGCAGCGCCATCCGCTCCGCCTCGGCGAAGCTCGCGCGTTGCGCGTCGTTGAAGGCCTGCGCTTTCATCCGCGCATATTTGGCTTCGACGATGGGGCCGGCAAATTCCGGCATGCGCTCGCGCCAGAGGTCCACAACGTCAATGTCCCAATCCGGCCGGGCCTGGCGAAAACCATCAAGGAAGATGCGCGCGCCGGCGCTCGACTCGGAGTCGGCGCGCGGCGAGCAGGAGAGGTGGAAGAGCTTTGCCACCGCTCATCCCAGCGCTCTGATGACGGCGTCCGCGTGGGTCACGACGGCGACGTTCTGCATGGCGAAGTTGATCGAGGCCGAGTGCCAGTCGGCGTTCATGGTCGAGCAGCAGTCCTCCGGCACGATCATGAAATAGCCCTTGTCGGCGCCGGTGCGCGCGGTGTGCTCGACCGACATGTTGGTCCAGGCGCCGGTGTTGATGATCATGTCGCGGCCGGTGGCTTTCAGGATCGTCTCCAGCCGCGTGCCTTCCCACGCACTCATCCGCATTTTCTCGACGACGAAATCGCCGGGCCGCGGTTCGAGGCCGGAAACCGGCGCCGCGCCCCAGCTGCCGCGTACCATGGCCTTGCTGTCGACGAGACCTTCGAACAGCGGCGCATTCAACGTCACGCCGGGCGCGCCAGGCTCGACCACGAACCAGACATGGATGATGGCGACGCCGCGAGCCCGCGCTGCTTCCGCCAGGCGCCGGACGTTCTCGACGACATGCTGTTGCTTGGCATGGCCAGGCGCACCGGAGTC
Organism: Bradyrhizobium sp. 18BD; assembly: GCF_054185225.1. Lineage (NCBI taxonomy): Bacteria > Pseudomonadati > Pseudomonadota > Alphaproteobacteria > Hyphomicrobiales > Nitrobacteraceae > Bradyrhizobium > Bradyrhizobium sp. 18BD. Next base: position 21,656 of record NZ_JAVAYL010000009.1, on the reverse strand, counting down.
AGCAAACGCACCGCCATCCATGATGACGTCGTTCTGGAGGTCCTGGATGATCATGGCGCAGCGGCCCGGTTCGAGCCGCATCTCGCCGTCGGCGAGGATCGGTGCCGCGGCCGCGGGGCCGGCGTTCGCGGCACCGCCACTGCCGCGCCGGCCGCTCATATAGGGCTCGTGACGGGGGCCGGCCTTGGTCGGAATGGCGTAGACCGAATGCGTCGCGGTGAGGTACAGCGTACGAAAATCCGGTCCGCCCCAGGCGAGGTTCGCCACCATCTCGGGCACGCGAACTTTACCGAGCAGCTCGCCGCGCGGCGAATAGACCCAGACGCCGCCGGGCGCGGTAACCCAGACATTGCCGTGCTGGTCGCACTTCATGCCGTCCGGCAGGCCCGCCTCCAGCTCGGAGCGGATGCCGCTTGCGAACACGCGCGTGTTCGACAGCGCGCCGTCGGCATTGACGTCGAACACACGGATCAGCGCCTGCACGGTATCGTTGACATAAAGCAGCTTTTCGTCGGGTGAGAAGCACAGCCCGTTCGGCTGGTCGAACAGATTGCGCTCCACCACGAGCTTCGGCTCGCTGCCGGGCACGACACGATAGACGCCCTGGAAGCCGAGCTGGCGCGGACGCTCGACGCCATAGACCGGCATGCGGCCATACCAGGGATCCGAGAAATAGATCGCGCCTGTGGAGTGCACGCAGACGTCGTTCGGGCTGTTGAGCTCCTGTCCCTGGAAGTGCGAGGCCAGCACCTCGCGCCGCCCGTCCGGCCGCTCGCGGATCAGCGACGAGGTCGCGTGCTCGCAGACGATCAGATTGAGCTCGGCATCGTAGGTCATGCCGTTGCATTTGTTCGACGGGCGCTTGACCTCGGTGACGCCGCGCCGCGGATCCCAGCGCCGTCGCACGTCGCCCGGCATGTCCGAGAACAGCAGATAATGATCGACCGGATGCCAGATCGGTCCTTCCGTGAAGTCAAAACCCGTTCCGACCTGCGCGACGGGCGCGTAGGGATCGATCAGGGTCTCGAATTCGGAGCGCAAGGTGACGTGCGTCATCGGTCGATCCTCAAGCGCATGATCCGGAAAAGTGTGAAGCGGTTTTCCGACAAGATCATGTGCAAACAAAAAGGGCCCTAGGCCGGAAACCAGTTGCGCGCCGGCAAGGACTGCACAATCGGACCGGGGACCTGGTCGTGCAGCCGACCTACGACGTTGCCGCCTTCGATCTTGGCAGGGCGGTCGTGCACCGGCAGCAGGTAACGTGAGTTGCTGAGCAGTTTCTTGATCGCAGCCTTCTCCGCGCGCTTGCTGGTGCCATGGTTGCCGGTGGTGCGCGGCTCCCAGTCGTGGATCTCGTTGAAGGGCGTCACGATCTGGTCGTTGAAATCGTAGATGACGTCGCCGCAGATGGTGGCGATGCCGTCCGCAGTCTCGACGATGATGTTCATTGAGCCCTCGGTGTGGGCGCCGGCGGCGTCGCAATAGACGCCGGGCATCAGCTCGATCGGGCCGGTGATCTCCAGATCGAGGAAGCGCAGCGCGCTTTTGGTGTGCAGACGGTCGATCAGGTGCTTGATGTCGGGCGCCGGATATTGCGGATGCATCAGGCCGGAGACGGAGTATTCCAGCTCCTTGCGGTTGAGGACGACGGTCGTGTTCATCGGGAACAGATCGTCCTTGCCGGCGTGGTCGATGTGAAGATGGGTGTGGCAGACGAAGCGGACATCGCCCATGCGCACGCCGTGGCGGGCGAGCTGGTTCTCGATCATGTTCTCGTGGTACTGCAAGCCGCGCATGCCCAGCGTTTCCATGATCTGGTTGGAGCGATAGCCGGTGTCGACCACGACTGGATATTTGCCGCCGAGGATCAAAAAGCCCAGCGTGAGGACACGGCGGGTGCGGCCGCAGTCGCGGCCAAGCACCAGAAAGCTCGATTCCAGCTCGATATCGCCATAGTCCAGGATCTTGATCTCCAGCGCCATTCGTTTCCCTCCCTCATCGGATTCTTGTCTGTCAAAGCCGGTAGACGCGCGTCGCGGTGCCCCTGAAGATCGCGTCCTGCTGCTCTGGACTCAGCGGCGCTGCCGCCGCCCGAAACGCGTCGACGAGCTCGCGATAGCTGGTCCACAATTTCTCGATCGGGAAATTGGAGCCGAACAGGCAGCGCTCGGCGCCGAAGATCGCGACGGTATCCATGACCACGGCCGCGATGTGCGCGGGATCGTTGCGGTGGATGAAGGTGCCGAGCCCGGAGAGCTTCGAGACCACGTTCGGGCAGGCCGCGAGCCGGGCCATCCCGGCGCGCCACGCCGCGCGTCCCGCGGGCGAGAGATCTTCGAGCATGCCGGCATGCTGCAGGATGAAAATCACCTTGGGGCATGACTCCGCGAGCTGAGCGGCATCCGGCATCTGCGGCGTGAAGACCTGGAGGTCGAAGCTCCAGCCGTAATCGGCGAGATGCGCGATGTTGCGGCGGACCAGGGGATCGAGGCAGAGGTCGGGCCTGGCCGCGAAACGATAGAGCGGGATCTCGTGCCAGTGCAGCTGCATGCGCACGCCGCGCACCAGGGAATAGCGTTTCAGCTGGTCGAGCTGCGGACGCACGTCGTCCACGGTAAAGTTGGCATAGGAGACGATGGCGTGCGGCCAGCCATGTTCGTCGGCGGTCTGCTGCACCCAGGCCGTCTCGTCCTCGAAACGGTCGTTGGCCCAGTTGGTCTGGACGTAGACCGAGCGGGTCACGCCGGAGCCCTTGAGGTCGTCGAGATATTCCTCGATCGGATAGTCTCGCCTGATCGGCTCGTAGGGTCCGAAGATGCGGGGCTGCATGGGGCCGGTCAGCCAGGGCAGGTCCGTCTGCCGCCAGATGTGGTGATGGCCGTCGACAATCTCGGTCACGCAACTCTCCTTCGTCCCAGTGCCAGTACATGCGCGACGATCGACGCGCTCGATCCGCCGTCGACGAGGTCGTCGACGAAGCGCTCGATGGCGACGAGCGCCTCGGTCTGCGGACGGAAGCCCGGGCCTGTCGCGAGCGGCGTCAGCCAGCTCACGCGCCAGGCCCGCCGCGACAATTTTGCCACGGCGTCGCGCAGTGCATCCGGCTCGCCGCGCTCGAGGCCGTCCGAGACGACGACCACGGCCGCGCCGCGTGCATAGCCGCCGAAGCGCGGCACCGCGAGGAAGGCCTGCAGCGCATCGCCGATACGGGTGCCGCCGTCCCAGTCGCTGACGAGATGGGCGGCCGCGCTCAGTGCCTGTTCGCGGCGCTTCAGCCGCAGCGCGCGGGTGACGCGCGTCAGGCGCGTGCCGAAGGTGAAGACCTCGACATTGGGCGCGGCCTGCACCAGCGCGTGTGCCAGCTTCATGTTCTCCTCGGTGCGGCTCTTCATCGAGCCGGAGACATCGATCAACAGCAGGAATTTTCGCGGTCGCTGCCGCCGCTTCATGTGACCCAGCCGCAGGATCTCGCCGTCGCTGCGGACGCTGTTGCGCAAGGTGCGGCGGAGGTCGGCGAACGGCCCGCGTCGGGCGCGCATGCGGCGATGGCCGCGCCGCCGGGGCAGGCGCCGCGGGGCCTCGCGCGTCAGACGCCTCAGTGCGTCGGTCGTGGAAAGCTGGACGAAACGGCGCTCGACCACCGCTTCGGCGCGCGTGGCTGTCAGGCCCGACTCATTGGCCTCGTCGGACAGCAGCGGCTCTTGCTCGCCGCGACCTTCTTCCTGAAGCCGGACCGTCTCGTCGTCCTCGCCGTCGTCGGCATGCTCGATCGCCTCGCTGCCGCGGAAGTGGAGGTCGAACAGGCGGTCAAAAGTCGCGCGGCGCTCGGGCGGCGGGGCGAGGGTGGCGAGCGCCGCCTGCCTGATATCCCTGAGGTCGCGCGGGCCGACTAGCTCGATCGCGGTGAGAAATGCAGTGGTCTGCTCGGGGGCAACAGCAAAGCTGTTGGCACGCAGCAGACCGACAAAGGAGACGAATACGCGGGCCGCCTGCGGCAGTTGGGGCTCGATGCTCATGCGGTCGCCTCCGCCAGCATCGCGTCGAGGCGAGGCGAGATGAAGTGCAGATCCTCCTCATCTTTCAACGCCACGCCGATCGAGCGCTTGAACGCGTCGGGCCAGCGCGCGCCGCCTTTGTTGAGAAGAGTTGCGGCCTCGGCCCAATCGACAGCTTCGGCGATACCCGGCGCCTTGCTGAGCGGCTCGCGCCGCAGCTTGCCGACGGCCGCGACGACGGCACGTGCGGTCGCCTCGGCCACGCTGGAGGCCCGCAGCATCACGATCCGTGCTTCGCGTTCTTCGGTGGGATAATCGATCCAGTGATAGACGCAGCGGCGGCGCAAGGCTTCGTGCAGGTCTCGCGTCCGGTTTGACGTCAGCACGACGACGGGCCGCTCGGCGGCGCGCACCGTACCGCGCTCGGGGATCGAGATCTGGAAGTCGGACAAAAACTCGAGCAGGAAGGCCTCGAACTCCTGGTCGGCGCGATCGACTTCGTCGATCAGCAGCACGGTGGAGTCAGGCGCGCGCAGCGCCGCCAGCATTGGTCGCTCGATCAGGAAGGTCTCGCCATAGATATCGATGCTCTCGTCGCCGGCCTGGCGGATCGCCAGCATCTGGCGCGGGTAGTTCCACTCATAGAGTGCTGCGGAGGCGTCGATGCCCTCATAGCATTGCAGGCGGATCAGCCGGCGGCCGAGCACGGCAGCAATGGCCTTTGCGGCTTCGGTCTTGCCGACGCCCGGCGCGCCCTCCAGCAGTAGCGGCTTGCCGAGTGCCAACCCAAGATAGGACGCAGTCGCAAGGCCCTCGTCGGCAAGGTAATAGGCCGCGCGCAGCGCCTTCTCCAGCGCCTCGGGGCTGTCGATGCCGACGATGTTGCTGCGGACCGCCATGAACCGAAACCTCTAGCGCCGCGCCTGCTGCCGCGCGCCGCCCTGGGCCTTTATCGCGCGCAGGACCTTTTCCGGGGTGATCGGCAGATCATCGATGCGCACGCCGACCGCGTTGAAGATCGCGTTCGCCACGGCGGGCAGCACCGGATTGGCGCACATCTCGCCGGGACCTTTGGCGCCGAAAGGGCCGTCAGGGGCAGGGCGCTCCAGCACGGCGATATCGTGCGGGCAGATGTCGCCGGGGCCGGGCATCAGATATTCGACGAAGTCGCGCGGGCCATGAATGGGCTCGGGATAGTAAGGCTCCGGCGTCTCGTAGAGCGCGTGGCTGACGCCCATCCAGGCACCGCCGACGAGCTGCTGTTCGACCAGGCGTGGATTGAGTGCGCGGCCGAGTTCATAGGCCGAATCCATCCGTACCATCGCGACTTCGCCGGTCTCGTCGTCGACGTCGACCTCGGCGACCAGGCAGGCATGGGCGTAGCAGGTCGCGGGCGACATCTCGCCGGTTTCGGGGTCGACGTTCGAGAGTGGCACGAGAAAGATGCCGCGGCCGGAGATGGTCTTGCCCTGCTTGAACTGCGCCGCAATCGCGACGTCCTTGGTCGAGATCGAGCGGTGCGGCGCGCCCTTGACGTGGATGTTGCCGCGCCCGTCGGTGTCGAGATCGGCGGCGTTGACCTCAAGCTCCTCGGCGGCGGCTTCCATCATCACGCCACGCGCTTCCCGGGCCGCTGCCATCACAGCATTGCCGACGCGGTGGGTGCCGCGCGAGGCGAACGAGCCCATGCAGTGCGGGCCGGTGTCGGAGTCTGCCGTATCGACATAGACATCCTCGACCGGCACGCCGAGCGTCTCCGCGCAGATCTGCCGCGTCACCGATTTCATGCCCTGTCCCAAGTCGATGGACGACAGAGCCACCGTGAACTTGCCGCTCGGGTTGGAATGCACCAGCGCCTGGCTGGGGTCGCCGCCGAGATTCATGCCGATGGGGTAATTGATCGACGCGATGCCGCGTCCGCGATGCCGGGTCATCTAGCGCCTCCTGGTGCCGAAGACGGAGGAGAAACGGGTCGCGCCATGCGAGGGCGCGGTCGGCCGCGGCGAAGGTGGTGGCGGAGCCGGCGGTGGTGGCTCGCGCGGCGGTTCGCGCGTGACGGTGGGCGGAAGCCGGTCGTAGCTGGTGCGCTGCTGCGCCGGAGCGGTGGGCCGTGCGCGGCCATCCGTCGGAGTGGGCGGGATCACGGCGCGGCTGCCGCCGCCGTCCTTGCGCGAGGACGCCCGCTTGAACTCTTCGCGGAGCGGCCACTTGGCTTTCTCGGCCGCGACCTGGACGCATTCGATCAGCGCGGTGTTCTTCGCTTCGCGCCGATGTGCCTTCATGTCGCCGTCGCGATAGGCATTCAGAATCCGGAACTCCATCGGATCCATGTTGATCAGATGCGCCAGCTTGTCCATCTGGCACTCGATCGCAAAGTCCATCGCGGTGACACCGAAGCCGCGCATGGCGGTCGCCGGCGTACGGTTGGTGAAGACGCAATAGACGTCGCCATAGACGTTGGGGATGGTGTAGGGGCCCGGCAGATGCGCAGCGCATTTCACGGCGGCGTAGCTCGACAGCCGCGTATAGGCGCCGCTGTCGAAATAGGCGCGGATCTTTCGCGCGACGATGCGGCCATCGCGCATCACGCCGTCCTTGATGTAGATGCGCTCGGCGCCGCGCGGCGGCCCGTATTGCATCTCCTCCTCGCGCCCGAACACGTAGCGCACGGGGCGGCCCGTCAACATCGCACCGAGGATGGCGAGCGGCTCGGTCAGCGTGTCGACCTTGCCGCCAAAGCCGCCGCCGACCGTGCCGCCGATGAAATGGAAGGTGTTGGAGGGCACGTCCAGGATCTTGGCGCAGGTGTCGACCGAGAAGAACAGCGCTTGCGTCGAGGTGTACACGACATAGCGGCCATTGGTGTCGGGCGCCGCGATCGCCCCGTTGGTCTCGGTCGGGGCGTGCTCGATCGGCGACATCTGGTAGCGCTGCTCCAGCACGTGATCGGCTGTCGCCAGCGCCGCGTCGGCATCGCCGAAGCGTAGTTTCTGATGATCGTAGGTCTCGTGATAGGTGAACGTGTTCTTGGGATAGGTTTCGTTGACCACGGGCGCGCCGGGCTTCAGCGCCTCCTCGACGTCGAACACCGCCGGCAGCAGCTCGTAGTCGACCTTGACTTTCGCGACGGCCTCAAAGGCCTCGCGCTCGCTGTCGGCGACGATCGCGACGATCGGCTCGCCCTTGTAGCGGACCTTGTCGACGGCCAGCGACGGCTCATCGTCCTTGCCGAAATTGATCAGGCTGAGAAGCGTGTTGAGATTGACCGGCACATCGGCGCCACGGATGATCCGGCGCACGCCCGCCGAACGCTCGGCGTCGGTGGTGTCGATGCGGCGAATCCTGGCGTGGGCCTGGGTCGAGCGCACGACCTTCAGATGCAGCATGCCCTGCAGCTTGTGATCGCCAAAATAGCTCGACGTGCCCGTGACATGGCCGAGCATGTCCTGGCGCTGGGTGCCCTTGCCGATCTCCTTGAGATTATCGTCGCGCTCGTCGGCGAAAATGTCCTTGCGCAGTTCCAGCATGGTCGCGTTCCCTTACGCGCTGACCCGGCCGCCGGCGGCGGCGAGGATGGCATTGATGATCGGCTCGTAGCCGGTGCAGCGGCAGATGTTGCCGGAGATCGCCTCGATGACCTCGTCACGGCTTGGCGATGGATTGCGGTCGAGCAGGGCCTTCGCGGCCATCAGCATGCCCGGCGTGCAATAGCCGCACTGGGCGGCAAAATTGTCGGCGAAGGCGCGCTGGAGCGGATGCAGGTTCGGGCCCTGCTTCATGCCGTCGAGCGTTTCGATGCTGCGGCCAGCCACGGTCTCCGCCAGCGTCAGGCATGAGAGGTGCAGCTCGCCGTCGATCAGCACGCTGCAGGTGCCGCAGCCGCCCTGGCCGCAGCCGAATTTCGGCGTCATGTCGCCGATCAACTCGCGCAGCGCCACCAGCAGATTGGTGCCGCCATCGACGAAGATCGCGACGTCGCGGCCGTTGTGACGAAATTGCAGAGGGATTTTGGACATGATCGTTTATTCCTGTCCCGACAGCAGGCGGCGCAGATGCACCCCCACGATCTCTCGGCGATACCAGGCGCTGCCGAGCGCGTTGTCGGAGGGCGATGTTCCCTCAGTGGCGGCCGATGCGGCGGCCGCAATGGTCGCAGCGTCGAGCGAACGTCCCTCCAGCGCCCGCTCGGCGGCGCGGGCGCGGATCTGCGTCGGCGCCATCGAGCCCAGCGCGATCCGCGCGCCCGCGATCCGTCCTCCGGAGATCGGCAGATGCGCGGCGAGCGTGATGACCGAGCCGCCCTTCGGCTTGATGCGGGCGATCTTGCGATAGCGAAACGCCTCGGTGCTGGCCGGCCGGGTGCACGAGATTGAGAGGACCAATGTTCCGGCCTGCCGGTCGCGTGCTTGCAAAAACTCCTCGATCGGGATGTCGCGCGAGCCGAAGCCGCCTTGCACGGCAACGGTGGCATCGAGCGCCAGCAGCGCGACGGTGAAATCGCCATATGGGTTTGGGGCGAAGAGATTGCCGCCGACTGTCCCCATGTTGCGCACCGCTGGGCCGCCGATCGAGCGGGCTGGGCCATGCAGGAAGCCAAGGTCGCGTTCCGCGAGGACGCGTGCGAAGGTAACGCCGGCGCCGAGCGTGATGCGCGGGCCGGAGGCGTCGATCCGGGTCAGCGCCTGGTCCTGGGCGCGGACCACGGTCGAGATCGAGACGTCGCCCTCATTCAGCGCCCGCATCACCAGCGTGCCGCCGCCGAGATAGCGCGCGGTGCGGTCCGAGGATAGCGCGCCGGCCGCCTCGCTGGCGCTGGTAAAAGTCTTCACTGTCACGGCCATCTAGGCGGCCTCCTTCAGATGCCGGCGGATCGCCCTGAACCCGGCCTGGTAGATGTCTTCTGCGACCATGTGGGTGATGCGCTCGCGATCCTCGGGCCTGGTCGTGAAGCGCGACTCCCAGTGCCAGAACGTGCGGTCGCCGTCGGTCACCGGCAGCAGGCGGACATGGGCGACGTAGTTGAACATCGGGATCGGGGTATCGAGCAGGCAGTAGCTGAAGCTTTGTTCGAGGTCGGACAGCGCCAGCAATTGCTCGCGGAGCTCCGCGCCGTCCTTCAGCTTGAACCGCCTGACGCAGCCGATCTTGTCGGAGGCGTGCGCGCGCTCGATCGAGGAGGTCGCGACCGCGGGGTGCCAGCGATCGTGTCCATTGAAATCGCGCAGCATGGCCCACGCCGCATCGGTCGGCGCGTCCAGGATCGTGCTTTTGACGATATGCGGCACCGCTAGACCTCGGTTGCTTTCTTCACCGCGCCCCGCTTGCGGGGAGAGGTCGCGCCGAAGGCGCGGGTGAGGGGGAGTCTCCGCGAGTCCAACTGCGTCCGTCCCCGGAGAGACTCCCCCTCACCCCAACCCTCTCCCCGGAGGCGGGGCGAGGGGGCGCAGTGTGCCGCGGCGTGAACGCTTGCGATCATCACATCAGCCTCCGAACACGCGCTTGAGGGCATCGAACCCGCCCTGGAATACGCCGCCGCCGATATTGCCGACGAGCTCGGTCTCCCGCTCCGGCGCGCAGTCGAACTCGGCGGTCCATTCGACAAAAGTCTGGTCGCCGTCGGTGACAGGCGTCAGCCGCAAGGTGGCGACGTAGTTCTCGACGCCCATCGGGGATTCCAGGATCGAATAGGTGCAGAACATGTCGTAGTCGGACAGGCCGAGCAGCTTCTCGCGGATGCGGTCGCCGTTGCGCAGCCGAAAGTCCCTGACGCAACCGATCTTGTCGGAGGGCTCGCCGCCCTCGATGCGGCTTTCGGCGATCGCGGGGTGCCAGTTCGGCAGGCCGTTGAAATCGCGCACCCGCGCCCAAACGCGGTCGTTGCGCGCGTTGACGACGGTGGAGACGTAGACGCGGGGCATGGGTCGGACCTCAGCTCTTCTTCCGCGGACCGCGCTCGGCCGGCGGCTCGCCGCCACCTTCGGCCGCAGGCGAGGGCGCCGCCGGCTTGTCGCCACCGCCTTTGCGGGCGGAGTCCTTGATGCCCTGCATGTCGCGGGCCTCGCGGATCAGGCCCGGCATCTTCGCGAGGCTGCCGCCTTCGACGCCGATGTCGGAGAGGATGGAGTCGATCAACGGCGCCTGCACGCGGTAGCGCAGCGCCGAGTCGATCACCTCGTCGGTGGCGCTGCGGCCGCCATTGCCGCCATGGCCATTGCCGTTGAGGCCGTCGACCTGGAGGATGCGGATGCCCTCGATCTTTTCCATCGGCTTGACGCTCTCGCGCACGATGCCCTCGATACGGTCGAGCAGCTTTCTGCGGAACAGCGAGTAGCGCGCCTGGTCGGTGAGCACGTTCTCGGCCTCGTTGAGCATCCGCTGCGCCTCGGCCTCGACGGCGGCGCGCACGCGCTCGGCCTCGGCGGCGATACGGGTTTCCTCGGCCTGCTTCTCGGCGAGCAGCACCTCGACGGTCTTGCGACGTTTTGCGATTTCGCTCTCTCGGGCGGTGACGACGCGCTCGGCAGCCTCGGTGGCGCGTATGCGGGCTTCCTCGGCCGCTGCGCGGGCGGCTGATTCTTCGAGCGACTTCTGGTGAATGGCGATCGCCTTCTCCATCAGGACCGTCTCGACCTCCTTCTCGCGGTTGACCTCGAGCTTGCGCAGTTCGCGCTCGCGGCCGATGCGGGCCTCGTCGAGGCCGCGGTCGGAGGCGATGCGGGCGCGTTCGACTTCCTCGCGGGAAGAGATCTCGGCCTCCTGCAATGACTGGACGCGGGCGACCTCGAGCTGCTCGATCGCGCGGCGGCGTTCGAGGCGGGCGGCTTCCAGCGCCTGCTCGCGCGAGACGTCGGTGGTCTCGACCTCCTTGCGGGCGACGATCTCGGCCTGCCGGACCTGGCGGTCAGCATCGATCCGCTCGGATTTCTTGGCGGACAGCGCGATGACGCGGTCCTCATCGGCGATTTCGATCGCCTTCTTCTGCTCGATATTGAGCACTTCGCGCTTCTTCGACGAATTGATCCGCTCGGCCTCCAGCGCGAGATCGACGGTAATGCGCTGGCGTTCGATGGCATCGCGCCGCTTCAGCTCGGCGGCCTCCAGAATGCCGGTCCGCTCGATTTCCAGTGAGCGGGTGGCGCGCTCGGCCTGGATGCGCTCGGCCGCGACCGCCTTCTCTTGGGCGATGCGGGCGGCCTCGATGGCCTCGCGGGAGGCGATGTCGGCTTCCTCGACGGCGCGGTTGCGGGCGATCTCCAGCGAGCGGACGCGTTCTTCCTGGGCGATGCGCGAGGCCTCGGTGGTCTCGCGTGCGGCGATGCCGGCGACCTCGAGCGTCTGGTTGCGCTCGATCTCCAGCTGCCGCGTGTTCTGCTCGGCGGCGATGCGTTCGGCGGCGAGCGTGCGTTCGCGGGCGATCCGGGCCGCCTCGACGGCGCGCTGCGCCTCGATCTCGGCCTCCTGGATGGTACGCACCTGCTGGATCTCCAGGGCACGGGTGCGCTCATCGGAGGAGATGCGCTCGACATTGACGATCAAAGTCTGGGCAATGCGGGCCTTTTCGGTGGCTTCGCGCGCGGCGATCTCGGCCTCGTCGACGGCGCGGGTGCGTTCGATCTCGCGGCGGCGCGTCTCTTCCTCGTTGGCGATGCGGGCGTCGGTCACGACGCGGTCCTGCTGGATCCGCGCCTTCTCGATGGCCTCGCGGGCCGCGATCTCGGCTTCCTCGACCGTGCGCATCCGCTCGATCTCGCGCTGGCGGACCTCGCGTTCGGAAGCGATCCGCGTCGTGTCGATCGAGCGCTGGTTGGCGATGCGGGTCTTCTCGATCTCCTCGCGCGCCAGCAGCTCCTTCTCCTCGATGGTACGGGTACGCTCGATCTCCTTCTGGCGGGTCTCGCGCTCGGAGGCGATGCGCGCCTCCGCGATCGCCTGCTCGTTGGCAATCCGGGAGCGCTCGATGGCCTCGCGCGCCGAGATCTGGGCTTGCTCGGCCTCGGTCTCGCGCAGGGCGCGTTCGCGGGCGACTTCGGTGCGCTGCAGCGCGCGGCGCATCTCGATGTCGCGTTCCTGCTCCAGCCGCGCGGTCTCGCTCTCGCGCTCGATTTCGAGCGCCTGCCGCTCGGCTTCGAGATTGCGCGTACGGATCTTGATCATCGAGTCCTGCTCGATGTCGTTGCGCAGCTTGCGCCTGGCCTCGATGTCCTCCATCAGACGGGTCAGACCTTCGGCATCGAAACGGTTCGAGGGGTTGAAGAATTCGAGGTCGGTCTGGTCGAGATCGGTGATGGCGACGGATTCGAGCTCGAGGCCGTTCTGGGCGAGGGCCTCGGCCGCATTGGTCTTGACGCGCGCGACATAGTCGCCGCGGCGCTCATGCATCTCCTCCATGGTCATTTCGGAGGCGACGGAGCGGATCGCCGAGATGAACTTGCCGGCCAGCAGTGCGTGCAGCTGTTCCGGCTCCATGGTGCGGCGGCCCAGGGTGGCGGCCGCGATCGAGACGGCCTCGCGGGTCGGCTGCACGCGCACATAGAAGTCGGCCTCGATGTCGACGCGCATGCGGTCGCGGGTGATGACAGCGTCTTGCCGCGAACGCACGATGCCCATCGGCAGCACGTTCATGTTGACGGGGGTGTAGGCGTGGATGAACGGCAGCACGAAGGCGCCGCCGTTGATCACCACACGTTCGCCGAGGAAACCGGTCCGGACGAACGACACCTCCTTGGAGGAGCGGTGGTAGAGCCAGTTGACGATGTACACGCCAACAACGATCACGATGATCGCGACGATCAGCCAGAGGATGAGCTCGCCGACCAGGATCCCTGACATGTTTCCCTCCCTCGATCTTGCAGGCGTCAGCGAGCGCCGATCGCCTTGAATTTGCGTACCTGGTCCGTCAATGCCCGCTCCACCGGCAGCCGCTCCATCGAGGACGCGCCGTAGAAGCCGTGGCAGTAACGGGTGTTCTTCATGATGAAATCGGCGTCCGCTGGATCCGCGATCGGGCCGCCATGGGCGAGCACCAGAATGTCCGGATTGACGCTGAGCGCCGCCGAGGCCCAGGTGTCGATGCGCGCCGGGCAATCCTTCAGTTTCGGCGCGGTCTGCGCGCCGATCGTGCCACCGGTGGTCAGGCCGAGGTGGCAGACGATGATATCGGCGCCGGCGATCGCCATCGCGGCGGCTTCTTTCTCGCTGAAGACGTAGGGCGTCGTCAGCAGATCCTTCTCGCGTGCCTTGGCGATCATGTCGATTTCCAGCGCGTAGGACATGCCGGTCTCTTCGAGATTGGCGCGGAATACGCCGTCGATCAGGCCGACGGTCGGAAAGTTCTGCACGCCGGCGAAGCCGAGCGTCTTGAGCTGGTCGAGGAACACGTCCATGTCGCGGAACGGATCGGTGCCGTTGACGCCGGCGAGCACCGGCGTCTTGCTGACCACGGGCAAGACTTCGCCGGCCATCTCCAGCACGATGGCGTTGGCGTCGCCATAGGGCATCAGACCCGCAAGCGAGCCGCGGCCAGCCATGCGATAGCGGCCGGAATTGTAGATCACGATCAAGTCGACGCCGCCGGCTTCCTCGCACTTGGCCGACAGGCCGGTGCCGGCGCCACCGCCGACGATCGGCTCGCCGCGCTTCGCCATCTCGCGAAACCGTTTCAGGAGAGTAGTGCGTTCAAACCGGGCCATCGGTCACCTCGCTAGTCTCCGGCGCGCCCCGGCGCGGCCGAACAGCGTTCGGAACGCGATCACGATGGTCGAGGCGAACTCGGGATCGTTGATGTTCTGCTTGACGCGGACCAGTTGGCGATTGCCGGTCGAACGCACCGTGCGCTCCAGCGCGCGGAACAAGGCGGCATCGGCCTCTGGGTCCCAGAACGGTTTGCCGCGGGCGTCGAGCGCGGAGACACCGCCCTCAGGCAGGAAGAAGCGTACCGGTCCATCCATCTGGTTGAGCCGCTCGCCGATCCAGCGGCCCATGCGTTCGCTTTCCTCGGCCGTGGTCCGCATCAAGGTCACCTGCGGATTGTGGACGTGGAATTTGCGGCCGCGATAGCGCTCGGGAATAGTGTCGGGCGCGCCGAAATTGACCATGTCGAGCGCGCCGACCGAGCCGATATAGGGCAGGCGGGTGCGGATGATCGCGCCAAATCGATCCTCGGTCGCCGGGAACACGCCGCCCATGAGGAGATCGCAGATCTCGGTCGTGGTGAGATCGATGACGCCCGCGAGCTGGCCGGAGTCGACCAGCTTCTCCATCGAGCGCCCGCCGACGCCGGTGGCGTGGAACACGAGGCATTCGAAGTCAGCGCGCAGCTCGGCCGCGATCTTCTGCACCGCAGGCGTCGTGACACCGAACATGGTGATGCCGACCGACGGCAGGCCTGCACTCGCCACTCGCTCTTTGGCCTCGCGCTGGTCGAGGCGGGCCTTGACCATGCCGGCGATGGCGTTGGCGCCGTTCGACAGCACCGCGCGCGAGATCGAGTTGAGGCCCTGAACGTCGGTGACCGAGTACATCATGGTGATGTCGGCCGGACCGACATAGGGCGCGACGTCGCCCGAGGCGACCGAAGAGATGATCAGCTTTGGCACGCCGACGGGAAGGGTGCGCATGCCGGGCGCGACGAGAGAGGCCGCGCCGGAGCCGCCGGCCGAGATCACACCGGCGATATTGCCCTGGCGCTTGATCCAATTGGCAAACGCATCGGCCATCGCCGTCACCGCGGCGCCGCGGTCCGGGCCGAACACGGCCGAGCCGCCGCGGCCATGGTTCAGGGCTATCTCCTGCGCGGAGACATCGCAGGTCGCATGCTTGCCGCTGGTGGAGACGTCGACCAGCCGCGTGCGCAGGCCGCTTTCGGCGATGATGTCGCGGATGAAGCGGAGTTCCGTACCCTTGGTGTCGAGCGTGCCGACGACCAGCACCACCGGCGGGCCCGATGTCTGCGCCGTCATCGGCTCGCGCTTGCGCCGCGCGGTTTCGTCTAGGCGGGCGACCTGCGTCGACAGTGTACGGGCCGCAGCCTCAATGCGGCCGATTGGGACCGGCTGCGACCAGCGCGTTGGCGGTGTGGGGTTGGAGATGTAGATCCGGATCGGGCCGCTCGCGCGTGCAGGCTGTGGGGCCGGCCTTGCTTCACCGCCGGCCGCCGGCACATCGAGGTCGGATTCAAGCTCGGCGTGCAGCCCGACGCCGAGCAGGCGCTGCTGCAGCTCGCGATCGGCCGCGAGCCGCACGGAATCGATGATGCGGTTGATACGGCCGTTGACCATGATCGCGACGTTGCGCGAGATCGCGGTGGCGACGCCGATATTCTGCTCGATCACGAGCACGGACATGTCGCCGTCCTCGCCAAGCTGCAGCAGCATGTCCTCGACCTGGGCGACGATGACGGGGGCAAGCCCCTCGGTCGGCTCGTCCATGATCAGGAGATGCGGATTGGTCAGCAGCGCGCGCGAGATCGCGAGCATCTGCTGCTCGCCGCCGGAGAGCTGGCCGCCGCCATGGTCCTTGCGCTCGGCGAGCCGCGGAAAAGTGTCGTAGATGCGTTCGACGGTCCAGGCGCCGGGCCGCATCCCGCCGGCCAGCCGCAGATGCTCGTCGACGCTGAGCGAGCGCCAGAGCCGGCGTCCCTGCGGCACATAGCCGACGCCGAGCCGCGCGATATGGGCTGGCGGCCGCCGGGTGATGTCCTCGCCGCGGACGCGGATCGAGCCGCCGCTGACCGGCACAAGGCCCATGATCGCCTTGCACAGCGTGGTCTTGCCCATGCCGTTGCGGCCGACCACGGAGAACACACCGGCGTCGAGCGAGAGGTCGACGCCCTGCAGCGCGTGCGAATGGCCATAGTAGACGTCGAGGCCTCGGACCTCGAGCGCTGCGGGGGAACGGCGGACCTCACTCATGGCCGCCTCCGAGATAAAGCTCCTGCACCTCGGAGTCGGACTGGATCTCCTCCGGCAGGCCCTCCTTGAAGATGCGGCCGTTGTGCATCATCGTCACGCTCTCGACGACGCGTAGCGCCACGTCCATGTCGTGCTCGATGATGATGTAGCCGATATGCGCGGGCAGCGAGGTCAGGATCTCGACCAGCTCGGCCCGTTCGGTCGGCGAGAGGCCGGCGGCGGGCTCGTCGAACAGCACGAAGCGGGGCGCGCCGGCAAGCGCCAGCGCGATCTCGAGTTGGCGCTGCTGGCCGTGCGCGAGTTCGGCGACGCGCTGGTCCTTCACCGCGGTGAGGTGCACGGCCTGCACCAGACCGTCGGCGGCGTGCATCAACGCGTCATTCTGTCCGGGGCGCAGGAACGAGAAGCGGCCGCGCGAGACGCCACGGCAGGCAAGATAGACATTGTCCTGCACGGTCAGCCCGGGGAACAGCGCGGAGATCTGATAGGTCCGCCTGAGGCCACGGCGGATGCGCTCATAGGGCGGGAAGTGCGTCACGTCCTCGCCGAAGAAGCGGATCGTGCCCGAAGAGGGCGGAAAGTCGCCGGTGATACAGTTGAACAGCGTTGTCTTGCCGGCGCCGTTGGAGCCGAGCACCGCGCGGCGCTCGCCAGGGCGCACGGTGATGGTGACGTCGGTGAGTGCCGCCAGCGCGCCGAACAGCCGCGTGACCCCGCGCAGCTCCAAAGCTGCACCGGCACCGACGGCGGAGAGGCGCCGGGCGACGCTATCCATGGCCGCGCCCTCCGCTCGGGCGATCCGCCTCGCGACGTTGGCTCTGGCGCCAGCGTTGCCACAGGCCGATCACGCCGTCCGACGACCAGAACACGATGGCAAGGAAGCCGAGTCCGATCAGCAGCCGGAAGCGGTTGCCGTCGAGCCCGATCTTGACCAGGAAGTCGAGCGCGAAGGTGCGCAGGAGGACGAATACCAGTGCGCCGATATAGGGCCCGATCGGCCGCGTGATGCCACCGACGACGGCGATGATGAGGACGTCGATGCAGGCGCCGACACTGACGGTGCCCGGCGAGATCTGTCGATAGTTCCAGACCTGAAGCACACCGGCGAGGCCGGCAATGAAGGACGCCACCGCATAGGCGGCGACACGGTGCGCATTGACGTTGAAGCCGAGTGCGGCCATGCGGCGCGGATTGTCGCGCACGCCCTGCAGCGCCAGGCCGAACGGCGCGCGGGAGATGTAGTCGACCGCGAAATAGCAGAGCGCGGCGACCGCGAGCACGATGTAATAGAAGGGAATGTCGGCGCGCCAGTTGACGCCCCAGAAGTGCGGCGTCGAAACGTTGTTGATGCCGGTGTGGCCGTTGAAGATCGCCCAGTTCTGGTTGGTGAAGTAATAGAAGGCCGCGCCGATCGCGAGCGTGATCATGATGGTGTAGATGCCCTCGGTGCGCACCGCGAGCGCGCCGCCGAGCGTGCCGAAGATGGTCGCGAGCGCCAGCGCCATCGGCACCGCCAGCCACCACGGCCAGCCCAGGCTGATATTGGCGTTGCCGCTGACGCCGAACACCGCGACCATGTAGGCGCAGAAGCCGGCAATGGTGAGCTGCATCAGGCTGACCATGCCGCCATAACCGGCCAGGAACATCAGGCTGAGGGCGATGGTGCCCAGGATCAACGTCGTCGCGAAGATCTCGATCAGGAAGAAGCCGTTGGCGATCAGCGGCATGATCAGGAGGATGATCGCCACGATCCAGGCCGCGGGATTGTTGACGTCGGGCCAGCCGCGCATGGCCGGGCGCTGCGCTGTTGAGGCGGGGGTGCGGACCTGAATGCGAGCGTCGTGGGTGACCGACATGTCAGCGCCTCGCAAGCAGGCCCTGCGGCCGAAGCGCCAGCACCAGCACCATGATCAGGAACGTCACGACGATGGCGTAGGTCGGGATGTAGACCGAGCCAAGCTGCTCGGCGAGACCGATGATCAGCGCGCCGAGCGCGGCACCGGGGATCGATCCCATGCCGCCGACGATCACGACGACGAGGGAGGCAAGCAGGAAGCGGATGTCCTCGCCCGGCGAGAGCGACTGGAAGGTGCCGCCGACCACGCCTGCGATACCGGCAAGCCCGGCGCCGAGCGCGAAGACGAGCACGAAAACGATCTGGATGCGTACACCCGTTGCGGCGAGGATATCGCGATCGTCGACCCCGGCGCGGATGATCATGCCGATCCGGGTGCGGTTGAGCGCGAGCCACATCGCGACGCCGATGATCACGGACGCCAGGAAGATCACGAGCCGTACCAGCGGGTAGCGCAGGTAAACCGGCTCGCCGGAAGACTTGACGGCCGTGAGCAGCGGCAGCTCGATCGGACCGATCAGCCAGCTTGGGGTCTGGATCTGGTAGAAGTCGCCGCCGCAGGCCCAGAGCATCAGATCGGCGAACACGATCGAGAGCCCGATCGTGACCATGGTCTGGCGCAGATCCTGGCCCTCCATGCGGCGGAACACGAGGACCTGGAGCAGTACGCCGACCAGCGCCGTCAGGATGAAGGCGACGATGAACGACAGGATCCACGAGCCGGTCGAGGCGCTGATGGCGTACCCGACATAGCCGCCGAACAGATAGAGCGAACCGTGCGCAAGGTTGACGTTGCGCATCAGGCCGAAGATCAGCGTGAAGCCGCTGGCGACGAGAAAATAGAGTCCGCCGAGCGTGATGCCGTTGAAGAGGGCGTTGAGGAACACCCGCTTGCGGCCGAGCGCCTCCTCGAGGCCGGGCGGCCACACCGCGAAGATCAGCCACAGCGCGACTGCGATCGCGATGATGATGACCAAAGCCCAGGCGGGATGGCGCTCGACAAAGCGGGTCATGATGGCCGCTCCGTCGTCGCGTCATTCAAACCCTCTCCCTGCAAGCGAGGTGAGGGGGCACGCAGACCGTTGCCGGCCGCAAGCCCTGCCATGAACGTGCGCTCCCTATCGACCGCAATCCTCGTGTCGGGATCGCGTTGCGCACATCCTAGAGCGGCTGTCGGGGGCGCATTTGATCGTGAGTATCTTTTCGCGCGTCCCTCAGCCGCGCAAAACCTTGGCCGCGCGACGATAATCGGTCGGCGCCATGCCGACATTGGCGGCGAAGAAGCGGGTGAAACCGCTCTGCGAGGAGAAGCCGAGATCGAAGCCGATATCTGCGATCGGTGCTTCGCTCGCCACCAGCGCTTCCAGCGCCTGCTCCATCATCAGCGTGTTGAGATAGAGGTGCGGGGTGACGCCGGTCTGGGTGCGGAACAGCCGGTAGAAATGCGGGCGCGACAGGCCGGATTCGCGCGCGATGGTGTCGAGCTCGATCTCGGCGCCGGGACTCTCCGACATCATCTTGATGCACTTGCGTACGCGAAAATCGGTGACCGAGCCGTTGGCGCGCGGATCGCGCGTGAGCTCGGCCTGCTGCCAGCTTTCGTCGTAGCAGACGTCGATCAGACGTCTCAGCTCGCCGTCGAGGCTGTTGAGCGAGGGTGCGCCGCACACAAGGGCGGCCGCGTGCCTGATCTGCTTGTCCAGCGCGATCGATCGCGAAAACTGCGTGCGCCCGAAGCGAAGGCGGTCGGCGCCGGGCGCATCGGGCGCGAACCACTCGGCGTTGACATAGAGCACGAAGAAAACGGCGCCGCCGTCGAGATCGGACGGCAGGAAATTATGCGGTTCCCATGGATTGATCGCGACGACGGAACCTTCAGTGAGCTCGTAACGTCCATCGTTGACGTCGATGCATGCGGGACGTCCCCCGACATGGAAGATCAAATGACCTTCGCGATGTGCGTGGATGTTGAAGGGGCGGTTCAACTGATAGACCGTCGCCCGGCCGAAGCGGCCGTGGAAGACGGCGAGCGCCCGGCTCATGCCTTCCCTCCCAGAAGCTCTTGTCTTTTTTGATAGCGTTCAACAACCGGGGAGAGAATGCAAGGGCGCACAATGTCCGCACCTTGCAAATCTCTCCCCGGTCAGTCATGGCGTCGCTGATGCGACTACGTCAGTACTTCTTACATTCCGGTACTGTACGGCTTGGCAAACCGATCTTGGCGAACACCGCGGGGTCGTAACCCAGCGTCTGGTTCACGTTCGGGATCACCTTCACGACCTTCGAGAACAGCGCGCCCTTGCCGTCGTCGACGACCTCGGTGACGAAGTTGGTGCCGATCGCCTGGCGGTTGGAGTCGAGCTTGATCTTGCCGTTGGGCGCATCGAGCTCGATCTTCGCCAGTGCGGCCTTGTACTTCGACTGGTTGTCGCTGAGGTCGCCATTGACCTGACGCAGCGCGAGGATCAGCGCCATCGTCGAGCCGTAATAGTTTGTGGCGAGCAGCGAGGGGCTCGGGAAGCGCTTGTTCGGTGGGAAGGCGTCCTGATAGTCCTTCACGAATTTCTGCCAACCCGGATCCTCCCAGGTGTCAGCCTGGCCGCTCGCGGCGAGCGTGCCGACCAGCGCGCTCTTGGCATTGCCCTTGGACGACAGGATGGTCTGGTCGATCATGATCGAGCCGCCCATCAGGTGCGCCTTGCCGCCGGCCTGCTGGTACTGGTTGAGGAAGTTGACGGCGTCGGCGCCGCCGAGGCCGAGATAGATCGCGTCGACGTCGTCGGGCAGGGCGGCGATCACCGAGGCAAAGTCCTTGGTCCCGAGTGGCACCCATTGCCGGTTGGTGACCTGCCCGCCGGCGCCGCAGAACTCGAGCACGAGCCCGAACACCTGGGTGTAGATGAAGGAGTAGTCCTCGCCGACCGTCGCGATCTTGCGATACTTCTTTTCGTCATAGGCGTATTTGCCGAGGCCGACCTGCCACTGCGCGCCGTCCATGTTGTAGCGGAAGAAGTTCGGGGCCGGATCGACATAGGTCGTCTCCTGCGCGCCGGACGCGGCGTTGACGAAGGTCAGCTCCGGATGGGTTTTTGCAAAGTTCTTGACCGCGATGCCTTCGTCGCCGGACAGCGGGGACAGCAGGATCTGCACCTTGTCCTGCTCGATCAGCTTTCGCACCGCGCGAACCGCGGAATCGGGCGTCGCGTCGGTCGAGGCGATGATGAATTCGAGCTCCTTGTCGCCGACCTTCTTGCCGAGCACGTTGAGTGCGGTCTGGAAGCCGCGGATGCCGTCCTCGCCGAGCACGGTGTAGGTGCCTTCGAGCGTTGCGGTGACGCCGACCTTGATCTTCTCCTGCGCGAATGCGGTGCCCGACAACAACAGGCTGCTCAACGCGATCAGTCCTAGACTGCCTTTCAACATTGCTCTCCTCCCTGGGGCCTTCGTGTCGCTGTTTTTCGCCGCACGCTCGCGCATCGCCGCGCGTTGCGGCGTTTTGGCAAGGCGTGCAGTTCTTGGGATGGAGGCTAACCGAACTCGGATGCAGCGCACGCGTTGGAGCCATGTGCGGCTTAACGGGCAGTCTCATTTTGAATGGTGCGTCGCAAATTGTTCCGCGGTGCAACAGGTTCGCTCGTATGGCGCGTTACGCCGCGGCCCGGCCTGTTTCGTCCTGCTGTCAACGCTATCAGGCAAAAAGATTTCGCTTTACAAGAATTCGGATTTATCGTATTTGTTGCCCATCCCGGTTCATCCTTGAGGGGCGATCATGTGGTCGTCATTTTCGCGAGCCGGGCCTGCGGTGGACGCGGCAGCGTCGGGTGCGAGAGGATTGGGCAGGGCGGATTGCTCTCCGTGAGCCCAAAACTTCGTGCGGACGAACGGCGCTGTCAGGTT